>NZ_JBDGLI010000001.1:217030-556094 GCF_057655955.1 Pseudomonas sp. Soil_N_39
TGCAGCTGAACCACCGTCATCGCGAGCAAGCTCGGCTCCCACAAGGATTTGTGGCAGTTACAGTTCTGTGAACACCCGCTCCCAGTGTCCAGGGCGGACCCAAATATTGGGTACATCCTCAGAACCAGTGTGGGAGCTGAGCTTGCTCGCGATGGCGGTGGCACATTCAACATCGATGCAGCTGAACCACCGTCATCGCGAGCAAGCTCGGCTCCCACAAGGATTTGTGGCAGTTACAGTTCTGTGAACACCCGCTTCCAGTGTCCAGGGCGGACCCAAATATTGGTACACCTCAGACCGGTGTGGGAGCAGCTTGCTCGCGAAGGCGTCCTTCCTGACGACCTGACTGCATCGGCTCAACGATCAACTTTCAGCGATCAACCAATCCATCTGCCACCCGCCCTGGGTCTGCCCCAGCTTTTTCGACAGCCACGGCAGCAGCTCGCGCAACTCTTCTTCCAGCCCCCACGGCGGATTGGCAATCGCCAGGCCGGAGCCGTTCAGGCTGTTGGGCGTCGCCAGTGGGTGCACCAGCAGCTCCACCCGCAACAGCTTCGGCGCGCCGGTGCCGGACAGGTCCTGGTAGAAGCGGCGCAACATCCGCTGGTCCTTCACCGGGTACCAGATGGCCGCCACCGTCTGACGCATCCGGCCAATGGCCTCCTTGAGCGAGGCGGCGCAGCGCTGCATCTCGTCAAGCTGCTCGAAGGGTGGATCGATCAGCATCAGCGCACGCTTTTCCGCCACCGGCAGCAACGCCCGCGGCACATGCCAGCCCTCACCCAAGTGCACCGCCACGCGACGGTCGCCTTTCATGTTGTCCTTGAGCAACACGCCGTCTTCCGGGTGTTTCTCGTTGAGCAGCACACGGTCCTGCGGTCGAGTCAGGCGCCGCGCCAGTTCCGGCGAGCCCGGGTAGTAGCGCAGTTGCCCGTCCGGGTTCATCTCGTGCAGCACTTTCATGTAGTCGGCAGTCAACGGCGGCAGGTCGCCCTCGCCCCACAACCGCGCAATGCCTTCCAGGTACTCACCGGTACGGTTGGCCTGGTCACCCTGCAAGTCGTACAGCCCGATGCCCGCATGGGTATCGAGGTAGGCGAAGGGCTGTTCCTTGCGCGACATCAACGCGATGAGGCGGGTCAAGGTCAGGTGTTTGAACACGTCGGCGTGATTGCCGGCGTGGAAGGCGTGGCGATAATTCATGGCGGCTCCTGCGAAGGGCGACGAGTTTACCTTGAAGCGCGTCGAACGTCAGGGGTTCGCAGCCCAGCGGACAGGCCACGATCAGCCCAACTCCCGCATCAAGTACGTCTGCAGTGACGCCTTCGGCGCGGCAGCCGGCTTTGATCGCTCAAGAAAGTGAGCAATCTTGCGCCGCAGGATGCGGGGTTCGACCCGCTCGAACAGATCCGGATGCTCTTCGCCCAACCATGTGAGCACGTTATCCACCAGACAGTCCGTCGGCGCCTCGGCCATAGTGTCCAGCAGCGCCACGGGCACTTCCCACCAAGGAAAAATCCGAGCCGGCCGCTGGGCGCTTCCTTTGATCTCAAGGGAGTGACCGTTGATCAGGCAACGACTGATGACCGGTAGGAGTTCCCCGACATCCACCGCCGTCGATTGCAGGATCGACCCCATGAAGCGCCCATCCCAAAAACGCAGGAAAACCGCCTTGCCACCCGGCAACAGCACCTGCGTCAACCCACGTAAATGCTCGGCAAGGGTTTCCTGGCTGGCACACGACACCGCCAACCACCCCCAATCGAGCGAATCGGTGGCCGCTATCCAATCAAGAAACTCACTGTCTGTCCGAACAATCCCTACATAGGGCATGACCGATTCCCACTCGGCGTACGGCGTATCGCCCCAGATCGGCGTGGGTGTCGCGGCCATCGAACGCCGCCAGGCAGACAACGCCCCGGCGCTGCTGGCGTTGCAGAAAATGGCGAACAATTGCTCGGACGCCTGCAACGGATGGTTCTCAAGCCAAGTATGGGGTGTTTGACCGCTGTTCATGGGCGCTCCTGGACGTCGACAGGTTTGTGAAAGGCCGAGGGTACGCAGACACCGTTCCTGCAACGCTCACACTCCTCGCAGAACGGCGCCGCGCCTTGGAAGCTGAGGATCTGCGCCAGGGAAAGCCGAGGCGCCGCCACTGGGACCGATTTCCCGACACTGCCCGACGAACCCGCTGACGCCCCCATCACCGCCATCGGCGCCCCACCGACCTCGATCGGCGCGCTGCTGAAAATCCCGTCGGCGCCAATGTTGATCCAATGGCCACCGGCCTGCAGGGTCACACTGGCGCCAGCCTCCAGGACCACTTGCTGGCCAGCACTGACATGAAACTGCTGGCTGGCGTTCAACATCTGGCTGCTCACGCGAACATGCCGCTCGCCGCTGACCAGCAAATGATCGTCCTGCCGGACTTCAGCCTGGCGCCGACCATGGGTAACGCGCTGCTCATCGGCCTTGAGTTCGTGCCGCGCCGTGCCGGTGACGACAATACTGCGCTCGTGATCGACCTGTACCCGCTGGTCGTGCAGCACATGCTGGGTCCAGTTTCGCTGGGCCCGCAGGTAAATCTCCTCCGCCCCCTTGCGGTCCTCGATGCGCAGTTCGTTATAGCCTTCCCCACCAGGGCTGCTCTGGCTGCGCCAGATACTGCGGGTCTTGTCCGCCGGCAGGTCCAACGGCACCGGGTTGGCGCCGTTGGGCAGGCAACCCACCACCAGGGGCTTGTCCACGTCGCCATCAATGAACCCCACCAGCACTTCCATGCCGACCCGGGGAATCATCACTGCACCGTAGTGATCGTGGGCCCACCCTGCGGCCACTCGCAGCCAGCAACTGGAATGCTCGTCGCGCGTGCCGTCGCGATCCCAGGCCAATTGCACCTTGACCCGTCCAAACTCATCGCAATGGATCTCGCTGTCCACCGGCCCGGTCACCACCGCTGACTGATAACCGTGGGCACGAGGCTTTTCGTGATGCAGGGGCGGCCGAAAGCACACGTCCCAAGGCGTGGCGAGAAAGGTGTTTCTGTAGCCCTGGAATTCATCCGGGCTGGCGGAGGCTGTTTCTTCCAGCACTTGGGGTTGACGGCCATGATGATCGATATGGGTCAGGAGCCAGAGATCGTTCCACGGCTCCCGGGGATGGGCCTCGATGCGCATGAAATGTCCGCTGACGAAAGCACTTGCGTCGCTGCCGCCCTGCGCTACGCGATGATCGGCACCGTGACGCTCAAGAGCACGCCGGGTCAGGTGCTTACCATCGTCACGGTCGCAGAACCCACCCGGGTACCGATAGTCCTCGAGCACAGGGAGCTGCCGATTGTCGAGATGGGTTTGCAATAACAAGCCGGGCTTGCGGAAGTCGTAGTCGCGCAACGTCACGGCCGTGGTGCGGGTCTGGAGTCGCACCGCCAAGCGCTTGATGGCCGGCGCATCGGCAGCCATGCCGCTGTCCGGCAGATACAGCGTCGATTCGGGCAGGCGAGGAAACCCGGTCTGGTCGTCGCCGAACACCAGCAGATGGCCGTCAGGGCGATGCCGAAAGTGGTAGTGGATACCGACTTCGGCGCAGATCCGCTCGATGAACGTCAGGTCGCTCTCGCCGTACTGCACACAGTATTCACGCTCGGGATAGTGCCCACCGAGGGTGAACTGGCAGTCCCCCGCCAGGATCCCGTGCTCCTTCAACACCCAGGCGACGATATCGGGCACGCTCAAGTGCTGGAAAATCCGCTGGTTGATGCGGTGGCGCAAATAAGCCAGGCGCGGCACCAGGCAGACCTGGTAACGGGTCAGGCGTTTGCCCGAATCGCCTTGGGCAACGCTATAGACCTGCCCGTGTATGCCACCTTCCCGGCCATACCGCAGAAATGCCTGGCGATGCAGGAGTGCTTCCAGTTCCAAGTCGCAGCGCTCGCTGACCAGTTCCACGTCAAAGCGATAGGGCTGGCTGATGGTTTCCTTGCCCTTGAACTCAAGCACCTTGAGATCATTCGGCCCGCTGTCGAGCGTCAGGGTGAAACGCGGTAGGTTGGCAGGCGGGAACATCCGATGTGCCTCTGCTGAATGGAGGCGGGCGATTCTGCATGAGCAATAAGGGAAGTGTATTGGAGGTCAGGAAAAACAGATTTGCCCTACAACCAAGAAGCTAAAAGCCGCAAAGCGTGATGCATTTTCCGATAGACATTCGAGACATTGCAGCCATCCGCACCGTCCTACACATCAATCAGCCGTTTCTTGCAACGCGCTCGATCTCACGGCGTTGGTGGGCGTGATAACGTGCCCGGGTCGCAAAAAAGCAAAGGACGCATGACATGACGACACGCTACGCAAAAATCGCAATGACCCTGGCGCTCGCCGCATTCGCCCTCCTGACCGTGTTCAACAACATCACGGACTACCGCTCCAACTTCAATTTCGTCCAGCACGTACTGAGCATGGACACCACCTTTCCCGACAATGCCGCTCGGTATCGCGCCATCGCTCAACCCTGGATGTGGCACGGCGCGTATTGGTTGATCATCCTCGGCGAAGCGCTGACCGCAGGGCTGCTGGGCTACGGCGCGCTGAAACTATGGCAGGTGCGCAAGGCCGAAGCCCAGGTGTTCGCCCGC
This sequence comes from Pseudomonas sp. Soil_N_39, assembly GCF_057655955.1. Taxonomy (NCBI): domain Bacteria; kingdom Pseudomonadati; phylum Pseudomonadota; class Gammaproteobacteria; order Pseudomonadales; family Pseudomonadaceae; genus Pseudomonas; species Pseudomonas sp. Soil_N_39. The sequence continues at coordinate 221,661 of NZ_JBDGLI010000001.1, forward strand.
GCCAAGCGCTGGACCATCGTCGGTTTGACGGTGGGCTTCTTCGTCTGGTTCTTTGGTTTCATGGTGGTCGGCGGCGAATGGTTCCTGATGTGGCAATCAGAGATCTGGAATGGCCAGGACGCTGCGTTCAGGTTCTACATGGCGATTTTGGGCGTATTGATCTTTCTCAATCAGCCTGACACCGAGGTGAAGTGATGCGCGTCCTTTGAAGATCCAGTGTGGGAGCGAGCCTGCTCGCGTATCAGCTTGCCTGGATGCTGAATGTGACACCTCATCGCGAGCAGGCTCGCTCCCACAGGTAACAGGCGCGGTCGATAAATTCGGCGCATAAAAAACGGCCCGTTTCCATTGGAGACGGGCCGTTTTTTATGTTCTTCAAGCGCGCCGTCAAGGCCGCGTTGAAGGCCTTACTGGTTCAGACGAAAATCTTTTTCCGCCGCGTCGAAGCGCTGCAGCATACCCGCGGTAGGCGAGCCCATCTTGCTGACGAAGTAGATGGCCAGGCTGGCGAAGATGAAGCCCGGGATGATTTCGTACAGGCCCAGCAACGCGAAGTGCTTCCAGACGATCACGGTGATTGCACCCACCAGAATGCCGGCGAGCGCGCCATTGCGGGTCATGTTCTTCCAGATCACGGAGATCAGGACAACCGGGCCGAAGGCGGCACCGAAACCGGCCCAGGCGTAGCTCACCAGGCCCAGTACGCGGTTTTCCGGGTTAGCGGCCAGGGCGATGGCCACCAAGGCCACCAGCAGCACCATGGCGCGGCCGACCCAGACCAGCTCCAGCTGGGAAGCGCTCTTGCGCAGGAAGGTCTTGTAGAAGTCTTCGGTCAGGGCACTGGAGCACACCAGCAACTGGCAGCTCAGGGTACTCATGACCGCCGCCAAGATGGCCGACAGCAACACGCCAGCCACCCATGGGTTGAACAGGATCTTCGCCAGCTCGATGAACACCCGCTCAGGGTTCTCGGTCACGGGGCCGGCCACGTCAGGGTGCGCCGAGAAGTAAGCGATGCCGAAGAAGCCCACAGCCACGGTACCGCCCAGGCAGAGGATCATCCAGGCCATGGAGATGCGACGGGCTTTGGCGATCGACTTGACCGAGTCCGCCGCCATGAAGCGCGCCAGGATGTGCGGTTGGCCGAAATAGCCCAGGCCCCAGCCCATCAGCGAGATGATGCCGATGAAGGTGGTGTTTTTCAGCATGTCGAAGGACGTAGGATCTTTCGCTTCAATGGCCAGGAACGTGGTGTCCACACCACCGGTGGCCAGCAGCACGATGATCGGCGTCAGGATCAGCGCGAAGATCATCAGGGTGGCTTGTACGGTGTCGGTCCAGCTCACGGCCAGGAAACCGCCGATGAAGGTGTAGGCGATGGTCGCTGCGGCACCGGCCCACAGCGCGGTCTCGTAGGACATGCCGAAGGTACTTTCGAACAGACGGGCGCCGGCCACGATGCCGGAAGCGCAGTAGATGGTGAAGAACACCAGGATCACCACCGCGGAGATGATCCGCAACAGCCCGCTCTTGTCTTCGAAACGGCTGGAGAAGTAATCCGGCAGCGTCAGGGCGTCACCGTTGTGCTCGGTCTGCACCCGCAGGCGGCCGGCCACGAACAGCCAGTTGAGATAGGCACCGATAACCAGACCGATGGCGATCCAGCTTTCCGACAGGCCAGACATATAGATGGCACCCGGCAAACCCATCAACAACCAGCCGCTCATGTCGGAAGCACCGGCGGACAATGCCGTGACCACGCTGCCCAGGCTGCGACCGCCCAGGATGTAATCAGAAAGGTTATTGGTGGAGCGGTAAGCCATCAGGCCGATCAGGACCATGGCTGCGATGTAGATCACAAAAGTGATCAAGGTGGGATTACTAACACTCATGAGTTACGCCCTGGCTTTGTTTTTATGGTGCGGTGGCAGTTGAAAGCGCCGACAACGCAGACGTTGTAGCGACGATTTGCAGTCCCGCGAATTTATGACTGATGTTTCCCCAGGAAAGCCATCAGCCGATGCCCCTCGGCTTGGAACCGGTTGCACCTTGGCCGTGAATGCTATTCAACAAATCAAATAAGGTGCAACCAGTTTCGTTCGAATAAGTTGCACCTGATCGGTTTTGTCGCATATTCGGCGTTTTTTGCTCCCTTTTAGTGCAGTCCAAAGCGCACCGTTAGAAGCCAAAGCACTATGCCGGTGCAGGAAGGACGGAGCCGAGCAGGCTTCCAGATGAGCTGCCGGTCATTTCACGAAAAAAAGGGTTGCACCCGGTTGCACCTCATTCATCGCGCAGCTAATCTTGCCGCCAGCTGATGCCACGCCATACGTGGTAAACATGAGGATAAAAATATGGCTACCACCACCCTTGGGGTCAAACTCGATGACCCGACCCGCGAACGCCTCAAGGCGGCCGCAACCTCGATTGATCGCACGCCGCACTGGCTGATCAAGCAGGCAATTTTCAATTACCTGGAAAAACTCGAGGGTGGTGCAACCCTGACCGAGCTGAACGGTTCCCCTCGTACTGACAGCGATGATGCTGGCGATGTACAGGTCGACCACGCTCACCAATGCTTCCTCGAATTCGCCGAGAGCATCCTGCCGCAATCGGTCCTGCGCGCCTCCATCACCGCCGCTTACCGTCGCCCTGAGCCGGAAGTGGTGCCGATGCTGATCGAGCAGGCCCGCCTGCCGGCCGAAATGGCCGAAGCCACCAACAAGTTGGCGGCTTCGATTGCGGAAAAACTGCGTAACCAGAAAAGTGCCGGCGGCCGTGCCGGTATCGTTCAGGGCTTGCTGCAGGAATTTTCCCTGTCGTCCCAGGAAGGCGTGGCATTGATGTGCCTGGCGGAGGCGCTGCTGCGCATCCCGGACAAAGGTACCCGCGATGCGCTGATCCGCGACAAGATCAGCACCGGCAACTGGCAACCGCACCTGGGCAACAGCCCGTCGCTGTTCGTCAACGCAGCCACCTGGGGCCTGTTGCTGACGGGCAAGCTGGTCGCAACCCATAACGAAGCAGGCCTGACCTCCTCCCTGAGCCGCATCATCGGCAAGAGCGGCGAGCCGATGATCCGCAAGGGCGTCGACATGGCCATGCGCCTGATGGGCGAACAGTTCGTCACCGGCGAAACCATCGCCGAGGCCCTGGCCAACGCCAGCAAGTTCGAAACCAAGGGTTTCCGTTATTCCTACGACATGCTGGGTGAAGCCGCACTCACCGAACATGATGCCCAGAAGTACCTGGCCTCGTACGAACAAGCCATTCACTCGATCGGCAAAGCGTCCCACGGCCGTGGGATTTATGAAGGCCCGGGCATTTCCATCAAACTCTCGGCCCTGCACCCGCGCTACAGCCGCGCCCAGTACGAGCGCGTCATGGACGAGCTGTACCCGCGCCTGCTGTCGCTGACCTTGCTGGCCAAGCAATACGACATCGGCCTGAACATCGACGCCGAAGAAGCCGACCGCCTCGAACTGTCCCTGGACCTGTTGGAGCGCCTGTGCTTCGAGCCGCAACTGACCGGCTGGAACGGCATCGGCTTCGTGATCCAGGCCTACCAGAAGCGCTGCCCGTATGTGATCGACTACGTCATCGACCTGGCTCGCCGCAGCCGCCACCGCCTGATGATTCGCTTGGTAAAAGGCGCGTACTGGGACAGCGAGATCAAGCGCGCCCAAGTCGAAGGCCTGGAAGGCTATCCGGTCTATACCCGCAAGGTGTACACCGACGTGTCCTACATCGCTTGCGCGCGCAAACTGTTGTCGGTGCCGGAAGTCATCTACCCGCAGTTCGCCACGCACAACGCCCATACCTTGTCGGCCATTTACCACATCGCCGGTCAGAATTATTACCCGGGCCAGTACGAATTCCAGTGCCTGCACGGCATGGGTGAGCCGCTGTACGAACAGGTTGTAGGCAAGGTCTCCGAAGGCAAGTTGAACCGTCCGTGCCGTGTGTACGCCCCGGTCGGCACCCACGAAACCCTGCTGGCCTACCTCGTACGCCGCTTGCTGGAAAACGGCGCGAACACCTCGTTCGTCAACCGCATCGCCGACCAGTCGATTTCCATCCAGGAGCTGGTGGCCGATCCAGTGGCCAGCATCGAGCAGATGGCAACCCTGGAAGGCGGTTTCGGCCTGCCGCACCCGCGCATCCCACTGCCGCGTGACCTGTACGGCAGCGACCGCGCCAACTCCAGCGGCATCGACCTGGCCAACGAGCATCGTCTGGCGTCGCTGTCCTGCGCCCTGCTGGCCACTGCCCATAACGATTGGAAAGCCGTGCCGATGCTCGGTTGCGCTGCCAGCGAAGAAACCCCGGCAGCGGTGCTGAACCCGTCTGATCACCGCGATGTGGTCGGCCATGTGCAGGAAGCCACGGTCGCCGACGTCGACAACGCCATCCAGTGCGCCCTCAACGCCGCACCGATCTGGCAGGCCACGCCGCCAGCCGAGCGCGCCGCGATCCTGGAACGTGCCGCTGACCTGATGGAAGGCGAGATCCAACCGCTGATGGGCCTGCTGGCCCGCGAAGCCGGCAAGACCTTCGCCAACGCCATTGCCGAAGTCCGTGAAGCCGTGGATTTCCTGCGTTACTACGCGGTGCAGGCGCGCAACGATTTCACCAACGACGCCCACCGCCCTCTGGGCCCGGTGGTCTGCATCAGCCCGTGGAACTTCCCGCTGGCGATTTTCAGCGGCCAGGTCGCCGCTGCATTGGCCGCCGGCAACCCGGTTCTGGCCAAGCCCGCCGAGCAGACGCCACTGGTGGCTGCCCAGGCCGTGCGTTTGATGCTTGAGGCAGGCATTCCGGAAGGCGTCCTGCAACTGCTGCCGGGTCGCGGCGAAACCGTCGGCGCCCGCCTGGTGGGTGACGAGCGGGTCAAAGGCGTGATGTTCACCGGCTCCACCGAAGTCGCCCGCCTGCTGCAACGCAACATCGCCGGACGCCTGGACAACCAGGGTCGTCCGATCCCGCTGATCGCCGAAACCGGCGGCCAGAACGCCATGATCGTCGACTCCTCGGCCCTGACCGAACAAGTGGTCATCGACGTAGTGTCCTCGGCCTTCGACAGTGCCGGCCAGCGTTGCTCGGCCCTGCGGGTCCTGTGCCTGCAGGAAGACTCCGCCGACCGCGTCATCGAAATGCTCAAGGGTGCCATGGCCGAATCGCGCCTCGGCAATCCTGAGCGCCTGTCGGTGGACATCGGCCCGGTGATCGACGCCGAAGCCAAGGCCGGCATCGAAAAACACATCCAGGCCATGCGCGACAAAGGTCGCACCGTCTACCAGATGGCGATCGCCGACAGTGACGAGTGCAAGCGCGGCACCTTCGTGATGCCGACCTTGATCGAGCTGGAAAGCTTCGATGAACTGCAGCGCGAGATCTTTGGCCCGGTGCTGCACGTGGTGCGCTACAAGCGCAAGGAACTGGATCAGTTGATCAACCAGATCAACGCTTCCGGCTACGGCCTGACCCTGGGCGTGCACACGCGCATCGACGAGACCATCGCCAAGGTCATCGACAACGTGCATGCCGGCAACGTCTACGTGAACCGCAACATCGTCGGTGCAGTGGTCGGTGTACAACCGTTTGGTGGCGAAGGCCTGTCGGGCACCGGTCCCAAGGCCGGTGGTCCGCTGTACCTGTACCGCCTGCTGTCGACACGCCCTACCGATGCGATCCAGCAATCCTTCGTCCGTGGCGATGCCCTGGCGGCGCCGGACCTGCGTTTGCGCGAAGCCATGGGTAAACCGCTGGCCGCTCTGCAAGCCTGGGCCGACAGCCAGAAGCTCGCCGAGTTGAGCGCCCTGTGCGTGCAGTTCGCCGCCCAGTCGCAAAGCGGTATTACCCGTCTGTTGACCGGTCCGACCGGCGAACGCAACAGTTACGCCATCCTGCCGCGCGAGCACGTGCTGTGCCTGGCCGACGTGGAAGGCGACCTGCTGACGCAACTGGCGGCCGTACTGGCCGTGGGCGGCTCGGCCGTGTGGCCGGAAACCGACACCAGCAAAGCGTTGTTCGCACGCTTGCCGAAGGACATTCAGGCACGTATCCAGCGGGTTTCCGACTGGGCCAAGGACGAAGTGGTGTACGACGCAGTCCTGCACCACGGTGACTCGGATCAACTGCGTAGCGTTTGCCAGCAAGTGGCCAAGCGTGCCGGCGCCATCGTTGGGGTCCATGGCCTGTCCCAGGGCGAAACCAGCGTGGCGCTGGAGCGCCTGGTGATCGAGCGGGCCTTGAGCGTCAACACGGCTGCGGCAGGTGGTAACGCCAGCCTGATGACCATCGGCTAAACCGCTGCAACCAGGCGCCTGCAAGGGGTGCCTGGTCATAGAAATCCCTGTGTGCGAGCTTGGTGGGAGCAAAGCTTGCTCGCGATCCAGGCGCTGCGGTCCTCAAGAGACCGCGGCGCTTTCATCGCGGGCAAGCCTTGCTCCCACAAAGCCCGCTCCCACATTGGATTAGTGTCACCCTAACCTCTGCATCACTGCCATCAATCATCCTGTTCAGCCTCCATTCCCACGCCTAGACTCGGCCCATTCCAAAAAAGGTAGGCCGCCATGTCCGAGACGTTGCTCAGTTCCCGCAATCTGGCTTTCGAGCTGTATGAAGTCCTCGATGCCGAGGGCCTGACCCAGCGCGAGCGGTTTGCCGAACACAATCGCGAAACCTTCGACGCAGCCCTCGGCACGGCCCGCAGTATCGCCGAGAAATTTTTCGCGCCCCATAACCGCAAGAATGATGAAAACGAACCGCGCTACGAGAACGGCCAGGCGATCCTGATTCCCGAGGTCAAGCCGGCGGTGGATGCCTTCCTCGAGGCGGGCTTTCTCAACGCCGCGCGCAGCTTCGAGGCGGGTGGCATGCAACTCCCGACGTTGCTGTCCCAGGCTTGCTTCGCACACTTCCAGTCGGCCAATGCCGCATCGACCTCTTACCCGTTCCTGACCATGGGCGCGGCGAACCTGATCGAAAGCTTCGGCAGCGAGGAGCAAAAGCAACGCTTCCTGCAACCGATGATCGACGGCCGCTTCTTCGGCACCATGGCCCTGACCGAGCCCCATGCAGGTTCTTCACTGTCGGATATTCGTACACGCGCTGAACCGGCTTCCGACGGTACCTATCGACTCAAGGGCAACAAGATCTTCATCTCCGGCGGCGATCACCCGTTGTCGGAAAACATCGTGCACATGGTCTTGGCGAAATTGCCGGACGCCCCACCGGGTGTGAAAGGCATTTCGCTGTTTATCGTGCCCAAGTTCCTGGTCAACGACGATGGCAGCCTCGGCCCGCGTAACGACGTGCTGCTGGCCGGGCTGTTCCACAAGATGGGCTGGCGCGGCACCACGTCGACCGCGCTGAACTTCGGCGACAACGGCGAATGTGTCGGTTACCTCGTAGGAAAACCGCACCACGGCCTGAGCTACATGTTCCAGATGATGAACGAGGCGCGGATCGGCGTCGGCATGGGCGCGGTGATGCTGGGTTACGCCGGCTACCTGTATTCCCTTGAGTACGCTCGCGAACGCCCACAGGGCCGAGTGCCCGACAGCAAGGACCCGACCACCGCCCCCGTGGCGATCATCCAGCACGCCGACGTGCGCCGCATGCTGTTGACCCAGAAGGCCTACGTCGAGGGTTCGTTTGACCTGGGCTTGTACGCGGCCCGGCTGTTCGATGACACCACCACCCTGGACAGCGAAGCCGAGCGTCGGCGCGCCCATGAACTGCTGGACCTGCTGACCCCCATCGTCAAATCCTGGCCCTCGGAGTTCTGCCTGAAAGCCAACGAGCTGGCGATCCAGATTCTCGGCGGCCACGGCTACACCCGCGAATACCCGGTGGAACAGTATTACCGCGACAACCGCCTCAACCCGATCCATGAAGGCACCCACGGCATCCAGTCCCTGGACCTGCTGGGGCGCAAGCTGGCGCAGAACGGTGGTGCCGGGCTCAAGCAATTGATCCGTCTGGTGGCCGACACCACTGAACGGTCCCAGGCTCACCCCTCATTGACGCCGTTGCGTCAGCCGCTGGAAGCGTTGGTGGCACGCCTGCAAACCGTCACCCTCGGCCTGCTGACGGACCTGGCCCAAGGCAAAGTCAACAGCAGCCTCGCCAACTCCGCACTGTACCTGAAGGTGTTCGGGCACATGGTGATTGGCTGGCGCTGGCTGGAACAGGCGATTCGGGCCGAGGAAGGCCTGGCCAAGGGCAATGCCGCGGACAGCGACTTCTATAACGGCAAGCTGCAAGCGGCGCGCTACTTCCTGACCTGGGAAGTGCCGGGGTGTCACCATGAGCTAGAGCTGCTCGAAGCGCGGGATGATACGTGTTCGGGGATGCGGGATGAGTGGTTCTGAGCCGGGTCTTGCAGCGGGGCTGAAAACCAATCGCGAGCAAGCTCGCTCCCACAGGGGGGGGCAAGTGGACACAATATTTGCGTTCACCACCAATCCATTGTGGGAGCGAGCTTGCTCGCGATAGCGGTATGTCAGTTGCAATTGATCTGCCTGATCCACCGCCATCGCGAGCAAGCTCGCTCCCACACAAACCCCACCGTCAGCATTCGCTAACGGTTCAGGCCTGCTGAATCGTCTTGGCAATCACCTCGACCGTGGCGCTGACTTGCTCTTGGTAACGGTCGAGTTCTGCCTGATGGCTCTTCTGCATTTCAATCTGTTGCGAACACAGATTCATGGCCGCCAATACCAGCAGGCGATCACCGATCAGTGTCGGGTATTTCCTTTTCGTGTCGGCCAGTGCGGCCTTGAGCATCGAAGCGGCGTCCAACAGGGCCTGCTCCTGCCCGGCCGGCGCTTTGATTGAATAGTCTTCTCCCAGGATCGAGATGACCGTCACCCCATCGACGCCGTGCTTCATGCGCTGACAGGACCGGCGCTAGCGCGCTCGATCAGGGCCTGGATGCGGGCGGCGGTGGCGCCGTGCAGTTCTTCCTGTTCCATCAGGCTCAGTTGCAGGCTTTCGTTTTCATCCTTGGCCCGGGCAAGTTCCGCGCTCAGGGTTTCGTTCAGGCCGGTCAGGCGCAGGTTCTGTTGCACCAGGTCGTTGACCAGTTGCTCCAGTTGGCTGAGGGATGTTTCCAACATATTGATTTCCAGGCTTTTCCAAGGGGCGCGTACGATAAAGAAAAGTCACCGCCGATGCCACGCTTTACAAAGGTGGCGGTGCTTGGCTCGCGAGCTGTAGAGACTACGATTCAAGCATCCGGTTCCTACCCTTCGTCGCGTGACAAGCGTTGCCCTGCGACAAAAGCCCACAGCGCCTCAAGACTTCAGGCGTATGACCGATAAGTCAGGGAACAGCAGTCTCAGCCCGCACGGACGCATCTTCTTTCGGTACTTTCCATGTCCCTACGTAATATGAACATCGCGCCGCGGGCGTTCCTGGGGTTTGCCTTGATTGGCGCCCTGATGCTGGCCCTTGGGGTATTCGCCCTGAGCCAGATGAGCAAAATCCGCGGGTCCGGCGAAAGCATTGCCCAAAACAGCGTGCCCAGCATCAAGGCCCTGGATGAGTTCACCCAGCTCACCCTGCGCCTGCGCGTATTGTCCTATCGCTTGCTGGTCAACCGCGAACCGGACATCCAGCAGAAAACCTACGATCTGTTCGAACAACGCAGCCAACAGATCCGCGCGGCCCAGACCGCCTACGAAAAGCTCATCAGCGCACCGGACGAACGAGCCGCCTACGATCAGTATGTGCAACTGCTCGGGCAGTACCGTCAGCTCGAAGAGCGCATGAAGACCCTGTCGCGCAACAATCAGGTCGATGAACTGCGCACGCTGCTCAACACTGAACTGCTGAGCAACTCCGATGCCATCAATGCCGCAATCGGCCGCTTGGTGGAGATCAACAACCAGCAAGCCGAGGCCCTCAATCAGGGCGCAGCGCAACAATATTCAAGCGCTTTCAACTGGGTAGTCACCTTACTGGTCATCGCCACCGGCCTGACCCTGCTGTTCGCCTGGCTGCTGACCAACAGCATCACCCAGCCGATTGCCAACGCGCTGGAGGCCGCCGAAGAAATCGCCAAGGGCAACCTGACCCGGCCGATTACCGTCGATGGCAGCGACGAAGCCGGCCGCCTGCTGCGGGCGATGTCGACCATGCAGGAAAAACTGCGCGACACCTTGCAGCGGATCTCCGGCTCGGCCACGCAACTGGCCTCCGCCGCCGAAGAGCTCAACAGCGTCACCGACGAAAGTGCCCGGGGCCTGACCCAGCAGAACAACGAAATCGAACAGGCCGCGACAGCGGTCAACGAGATGACCAGCGCCGTGGAAGAAGTCGCGCGCAATGCGGTCAGCACCTCCGAAGCCTCGAAACACGCCACCACGTCCGCTGGCGACGGCCGCGACCTGGTGCAGGAAACCGTCGGCGCCATTGAACGCATGAGTGCCGACGTGCAGAGCACCGCCACGCTGATCGGCAACCTGGCCAACGAGTCCCGCGACATCGGCAAAGTGCTGGACGTGATCCGTGGCCTGGCCGACCAGACCAACCTGCTGGCCCTGAACGCCGCCATCGAAGCGGCCCGTGCCGGTGAGGCCGGGCGTGGCTTCGCGGTGGTAGCCGACGAAGTCCGCGCACTGGCTCACCGCACCCAGCAGTCGACCAGCGAGATCGAACGCATGATCGGCAGCATCCAGAGCGGCACCGAACACGCCGTGGACTCGATGCGCAACAGCACCGAGCGCGCCGAATCGACCTTGAACATCGCCCGCGGTGCCGGCATGTCCCTGGACACGATCAACACCGCCATCGTGGAGATCAACGAACGCAACCTGGTGATCGCCAGCGCCGCCGAGGAGCAGGCCCAGGTGGCCCGTGAAGTGGACCGCAACCTGGTGAACATCCGCGACCTGTCGGTGCAATCGGCCACCGGCGCCAACCAGACCAGTGCCGCCAGCGCCGAACTGTCGCGCCTGGCCGTGGATTTGAACAGCATGGTTGGGCGGTTCAGCCTTTAACCGAACCTACCCTTGTGGCGAGGGGATTTATCCCCGCTGGGCTGCGAAGCGGCCCCCAATACTGTGCTGCCATACAGTCAGCAGGCGAGCGCTTCGCACTCGATCGGGGATAAATCCCCTCGCCACAAGGGTTGTACTCAGCTCCCCAATCCCCAACCTTTTTTGACAGCATCACATTTCAACAGGTTAGAATCGCTGGCACGCAGACTGCATGGTCAGTCTGTGCCCGCCCCTCAGTTTTCCCGGAGTAACGCCTTTGACTGCAACGACCATCAACAGCCTGTTCTTGATCGGCGCGTTGCTGGTAGGTGCGAGCATCCTGGTCAGTTCTCTTTCGTCCCGCCTGGGCATCCCGATTCTGGTGATCATCCTGGCCGTGGGCATGGTCGCCGGTGTCGACGGCGCCGGTATTCTTTTCGATAACTACGCCACGGCCTACCTGGTCGGCAACCTCGCCTTGGCGGTGATCCTGCTGGACGGCGGCTTGCGCACGCGGGTGTCGAGCTTTCGCGTAGCGTTGTGGCCGGCGTTGTCCCTGGCCACGGTCGGGGTGCTGATCACCACCGGGCTGACCGGCCTGGCGGCGGCGTGGCTGTTCAATCTGAACTTGATGCAAGGTCTGCTGATTGGCGCCATCGTCGGTTCGACCGATGCCGCGGCAGTGTTCTCGCTGCTGGGCGGCAAGGGCCTGAACGAACGGGTCAGCGCAACACTGGAGATCGAGTCCGGCAGCAACGACCCCATGGCGGTGTTCCTCACCGTCACCCTGATCGGCATGCTCGCCAGTGGCGAAACCGGCCTGCATTGGAACCTGCTGGGGCACCTGGTACGCGAGTTCGGCATCGGCGCGGTGATCGGCCTGGGCGGTGGTTGGCTGATGCTGCAATTGGTCAATCGCATCAACCTGGCCAACGGTCTCTATCCGATCCTGGTCATCAGCGGCGGCCTGGCGGTATTCGCGCTGACCAACGCCCTGCATGGCAGCGGCTTCCTGGCGGTGTACCTGTGCGGCCTGGTGCTGGGCAATCGCCCGGTACGCAGCCGCCACGGCATCCTGCACATGCTCGATGGCATGGCCTGGCTGGCGCAGATCGGCATGTTCCTGGTGCTGGGGCTGCTGGTCACGCCCCACGACCTGTTGCCGATCGCCCTGCCGGCCCTGGGGCTGGCGTTGTGGATGATCCTGTTTGCCCGCCCGTTGTCGGTCATGGTCGGCCTGCTGCCGTTCAAGGCGTTCCATGGTCGTGAAAAAGCCTTCATTTCCTGGGTCGGCCTGCGCGGCGCGGTGCCGATCATCTTGGCAGTGTTCCCGCTGATGGCCGGCCTGCCCCACGCCCAGCTCTATTTCAACCTGGCATTCTTTATCGTGTTGGTCTCGCTGCTGGTGCAGGGCACGAGCCTGCCGTGGGTCGCCAAGTTGCTGCATGTGACCGTCCCGCCCGAGCCGCTACCGATTTCCCGGGCCGCGCTGGAAGTGCACGTCACCAGCGAGTGGGAGCTGTTCATCTATCGCCTGGGCGCGGAGAAATGGTGCATCGGCTCGCCCCTGCGGGACCTGAAAATGCCTGAAGGCACCCGTATCGCCGCCCTGTTTCGGGGTCAGCAACTGCTCCATCCGTCGGGTAGTACGGTGTTGGAAGTCGATGATTTGCTGTGTGTTATCGGCCATGAACACGATTTGCCGGCCCTTGGAAAACTGTTCAGCCAAGCGCCGCAACGGGGCCTGGATTTGCGCTTTTTCGGCGACTTCGTACTCGAAGGAGACGCCCAGCTGGCCGCGGTTGCCGCGCTGTACGGGTTGAAGCTGGACGGCATCGATCCAGACATGTCCCTGGGCCGCTTCATTGCCCAGAAAGTCGGCGGTGCGCCGGTGGTCGGCGACCAGGTGGATTGGAACAACACCCTGTGGACCGTCGCGGCCATGGACGGGAACAAGATCGGCAAAGTGGGCGTCAGATTCCCCGAAGGAAGTCGCCCGGGTCCCGGCTTGTTCCTCTAAACTGCTCCCACTCTCACTTGCTCGACCGGTCTCTATGCCTACCCTGCGCTCCTTTTTCGCCATTGCCCTGCTGGGCCTGAGTCTCTCCGTCTGCACAGTACAAGCCGCAGATCTTCCCACCAGCACCTCGGTGCAGGCCAGCTTGGACAAGATCGCCGACCGCAAACTGCCGGAAGCCGACCAGAAAGCCCTGCAGGCCGTCTTGCAGAACACGCTGACCCAGCTCAACAACAAGGCTGACTACGAACAGAAGTTGCAGGCGCTCAAGCAGCAACTGGCCACTGCGCCCAAGCAGAACATCGAGAACCAGCGCGAACTGGCGCGGCTCAAGAGCACCACCGTGGTGCCGGTGGCGCAACGCTATGGCAACCTGCCGATTCCCCAGCTCGAGCAAATGCTCTCGGATCGCTCCACCCAGCAGAGTGATCTGCAAAAAGCCCTGGCCGATGCCAACAGCCTGATCATCACCGCCCAGACCCGTCCCGAGCGTGCCCAGGCGGAAATTTCCAGCAGCCAGACCCGCATCCAGCAGATCAATACCATCCTCAAGGCCGGCCGGGACGCCGGCAAGACCTTGAGCGGCGAGCAGCGCGACCAGCTCAACGCCGAGTTGGCGGCGCTCAATGCGCTGATCCCGTTGCGCCGCCAGGAACTGGCCGGCAACAGCCAACTGCAGGACCTGGGCAACGGCCAGCACGATCTGCTGATGGAAAAAATCGCCCGCATGGAGCAGGAAATCCAGGACCTGCAAAACCTGATCAACCAGAAGCGCCTGGCCCAATCCCAGGAGACGGTGACCCAGCAATCCATCGAGGCCCAGAAGGCCGGTGGCAGCAGCTTGCTGGCCACCGAAAGCGCGGCCAACCTGAAGCTCTCCGACTACCTGCTCAAAAGCACCGACCGCCTCAACGAGGTCACCCAGCAAAATCTGCAGACCAAGCAACTGCTGGACAACGTGACCCAGACCGACGCCGCCCTGGACGAGCAAATCAGCGTGCTCAAGGGCAGCCTGCTGCTCTCCAAGATCCTCTACAAGCAGCGCCAGACCCTGCCACGCCTGAAGCTCGACCAGAACCTCGCCGACCAGATCGCCGACATCCGCCTGTATCAGTTCGAAGTCAGCCAGCAGCGTGAGCTGCTGAACAACCCCAGCGCCTACGTCGACAACCTGCTGGCCTCCCAGCCTTCGGAACAAGCCACGCCGCAACTGCGCAAGACCTTGCTGGAACTGGCACTGACCCGCGTCGACCTGCTGGAACGCCTCAACCGCGAGTTGAGCGCGGTGCTCAACGAATCCATCACCTTGCAGCTCAACCAGAAGCAGTTGCTCAGCACCGCCCAGAACCTGCGGGCGACCCTCGAAGAGCAGATGTTCTGGATTCCCAGCAACAAGCCGCTGGATTTCGAATGGATGCGGGCCGTGCCGACGCGCCTGGAGAAACAGGTCGACTCGCTGCCCTGGGCCTCCAGTCTCAGTGAACTGGCCGATGGCCTGACTCAGCGGCCATTGCTGTTCCTGCCCCTGGCGCTGCTGATCGGTGCCCTGCTGTGGCGGCGCAAGCATCTCTATGCTCGCCTGAACAAGGTTCACCAGGACGTTGGCCACTTCAAGCGCGACAGCCAGTGGCACACCCCCCAGGCGATCCTGATCAATATCCTGCTGGCGATGCCGGTGGCCCTGGGGCTGACCCTCTGCGGCTATGCCTTGCAGATCGACGCCCGCGGCCAGAACGCCAACCTCGGCGCGGCGCTGCTGCAGATCGGCCAGGCCTGGCTGGTGTTCTACACCGCCTATCGAGTGCTGGCGCCGGGCGGCGTGGCCGAGTTGCATTTTCGCTGGGAGAAACCCCAGGTCGAATTCCTCCAAGGCTGGATCCGCCGGCTCGGGCTGGTGGTGCTGGCGTTGGTGGCCGTGGTGGCCGTGGCCGAGTTGCAACCCTCGACCCTGGCCGATGACGTGCTCGGCATGCCGGTGGTGCTGACCTGCTACGCGCTGATGGCCTGGTTGCTCAGCCGCCTGTTGCTCAGCAGCCCAACGCACAGGAACACCTCGCTGTTCCGCAAGGCCGTCGGGGTGCTGTTCACCGCGCTGCCGATCGCGCTATTCGTAGCAGTGTGCTTCGGCTACTACTACACCGCGCTGAAGCTCAGCGACCGCTTGATCAACACCCTGTACCTGCTGATGTTCTGGCTGGTGATCGAGGCCACCTTCGTCCGCGGCCTGTCGGTGGCGGCGCGGCGCCTGGCCTACCAGCGTGCCCTGGCCAAGCGTCAGGCCGCCAAGGAAGCCGGCGACGGCGAGGCGGTGGTCGAGGAGCCGACCCTGGACATCGAGAAGGTCAACGAACAATCCCTGCGCCTGATCCGCCTGGCCCTGCTGGGCGGTTTCATCGCCGCGCTGTACTGGGTCTGGTCGGACCTGATCAGCGTGTTCTCCTACCTGGACAACATCACCCTCTACGAATACACCAGCGGCACCGGCGCCAACATGAGCATGGTGCCCATCAGCATTGGCGACATGCTCGGGGCGCTGATCATCATCGGCATCACCTTCGCCCTGGCGCGCAACCTGCCAGGCCTGCTGGAAGTGTTCGTGCTGTCGAAGCTGAACCTGGCCCAGGGCAGTGCGTATGCCACCACCACGTTGCTGTCCTATGTGATCGCCGGCGTCGGCTTTGTCACCACCCTGTCCACCCTGGGCGTGAGCTGGGACAAACTGCAATGGCTGGTGGCCGCGCTGTCGGTGGGCCTGGGCTTCGGCATGCAGGAGATCTTCGCCAACTTCATCTCCGGGATCATGATCCTGTTCGAGCGTCCGGTGCGCATCGGCGACACCATCACCATCGGCAACCTGTCGGGCACGGTCAGCAAGATCCGCATTCGTGCGACCACCATCACCGACTTCGACCGCAAGGACATCATCGTCCCGAACAAGACCTTTATCACCGGGCAACTGATCAACTGGTCGCTGACCGACACCGTCACCCGGGTGACTCTGAAACTGGGCGTGGACTACGGCTCGGACCTGGATCGGGTGCGTGAATTGCTGCTCAAGGCCGCGCGTGACAACCCCCGCGTCTTGAAGGAGCCGGAGCCGATCGTGTACTTCCTGAACTTCGGTGAAAGTACCCTGGACCATGAGCTGCGCATGCATGTGCGCGACCTCGGCGACCGCAACCCGGTGCTGGACGAGATCAACCGCTTCATCAATCGGGAATTCAAGAAGGAGCACATCAACATCTCCTTCCGGCAGATGGAAATCTATCTGAAGAACCTTCAGGGCCAGGAATACAAACTGGTGCCTGCCGAGCCCGACAAAAAGACCATCACGCCCGTGCCGTCGGCTGTCGCCAGCATCAAGCCGGTGCCTGAACCGCCGCAAGGCACACTCGACTGATCGCGGGTTGCCTGCGGGCGTCCCGCCGGAGACGGCCATGAAAACGCTGGAAACCCTGACCTTCGATAACCGCTTCGCCCGCCTGGGCGACGGTTTCTCGGCCCACGTGCTGCCCGAGCCCATCGACAATCCACGACTGGTGGTCGCCAGCCCGGCGGCCATGGCGTTGCTGGACCTCGACCCCGCTGAAGCCGACGCACCGCTGTTCGCCGAGATCTTTGGCGGCCACAAGCTCTGGGCCGAAACCGAGCCACGGGCGATGGTGTATTCCGGGCATCAGTTCGGGCATTACAACCCGCAATTGGGTGATGGCCGCGGGTTGCTGCTGGGCGAGGTGTACAACGAGGCCGGCGAGCACTGGGACCTGCACCTCAAGGGCGCCGGCCAGACGCCGTTTTCACGGATGGGCGACGGGCGCGCGGTGCTGCGTTCCTCGATTCGCGAATTCCTCGCCTCCGAAGCCCTGCACGCCCTCGGCATCCCCACCACCCGCGCCTTGTGCGTGATCGGCTCGGACACCCCGGTGTGGCGGGAAAAGCAGGAGCGCGCCGCCATGGTGCTGCGCCTGGCCCCCAGCCATGTGCGCTTCGGGCATTTCGAATATTTCTACTACACCAAGAAGCCAGAGCTGCACGCGGCCCTCGCCGAGCACGTGTTGAATCTGCATTTTGCCGAGTGCCGCGAGCAGCCGGAACCGTACTTGGCGATGTTCCGCGAAATCGTCGAGCGCAACGCCGAGCTGATTGCCAAATGGCAAGCCTACGGTTTTTGCCACGGCGTGATGAACACCGACAACATGTCGATCCTGGGCATCACCTTCGACTTCGGACCGTTCGCCTTCCTCGACGACTTCGACGCCAACTTCATCTGCAACCACTCCGATGACCAGGGCCGCTACTCCTTCAGCAATCAGGTGCCCATCGGCCAGTGGAACCTCAGCGCCCTGGCCCAAGCCCTGACACCGTTCATCAGCGTCGACGCCCTGCGCGAGACCCTCGGGTTGTACTTGCCGCTGTACCAGGCCCACTACCTGGACCTGATGCGCCGCCGCCTCGGCCTGACCGGCGCCGAAGAAGATGACCAGAAGTTGCTGGAACGCCTGCTGCAATTGATGCAGAACAGCGGCGTCGACTACAGCCTGTTCTTCCGCCGACTGGGCGACCAGGCGCCCGAGCAAGCCGTCGCCACCCTGCGCGACGACTTCGTCGACCTCAAGGGCTTCGACGCCTGGGGCGAGCTCTATGTCGCCCGCGTCAACCGCGAAGGCCCCGTCGACCAAGACCAGCGCCGCGCCCGCATGCACGCCGTCAACCCGCTGTACGTGCTGCGCAACTACCTGGCCCAGAAAGCCATCGACGCCGCCGAATCAGGCGACTACGAAGAAGTCCGCCGCCTGCACACGGTGCTGAGCAAGCCGTTCGATGAACAACCGGGCATGGACAGCTACGCGCAGCGCCCGCCGGAGTGGGGCAAGCACCTGGAGATCAGTTGCTCGTCATAACACTCCCTTGCCACAGGTTCAGGGTTGTCTGGGAGAAAGTCATCGCGAGCAACCTCGCTCCCACATTGGGAACTGTGTGATCGCAATACTTGCGACAACACTCACCCCCTGTGGGAGCGAGCTTGCTCGCGATAGCAATCTTCAATTCATCAAAGACTTCTCAGTCCAACGCCTGAACATCAAGCCAATCCACTCCCGGTAAAAATCACCGCGTTTATTTCGATGTAGGACCATTCAGGAGCAGGCTACGCCGCCTTGCGCCATTGCCTACAACTACGCCAGAATCCGCCGGCTTGTGCGCCTTGGGGTCGGGCTTTATCGTTTCCCCGTCGCTGAAAATCAGCGATCGGGTTTAGCAGCTCGAACAACATCAAGGCACGCCAGTGTCGCCATTCGAACAGTTGATCACCATCAACTTGTCAGCATTATGGCGGCTATGCGTGGGGCACTTCGGTGCGCCGGGTTCCTTGATGCCTGGTCTGCTAACCCGCGTACAGCCGCCACCCTCTTCGTTTAGCAGCGACGGGTGACGACTCCACTCATCAAGGAGTTTCATCTATGTTCAAAGCAACCCCCAACCCACCCGATACCGATCCAGCCAACCCAAACTCAAAAGAATTCGACGAAACGGCCGACCGCGTCCTCGACTACTACCTCAACCCAAAACCCAGCAAACCCGAGGCCGATCCAGGCCAACTGTTCACCGTCGTCAATGGCGTCGACACAGAAACCCTGCTCGCCAACCTCAGCGAAAACCTAGCCTCGGCCAACGCCATGATCAGTGACCTGGCATTCGATCTGAAAGGCTCCAGGCGACACATTGCCATGGGCATTCAGCAGTTGATCGAACTGAGCGGCTTACTGGCGAACCGCGCACTGGACAGTGTCGAACCACACCAGTCGACATAGCACATCCTCTGTGGCGAGGGAGTTTGCTCCCGCTCGGCTGCGCAGCAGCCCCAACACCTCATAAGCGACGACTGCTTCGCAGCCGAGCGCGAGCTTGCTCCCTCGCCACAGCGCGCCAAGCCATCAAATAAAGGTTTCAACCGATACGCTGAAGCGCTCCGCCAGCCAGCGGATCTGCCTTAAATTGAGCTGGCGCTTGCCGCTCAATATCTCCGACACCACCGACTGGGTGCCTATGCCCGGCAAATCGCTCTGGCTCAAACCGTGTTCACGCATCAGATAACGAAGCGCCTCAACGCCAGTGGCCTTGGGCATCGGCCGGTGTTGATGGTCCCAGGCCTCGATCCATTCACCGATGATGTCCACCAGGCTCATCAGCGGATGGGCTTCTTCTTCGCCAACCAATTCCAACAATTCATCGAGCGCTGCAGCCAACCGGTCGTAATCCTCTTCGCTCCTGGGCTTACGCAGCAGGGGCGACACAAACTCCCAATGGGCGGCGACTTGTTCGATCAGTGCACTCATCCCTTTTGCTCCTTCCACTTGCCTCTGTCATATTCCCGATGGTCAAGCACGCATTTGATATACAGACGCTGCGCTCGGTATCGAATCACCGCAATCAGCCGCAACTTGTTTCCACCGATGTCAAACACATGCAGCGGACCGACCTTATCGGTTGCCGGAAATATGGATTTCATCGCTGCGAAATCTGCCGGGCTATTACGCTTGATCAGCCGATACCATTGATCCAACGCATTCGCTGAATGTGGCCATTTCTCCTTGGCCTCCCAAATGCGTTTCTCAGTGATCACATGCATGCAACGTCCTTATCGCATTTTGCTATGGAGGAAGTTAACCACAAATCTGGCGCATCGCAAATTGCGATAGCGCCAGTTAGACAAATGGTCAGCTCTTGCTGGTTTCCAGCCTAGTCGCCAAAAGCTTTAGGTCTCGGTAAGAAATGTGAGCAGATATGAGTCCTGCTCATCCAACCTTATCGTTCCCCTGCTCAGGCGTCTCGATCCCCGGTTCTGCCTCCTCAACCCCCTTCTCCTTGGGTTTGGCAGGTGGCTTTTCCTCGGGATAGCCGGGCATGCCGCGGACGTCTTCAGGGGTCAGTTCATCCCGGTCGTGGCGGCGGTCGATGGCGTAGGACGGAGCGGCGTTGGGATCTTCGTCGCGGCCGGCGGTGCCGAGGACGAAGCCGTCGTCATTGGGGTTGTCCACTGCCTGGGGCGTGGTTGGATCTTGAGGATGGCTCATGGGACCTCCTGGGTTGCAAACAGGTACGTGGTGTCTTTTTGAGGCCGTGACACCTTTTCAGTGCAGCGCACCTGATGAATGGCAGCCTTGGATACCTTTGGCGAAACTCGGAAGGAAGATCGGTGAAAAGCCTGTGGGAGCTGAGCTTGCTCGCGATGAAGGCACCACGATCTACCGGAAGATCGCGTTATCGTTCATCGCGAGCAAGCTTGGCTCCCACAGAAGCACGCTCACTCAAGAGCGCCTGCCCTACGCCATATCGCTGTGGCTGAATTCCTCGGCGAGAAAATCGATCAGCGTACGCACCGACGGCAGCAACCCACGTCGTGAGGCAAAGATCGCATGGACGATCCCGCACTTGGGCGTCCAGCCTGGCACCAGTTCCACCAGCCGCCCGGCCGCAACGTCCTCACGCACCACCACGGTGGGCAGGTGAGCGATGCCGATGCCTGCCAGCACGGCGTGACGCAGGGCCAGCAGGTCGTCGGTGACCATGCGCGGTTCATGGCGGATCAGCGCGCGGGTGCCGTCCGGGCCGAACAACTCCCATTGGTATTCCCGCTGCGCCGCGCCCCAGTGCACGCTGGGCAAGCCGTTGAGGTCCGCCGGGGAGGCCGGTGAAGACAAGCACTCCAGAAACGCCGGGCTACCTACCAGGCATTGGGTGCTGTTGCTCAGCACCTTCATGACCATGTCGGTGTTTTCCAGCGGTGGAAAGCGCACCCGCAAGGCGATATCGAACCCTTCGTGAATCAGGTCGACCCGGCGGTTGGTGCTCTCGATGAACAACTCCACCCGTGGGTACTTGAGCATATAGCGGGTCAGCATCGGCCCGACCCAACTGTTGAGCAGCGCCGTCGGGCAACTGATGCGCACCAGCCCTTGGGGCTCGGAACGGTTGCGCTCGATCACCTCCGCCGCGCTCTCGGCCTCGACCCGCATCGCCAGGCAGCGCTGGTAATAGGCCTGGCCGATCTCCGTCAACGTGCAGTGGCGGCTGGTGCGATGGAGCAAGCGTACCCCGAGCCGATCTTCCAACTGGGCGATGCGCCGGCTGAGCTTGGACTTTGGCATGTCCAGCGCCCGGCCCGCGGCGGCGAACCCACGGTGCTCGACCACCTGGGTGAAGTAGTAAAGCGTATTGAGGTCTTCGATGATCGTTCTCCAAATAGAACGCTAAGGCGGATTTTTGCAGTCTAGCGCTTCAAAGGTACCAGTTTTAATCTACACCCATCGAAACGCAACACGGTTTGAAGCCGAAGCGCTTCGACCGGATGAGTCACCGATCAATCGCTACACCGACATTAAAAACCTTAACCACGCCGAAACCTTCGGCAACCAAAACTTAATGAGGGCTACGCCATGACTACTTCCTACAACCGTCTCGACAAAGATAACGCCGCCGTTCTGCTGGTCGATCACCAAGCCGGCCTGCTGTCCCTGGTACGCGACATCGATCCGGACCGCTTCAAGAACAACGTGCTGGCCCTGGCTGATCTGGCGAAGTACTTCCAACTGCCGACCATCCTCACCACCAGCTTCGAAACCGGCCCCAACGGCCCGTTGATGCCCGAACTCAAGACCCTGTTCCCGGATGCGCCGTACATCGCTCGCCCTGGTCAGATCAACGCTTGGGACAACGAAGATTTCGTCAAGGCGATCAAGGCCACCGGCAAGAAGCAACTGATCATCGCCGGCGTCGTCACTGAAGTCTGCGTAGCCTTCCCGGCACTGTCGGCCCTGGCCGAAGGTTTCGAAGTGTTCGTGGTCACCGACGCGTCCGGCACGTTCAACGAACTGACCCGTCAATCGGCCTGGGACCGCATGTCGTCCTCGGGTGCACAACTGATGACCTGGTTCGGCCTGGCCTGTGAACTGCACCGCGACTGGCGCAACGACGTGGAAGGGCTGGCGACCTTGTTCTCCAACCACATCCCGGACTACCGCAACCTGATGACCAGCTACAACACGCTGACCAACGCCAAGTAATAGCCACACCGATCTACCCTTGTGGGAGCGAGCTTGCTCGCGATAGCGGTCTGACAGTCAATGCAGTATTGACTGATACGCCGCCATCGCGAGCAAGCCCGCTCCCACAGGTTTTTGTGGTGATTTCTATATAGTGTTCAATCTGTAAATGATTTTTCCTGGAGACTGACCTGATGCTGATCCCCTGCCCCCATTGCAACGGGCTCAATCGCATACCCGCCGAACGCCTGGGCGACCAGCCCAAGTGTGGGCGCTGCAAGGCCCAGGTGTTATTGAGCAAACCGTTCGAACTCAAGCAAGGCGACTACGCCAGCCAGATCAAGGGTGACCTGCCATTGCTGGTAGATGTGTGGGCCGATTGGTGTGGGCCGTGCAAGTCCTTCGCGCCGGTATTCGAACAGGCCGCCGCGCAACTGACGGGCAAATGCCGGCTGGCCAAGCTCGACAGCGAGGCCAACCAGCAGTTGTCGGCGCAGTTGGGGATCCGCTCGATTCCCAGCCTGATCCTGTTCAAGGATGGCCGGGAGGTGGCGCGCCAGAGTGGGGCGCTGCCGTTGCCGCAGTTGATGGGTTGGTTGCGTAGCCAGGGGATTTAAAACAAAGCACTGTGTGGGAGCGAGCTTGCTCGCGATGGCGATGTATCAGTCAATACTGCATCGACTGTCAGACCGCCATCGCGAGCAAGCTCGCTCCCACAGTGGACTTGTATAAGCCTGTCTATCAGGCACTTTCCAGCAAACTATGCAACTCCATGAACTGCTGGGTCAGCTTGTGCCGTGGGTCGAGATGGATCAGCGGCAGGCTGGCCTGGTGGGATTCGCGCATGCGTACTGAACTGCTCAGGTACACCGGCAATACCGGCAGGCCTTCGGCGATCAGTTCGTCGAGAATCTGCTGTGGCAGGCTGGCGCGAGCCTGGAACTGATTAACCACAATGCCTTCGACTTCCAGGCCTTCGTTATGGTCGTCCTTGAGCTCTTCGATTTCCGCCAGCAGGCCATACAGCGCCTGACGGGAAAAACTGTCGCAGTCGAAAGGGATCAACACCCGATCAGCGGCGATCAACGCCGAAACCGCATAGAAATTCAACGCTGGCGGGGTGTCCAGGTAAATCCGGTCGTAATCCTCCTCCAGCTCTTCGAGCAATTTGCGCAGCTTGTTGATCTTGTGCTTGGCCTCGAGCTTGGGCTGCAGGTCCGTCAACTCCGCCGTGGCGGTGATGACATGCAAGTTGTCGAACGGCGTTTCGTAGATATCCACCTTGTTCTTTTTCGAGAAGGGCCCGGACGACAGGGTCTGCTTGAAGAAGTCGGCAATGCCCATGGGAATGTCATCGCCGGTCAAGCCAGTCAGGTACTGAGTGGAGTTGGCCTGGGCATCCAGGTCTACCAACAACGTGCGATAGCCCTCGCTGGCGCTGACTGCCGCCAGATTACAGGCGATGCTGGACTTGCCCACGCCACCTTTCTGATTGAACACCACACGCCGCATGTCAAAACCTCCGTGTATCAAAGATTCCCGAGTGTAGTAGGCCGCGACACCGCTTAGCTACCTTCTGGGTAGAAGGACTACAGCAACAGTGGCTTTTCCAACGATTCAGGCGTCAATTTTGCCGGGGCAATGACAGAAACAACCGGCAGACACGCTCACGGTGATCACGACAATGGTCCAAGCCCTGGCATTGAGCGGACCGGCCCGTACATTTTGCTGGGCAAAATGTAACCAGTATTTGCTACAAGCCAACCGCACCGGGATAATGCGCGCCACTTGGGTCGCAAGACCATGCAGGGTTGGACGCGGGTCAAACCACTGAACCGTGACAATAAAAGCCCGCAGGGGTGGGATGAAGTTTGTGATCAATTTCAATATCGCCCAATGGCGCGCGTGGGCCCCTGGGCTCGAAAGCGTGGACGATTGGCAGGCATGGAGCCGACAGCCGGTGGTATTGCCGGCCAGCGACGCCGCCCCTGACGTATCGTTCCTGCCGGCCATGCAGCGTCGGCGCCTCAGCCGCCTGGCGCGGATGGCCTTCAGCGTCGGCTGGCCACTGGCCGAGGATCGGCCGGACCTACCGTTGGTCTTTATTTCCCGTCACGGCGAAACCCCGCGCACTTTCGAGATTCTCAAGGACCTGGCAGCCGACCAGCCCTTGTCGCCGACCCAGTTCAGCCTGTCGGTGCACAACGCCGTGATTGGCCTGTGGTCGATCATGCGCGGCGAAACCAGCGAAATGACTGCCCTGGCCGCTACCGGTGACGGCTTGGAACACGGTGTGCTGGAAGCCGCCGCATTACTGAATGAGGGCTCGCCGGCGGTGTTGCTGGTGATCACCGAAGAACAACCGCCGCAGGTCTACGCACCGTGGGTCAATGACGTGCCATTCCCCTATGCCGTGGGCCTGCTGCTGACCCCGGGCGATGACTGGCAACTGGACCTGTCCGCGCAGGCCGGCCAGTTGCATGGCAACGACTGGCCCCATGCCCTGGACCTATTGCGTACCCTGCTGAACAACGAAACCACCTGCCAACATGCCTGGAAGAATCGCGTATGGACCTGGCAACGCAACCGGTGACCGGTAAACATCGCGACGCCTATTACTGGCGCCTGGTCGCGACCGCCGCAAGCTTCGCCCTGTTCGGGCTGGGCGGGTTGTGCCTGCGTTTGCTGGTTTTTCCGTTGCTGGCCTGGCTGCCCGGCGATGCCCAGGCCCACCGACAAAGGGCCCGCCGCACCGTCGGGCGGTTGTTCTGGTTCTTTATCCGCTTCATGGCCCGCACCGGCGTGCTCACCTACCAGATCGACGGCGCCGAACGGCTCGGGCGCCCCGGGCAGATGATCATTGCCAATCACCCGTCGCTGATCGACGTGGTGTTCCTGATCGGGCTGGTGCCCGACGCCAACTGCGTAGTCAAGCAAAGCCTGTGGGACAATCCTTTTACCCGGGGCCCATTGCGTTCGACCCAGTACATCAGCAATGACGGCAGCATGGACATGCTCGATGCCGCCAGCGACGCCCTGCAAGAGGGCCAGGCGCTGATCGTCTTTCCCGAAGGCACGCGCACCCAGCCAGGCCAGGTGCCGGCCTTTCATCGGGGGGCCGCGGCCATCGCCCTGCGGGGTGCGAAAATCCTCACGCCCGTCACGATCAAGGTCAACCCCACGACCCTGACCAAGGCTGAACCCTGGTATCGCATCCCTCTGTGCCGCGTGCACTTCAGTTTTCACGTCGGGGCCGATATAGATCCACAGGCGTTCGCCGCGCTCGGCCCGCCGCCCCAGGCCTCGCGCAGGCTCAACGATTTTTTGCATCACTATTACATCAAGGAGCTCGCCGAAGATGAGCGATCTGCACCGTGACATCAAACAGCTGATCATCGACGCCCTCGGCCTGGAAGACATCGGCATCGACGACATCGGCGACCACCAGACCCTGTTCGGCGAAGGCCTGGGCCTGGACTCGGTGGATGCCCTGGAGCTCGGCCTGGCGATCCAGAAAAAGTACGGCATCAAGATCGACGCCGACGCCAAGGACACCCGTAATCATTTCAGCAATGTGGCGAGCCTTGCGGCCTTCGTCAGTGCAAAACAAGAAGCCTGAGACCGGACCATGCAAACTCGCGACGACATCTTCAACACCCTGCGTGATGCTCTGGTCGAGCTCTTCGAGCTGGACCCCGAGCGCGTGACGCTGGAATCGAACCTGTACCAGGACCTGGAAATCGACAGCATCGATGCGGTCGACCTGATCGACCACATCAAGCGCCAGACCGGCAAGAAAATCGCCGCCGAAGAATTCAAGTCGGTGCGCACCGTCAATGACGTGGTCGAGGCGGTCTATCGACTGGTTCAACCGGCCGCATGACCCGGCTGATTGGCCTCGGCCTGCTGCTGGCGGGCCTGCTGTACCCCTTTGCGGTGTATTTCGGCATGGAGCATTTCGCCCCGTGGCAGTTCGGGCTGCTGCTGGGTAGCCTGTGGTTGGCCCGGGCAGTGCTGGGCGAGGGCGGCGCCGGCAGCCGTTGGATGGCGGCGACGGCGATCGTGTTTTGTGTGTTGCTTGCGCTGTTCGACAGCCCGCTCCTGCTGCGCTGGTACCCGGTGCTGATCAGCGCGTTCATGCTCGGGCTGTTCGCCCTGAGCCTGAAATACGGCCCGCCGATGATCGAACGCCTGGCCCGCCTGCGTGAACCGCAGTTGCCGGCCAAGGCGGTGGTGTATACGCGTCAGGTCACAGTGGCCTGGAGCGTGTTTTTCCTGTGTAACGGTTTGCTCGCCGCCGCCCTGACCCTTTGGGCGCCGCTGAGCTGGTGGATGTTGTACACCGGCCTGATTTCCTACGGATTGATGGGGCTGCTGTTTGCCATTGAATGGCTCATACGACAACGGGTAAGAGGCCGCCCATGAATTGGATAACACTTGAGCAGATGTTGCTCAGGGCTCAGCCGGAACGCGCCGTCGCGGTCGATCCGACGCTGGATCATTCGCAACTGCGGGACGCGGCGCTGCGCCTGGCGGCCGGCCTGCAAGCCCGGGGCGTGCGCCATGTGGCAGTGCACCTGGAAGATGCCGCCGACCTGGCCATCGCCCTGCTCGGTGCCTGGCGCGCCGGGGTACGGGTCCTGCTTCCCGCCGACCTGCAAGCGCAGACACGCCAGCGCTGGGCTGCGGACGTCGACCTGTGGCTGACCGACCAGCCCGGCGACACCCATCCCGGCGATTTGCAACAGACGCCGATGGACGCCGCCGAACTGGACCTTGATCAGTGCTGGCTGAGCCTGTGCACCTCCGGCTCCAGCGGCGAGCCCAAGCGTATCGAGAAAACCCTGCGGCAGTTGAGTAACGAGGTCCAGGCCTTGGAACACCTGTGGGGCGCCGACCTGGGCCCGGCCTGCGTGATCGGCAGCGTTGCCACCCAGCACATCTACGGGCTGCTGTTCCGGGTGCTGTGGCCGCTGTGCGCCGGGCGTACCTTTGTGCGTCGGCAATTGGCCTTCCCCGAAGACCTGCAACGCGCCAGCCGCGAGCAACCGGTGTTCGCCTGGGTCGCCAGTCCGGCGTTGCTCAAGCGCATGGGCGATAACCTCGATTGGCCGGCCCTGAGCAGCGTGCGTCGGGTGTTCTCCTCCGGCGGCGCCTTGCCAACCGAGGCCGCGCAAAGCCTGCAGCGACGCCTGGGACAATGGCCGACGGAAATTTTCGGCAGTTCGGAAACCGGCGGTATCGCCTGGCGCCAGGGTGGCGGATTGTGGCAACCCTTTGCCGGCGTCGAACTGAGCCAGGACAGCGACGGCGCCTTGCTGATCGCTTCGCCCTATCTGCCGGTCGGGCATGTGGAGCACACCGCCGATGCGGCGCGGATTGCCGAAGATGGCCGCTTCGAACTGCTCGGGCGACTGGACCGTATCGTCAAGCTCGAAGAGAAACGCATCTCCCTGCCCATGCTCGAACACGCGCTGGTGACCCACGACTGGGTCAGCGAAGCACGGCTGGGGGTGGTACAGGAGAGTCGCGCCTCCCTCGGCGCGCTGTTGGTGCTGAGCGACGCCGGCCTGCGGGCCTTGCGCAACCAGGGCCGGCGCGCCGTGACCGAGGGCCTGCGCCGGCACCTGAGCGAACATTGCGAAACCCTCGCTCTGCCACGGCGCTGGCGCTGGCTGCGACAGTTGCCGCTCAACGCCCAGGGCAAGCTGCCCCAGGCCGAGGTCGAGGCGCTGCTGATGGCGCCACGCCCCAAAGCCCCCGAAGTGTTGGAGCAGGTCGAAACCGACGGTGAATGGAACCTGCGACTGGTCGTGCCGCCTGACCTTGCGTACTTCAGCGGCCACTTCCCCTGCGCTCCGGTATTGCCCGGCGTGGTGCAGGTCGACTGGGCCTTGAGCCTGGGCCAGCAACTGCTGGACCTGCCGCCCCGATTCGGCGGCATGGAAGTGCTGAAATTCCAGCAACTGGTGCGCCCTGGCGATGAGCTCCAACTGCACCTGCGCTTCGACCGCGAACGCGGCAAGCTGTACTTTGCCTATCGCAACGCCACGGCGGCCTGTTCCAGCGGGCGGATTGTGTTGGGGATGGCCGATGACTGATTGCACCGCGGTGCTCCTGTGGCGAGGGGATTTAGCGAAACGTCGCACCGCCCCGCTCGAGTGCGGAGCGCTCGCCATCAGTCTGTGTCGTTGCACAGAATTTGGGGTCGCTGCGCAACCCAGCGGGGATAAATCCCCTCGCCACAGGAAGGTTGTGCACAGTGAAACCGTGGAGGGAGCAGAATATGCATAACCCCTGCGCCGTCATCCCGGTCTACAACCACGAAACCGCCATCTCGGCCGTGGTCCAGGCGTTGCTCGCCAACGGCCTGCCCTGTGTGCTGGTGGATGACGCCAGCAGCCCGGCGTGTGCCGCTGTGCTGGAACGGCTGGCCGAGGGCGATCAGGTGCATCTGGTCAGGCTCGCCGTCAACCAAGGCAAGGGCGGCGCGGTGATGACCGGCTTGCGCGAAGCATCGCGGCTGGGTTTCAGCCACGCCTTGCAGGTGGACGCCGACGGACAGCACGATTTGGGCGACGTGAAGACCTTCATCGAGCAATCCCGTGCCCACCCGGACGCAGTGATCTGTGGGTATCCGCACTACGACGCCAGCGTGCCGAAAGGTCGCTTGTACGCACGCTACCTGACCCACGTCATGGTCTGGATCAACAGCCTGTCCCTGCAAATCCGCGACTCGATGTGCGGCTTTCGGGTCTATCCCCTGGCACCGGTCCTGGCACTGATCGACTCGGCCAACATCGGCAAGCGCATGGATTTCGACTCGGACATCCTGGTGCGCCTGGCCTGGCGCAATCAGCCAATGCGCTGGCTGCACACCCGGGTCCATTACCCTCAAGACGGGGTTTCGCACTTTCGCCTGTTCCACGACAACGTGCTGATTTCCAGCATGCACACCCGGCTGTTCTTCGGCATGCTCGTGCGTTTCCCCCTGATTCTCTGGCGACGGTGGCGGACATGAGCCTGCAGGCAGACAAGCAACATTGGGCCGACCGCCAGGAGCGCGGCAGTTTCTGGCTGATGAAACTCACCGCGGTCGCCGCCAAGGTCCTCGGCCGGCGCCTGCTGACCCCGGTGCTGTACGGCATCGTCCTGTACTTTTTCATTTTCGGCCGCAGCGCGCGCCAGGCCGCCTGGCAATACCAGCAACGCCTGGCCGACTGGAGCGCACGCCCCGAACTGCGCCCGACCCGCTGGCGGGTGTTCGGGCAGTTCATGGCGTTCGCCGATTCCCTGCTGGACAAGCTCGACGTCTGGAACGGTAAGCTGAGCATCGACCAGATCGAAATCGTCGACCCGGCGCTGCTGCGCAATCACCTGCGCGATGCCCGTGGACAAATGCTGGTGGGCGCGCACCTGGGCAACCTGGAGATGTGCCGGGCACTGGCCGAACTGGGCGAGAAAGTCACCATGAACGTGCTGGTGCACACCAAGCACGCCGAGCAGTTCAACCGTTTGCTGGGCGAGGCCGGTGCCACACACTTGCGACTGATCCAGGTCAGCGAGCTGAACCCGGTGATCATGTTGCAACTGAGCGAGCGCCTGGAGCGCGGCGAGTGGCTGGCGATTGCCGGCGACCGCGTACCGCTGCACGGCGGACGCAGCGTGACCGTGGACTTCATGGACCACCCGGCGGCATTTCCGCAAGGCCCCTGGCTGCTGGCCGGCCTGCTCAAATGCCCGGTCAACCTGCTGATGTGCCTCAAGCACGAGGGGCGCTATCGCGTCACCCTCGAACCTTTCGCCGATGCCGTGGCGTGGAAACGCAACGAGCGCGAGCAAGTGATCGCCCACTGGGCCGCCCGCTACGCCGAGCGCCTGGCGCAGTATTGCCTCCAGGGGCCCCAACAGTGGTTCAACTTTTACCCTTTCTGGAAGACCGATGACGATGCCCACTCTTGAGCCGGTAACCTTCGGCGAACGCCCCTTGCGCATTGAAGATGTGCTGGCCCTGGCCAACCGCCAGGCACCGACGCAATTGCAGGACGACCCGGCGTTCCGCCAACGCATTGCCAAGGGTGCGCAATTCCTCGATTCCCTGCTGGACAAGGAAGGCGTGATCTATGGCGTGACCACCGGCTATGGCGACTCCTGTGTGGTAGCCGTGCCGCTGCACCACGTCGAGGCCCTGCCGCGCCACCTGTACACGTTCCACGGCTGCGGCCTGGGCAAGCTGCTGGACACCCAGGCCACCCGTGCGGTGCTGGCGGCGCGTTTGCAGTCGCTGTGCCACGGTGTGTCGGGGGTGCGGGTAGAACTGCTGGAACGCCTACAGGCCTTTCTCGAACACGACATCCTGCCGCTGATTCCGGAAGAAGGTTCGGTGGGCGCCAGCGGCGACCTGACGCCGCTGTCCTACGTCGCCGCCACGCTGTCCGGTGAACGAGACGTCATGTTCCGTGGCGAGCGGCGCCTGGCCGCCGACGTACACCGGGAACTGGGCTGGACGCCGCTGGTGCTGCGGCCCAAGGAAGCTCTGGCGCTGATGAACGGCACCGCCGTGATGACCGGCCTGGCCTGCCTGGCTTTTGCCCGCGCCGACTACCTGCTGCAACTGGCGACCCGCATCACCGCGCTGAACGTCGTCGCCCTGCAAGGCAACCCGGAACACTTCGACGAACGCCTGTTCGCCGCCAAGCCACACCCGGGGCAGATGCAAGTCGCCGCGTGGCTGCGCAAGGACCTGGCGATCGACGCACCGACCGCGCCGCTGCATCGTCTGCAGGATCGCTATTCCCTGCGCTGCGCGCCCCACGTGCTCGGCGTACTGGCGGACAGCCTGAACTGGCTGCGTTCGTTCATCGAAACCGAACTCAACAGTGCCAACGACAACCCGATCATCGACGCCGAAGCCGAGCGCGTGCTCCACGGCGGGCATTTCTACGGCGGGCATATCGCCTTCGCCATGGACAGCCTGAAGAACCTGGTGGCCAACGTCGCCGACTTGCTGGATCGCCAGCTCGCGCTGCTGGTGGACGCGCGCTACAACCATGGCCTGCCCAGCAACCTGTCCGGCGCCAGCGCCGAGCGGGCGATGCTCAACCATGGCTTCAAGGCCGTGCAGATCGGCACCAGTGCCTGGACCGCCGAGGCTCTGAAAAACACCATGCCGGCCAGCGTGTTCTCGCGTTCCACCGAGTGCCACAACCAGGACAAGGTGAGCATGGGCACCATCGCCGCCCGGGACGCGATCCGCGTGCTGGAACTGACCGAACAAGTCGCCGCCGCCACCTTGCTGGCAGCCAACCAGGGCGTGTGGCTGCGCAGTCGCGCCGAAGACGCGCGACCGCTGCCGCCGGCCCTGGCCGCCATGCACCAGCAACTGGCCGAGGATTTCCCGCCTGTGATCGAAGACCGCGCCCTGGAAGGCGAACTGCGCCTGTGCCTGCAACGCATCGCCGAGCAACACTGGAGGCTGCATGCGTAGCCAAGGTGTTTTGCACGTCGACACGCAGATCGTGGTGCCGTTTTTCGACGTCGATTCGATGAACGTGGTCTGGCACGGCCACTACGTCAAATACCTGGAAGTGGCCCGCTGTGCGCTGCTCGACCTGATCGGCCACAACTACAACGACATGCTCGAATCCGGCCATGCGTGGCCGATCATCGACCTGCAACTTCGCTACGTGCGCAGCGCCGTGTTCGGCCAGGCCCTGACCGTGCGCGCGAGCCTGGTGGAGTGGGAAAACCGGCTGAAGATCAACTACCTGATCAGCGACGCAGCCACGGGCGATCGCTTGACCCGCGCCAGCTCGGTGCAAGTGGCGGTGGACGTCGCCAGCCGCGAAATGCTGCTGGCCTCGCCCCGGGTCTTTGTCGAAGCCGTTGAAAGGAAACTGCCATGAAGCGCCTGGCTATCTGGTTGTTGCTGTGCTGCCTGGCGCCTGTGGCCCAGGCATTCGACTTGCAACAACTGAGCGACCAACTGGCCCGCCCGGAAGTAATCCACGGACAGTTCATCCAGGAAAAACACCTGCGCGCCCTGCCCCAGCCCCTCACCAGCAAGGGCCGCTTCGTGTTGGCGAAAAACCACGGTCTGCTGTGGCTGCTGCAAACCCCGCTGCAACAGGACTACCGCATCACCGCCGAGGGTATCGCCCGGCGGGACGGCAATGCCTGGCAGATGCTGCCGAACAAGAGCGCCGGCGCCGAGCAGAACCGGCTGTTCCTGGCGGTTCTGCAGGGCGACAGCAGTGGCTTGCAACGGGATTTCGAGCTGAGCCTGTCGGGCGAACCACAACAGTGGAAACTCACCCTGACCCCGCGCTCGGTACTGCTCAAGCAGGTCTTCAACCAGATCAACATTGACGGCGGCGAACTGGTCCAGCGCATCGAACTGCTGGAGACCCAGGGCGACAGCACCGTGCTGCGCATGCAGGGCGCTACCGGCGCGCAACCGTTGAGCGAAGCGGAGCAACATGATTTTGCCGAGTGAACGGATGCTGCCCCGGCTGTTCCTGATCCTGCTGCTGGCGGTGTTGGCGCTCGCCGGTTGGCAATGGCGCAATGGCGCGCCGCTGTCGGCCAATCTCATGGAACTGGTGCCGGGGACGTCTCCCGATGCCTTGGAGATCACCGCCGAGCAGCGCATGCAGGAGCCGCTCAACCGCGAGGTGCTGGTGCTGGTCGGCCACACCGATCGCCAGCAAGCCATCACCCTGGCGCAAACCCTGGGCGAGCAATGGCAGGCCAGCGGCCTGTTCGACAAGGTGCAGTGGACGCTGCAGGCCGACTTGCCGGCGCTGCGCACGCAACTGCTCAACGGGCGGTTGGCGATGCTCTCGGCAGAGGACCGGGAGCAATTGATCGAACAGCCCCAGGCGTTCATCCAGCAACGGGTGCAGGCCCTGTTCGACCCGTTCAGCGGCTTCAGCCTGGTGCCGAACCAGGACGATTGGCTGGGCCTGACCGGGCGCATCCAGAACAGCCAGCCCCAACGCGGCGCGATAAAATTCGACATCGGTAGCGGGGCCTTGGTCGCCGATGCCGACGGTAAAAGCTGGGTGATGCTGCGGGCCCGTGCCCAGGGCAACGCCTTCGACATGAACCTGCCGCTGCAAGTGGCCGAACTGCTGCAACACAGCCGCGACCTGGCGAGCCAGGCTCAAGGGCAACTGCTGGCGGCCAGCGGCCTGCTGTACGCCGCCAGCGGCCAGCAACAGGCGTCGCGGGAAATCACCTGGGTCGGCGGTGGTGCGACGGTCGGCATCCTGCTGCTGTTGTTGCTGGCCTTCCGGCGCCTGCGCGTGTGGCTGGCGTTCGTGCCGGTGCTGGTGGGCATGCTGTTCGGCGCCGTGGCGTGCGTGGCCTTGTTCGGGCGCATGCATGTGATGACCCTGGTACTGGGTTCCAGCCTGATCGGCGTCGCGGTGGACTACCCCCTGCACTACCTGTCCAAGAGTTGGAGCCTCAAGCCTTGGCGCAGCTGGCCGGCCTTGCGCCTGACCCTACCGGGGCTGAGCCTGAGCCTGGCGACCACCTGCATCGGCTACTTGGCCCTGGCCTGGACACCGTTCCCGGCCCTGACCCAGATCGCGCTATTTTCCGCCGCCGGACTGGTTGGCGCCTACTTGACCGCGGTCTGCCTGTTGCCGGCGCTGCTCAAGGGTGCAGACCTGCGTCCAGCCCAATGGCCGCTGCGGCTGTGCGAATGCCTGCTTCAGACCCGCCAAGCATTGTTGGCGCGGGTGCCCACGCCGCTGCTGCTGGTGTTGTTGCTGAGTTTCTGCGCGGGCGGTCTCTGGCACCTGACCACGAAAAACGACATCCGCCAGTGGATCGGCACGCCCCAGCACCTCACCGACGAAGCCCGCGACATCGCGCGCATCACCGGCTTCCAGCCCACCAGTCAGTTCTTCCTGATCCGCGCCGACGATCAACCCCAACTGCTGGAGCGCCAGACCGCGCTCAACGAGCGATTGGATCAGTTGATCGCCCTGGACAAGCTCCAGGGCTACCTGTCGCTGAACCAACTGGTGAGCACGCCCGCCGACCAGCAGAAAGTACGCGAGGCCCTGGCCCGGTTGCCGGCCTTCTGGCAACCACTGCTGGACCTGGGCGTACCGGTCGCCGCGCTGCAAACAGAGCTGGCGCAATTGCAGGCCCTGCCGGTGGCAGACATCGATGCCGCGCTGGCCGGGCCCCTGGCCGAACCCTACCGCACGCTCTGGCTCGGCCCCACCGCCCAAGGCGTGGCCGCCATGATCAGCCTGCAAGGCTTGAACGATGCCGCGCTGCTGCGCGTGCAAGCCGTGGACCTGCCGGGTGTTCAACTGGTGGATCGCCTGGGCGACCTGAACCGGGTCTTCGCCGCCACGCAGGTCAGCGCCGCCGAGTTGAAACTGGCCTCCTGCGTGCTGATTGTGCTGGTGCTGATCTGGCCCTTCGGTGTCGGCGCGGCCTTGCGCATCGTCGCCCTGCCATTGTTGGCCGCGCTGTGCAGCCTGGCGAGCCTCGGCTGGCTGGGGCAGCCACTGACCTTGTTCAGCCTGTTCGGCCTGTTGCTGGTGACGGCCATCGGTGTCGATTACGCGATCCTGATGCGCGAACAGATCGGCGGTGCTGCCGTGAGTCTACTGGGCACCTTGCTGGCGGCGGTCACCACCTGGCTGTCGTTCGGCCTGCTGGCGTTGTCCAGCACACCGGCGGTGAGTAATTTCGGCCTGGCGGTGAGCCTGGGGCTGGCCTTCAGTTTCATGCTGGCGCCGTGGGCCGGGCGCCAGGAACACCCTATACCTGCTCAAGAAGACCAACGATGACCAAGGATATTCAAGGAACCCCAATGCCTGTCACTGAAACGGAATATCGCCAGGTCGTCATCATCGGTGCCGGCCCCTCCGGCGCCATCGCCGCTGCGCTGCTCAAGCGCAAGGGCCACGATGTGCTGGTCATCGAGCGCCAGCATTTCCCACGGTTCTCCATCGGTGAGAGCCTGTTGTCCCATTGCCTGGATTTCGTTGAAGAAGCCGGCATGCTCGACGCAGTGAATGCCGCCGGGTTCCAGCGCAAGAACGGCGCCGCGTTTGCCTGGGGCGAACGCTACAGCGCCTTCGATTTCGGCGATACCTTCAGCAACGGCAAGCCCACGACCTTCCAGGTGCAGCGCGCCGACTTCGACAAGTTGCTGGCCGACCAGGCCGCCCTGCAAGGCGTGGAGATCCGCTACGGCCAGGCGATTGCCAGTGCCGACTTCACCCTCGCCAAACCACGACTGGGCGTGCAGCGCGAAGACGGCAGCGAGTACTGCGTCCAAGCTGACTTCGTGCTTGATGCCAGCGGCTACGGTCGCGTCCTGCCGCGCTTGCTGGACCTGGAGGCGCCGTCGAACTTCCCGGTGCGCCAGGCCGTGTTCACGCACATCGAGGATCGCATCGATGCCCCGACGTTCGACCGGGAAAAGATTCTGATCACCACCCACCCGAGCAAACGCGACGTGTGGTTCTGGACCATTCCGTTCAGCGGCGGACGTTGCTCGGTGGGCGTGGTCGCGGCGGCGGAACATTTCGCCGGCCGCACCGACGACCTCGACGCCTGCCTGCGCGGTTTCATCGACGAAACCCCGAGCCTGGCCGGCGTGCTGCAGAACGCGGTGTGGGACACCCCGGCGCGGACCATCGGCGGCTACTCGGCCAACGTCAAGACCCTGCACGGCCCTGGCTTTGCCCTGTTGGGCAACGCCGCGGAATTTCTCGACCCGGTGTTTTCCTCCGGCGTGACCATTGCCATGCGCTCGGCGAGCATGGCCGCCGACGTGCTCCACCGCCAGTTGCAAGGTGAAAGCGTGGATTGGCAAAGCGAGTTTGCCGAACCGCTCAAGCGCGGCGTCGACACCTTCCGCTGCTATGTCGAGGGCTGGTACGCCGGCACCTTCCAGGACGTGATTTTCTACACCGAAGGTTCGGACGACATCCGACGCATGATCAGCTCGATCCTGGCTGGCTACGCCTGGGACCAGCGCAACCCGTTCGTCAGTGAACCCAAGCGGCGCCTGCGCATGCTCTCGGAGATCTGCGCGAGCCCGGCGCCGAGTCAGCAGCCATGAGCTACCTGAGCGACAACTACGTCGAAGAAACCCGCTTCGGCTTCTGGTTCCTGCGCAGCCACACCTGGCAGCATCACGTGTTGCGGGTGGCGATCAACGACCTGCGCAGCCTGTTCAGCAGCCCTCTGCCGGCCAACCCGGTGCTGCTGGATGCCGGCTGCGGCCAGGGCAAGTCGTTCCAGTACCTGCGCCAGGTGTTCGCGCCACACCGCCTGATCGGCGTGGATGCCGACCCCCACAGCCTCGACCTGAGCCGGGAGGAAGCCACGCGCCAAGGCATGGCCGTGGAACTGATCGGCAGCGACTGCGCGACCTTGGCGGTGCCCGACGCCAGCGTCGACCTGCTGTTCTGCCACCAGACGTTCCATCACCTGGTGGAGCAGGAAAAAGCCCTCGCCGAGTTCTACCGCGTGCTCAAGCCCGGCGGCTATTTGCTGTTCGCCGAATCCACCGAGGCCTACATCGATACCTGGGTGATCCGCTGGCTGTTCCGCCATCCCATGCACGTGCAGAAAAGTGCCGCGCAGTACCTGCAGATGATCCGCGCTCAAGGGTTCCAGTTCGAAGACCGCAACGTGTCCTACCCGTACCTGTGGTGGAGCCGTGCCAAGGATTTCGGCCTGCTGGAGCGCTTCGGCCTGCGTCGGCCCAAGCCCTTTGGCGAGCGTGAGGAAACCCTGGTCAACGTGGTGGCGCGCAAGCCTCACGAAGGGGCTGTCGGATGATCCGTGGCCTGCTGATCGCCTGTGTGTTGCTGCTCAGTGCCTGCGCCAGCCAGGCGCCGCTGCCCGCCCGCACGCCGACCCTGGCGTTGCCGATGCAATTGCACGTCGAGCGGACACTGGCCGGCCAACGCCAGGACTGGTTGCTGGTGATCCAGCGCGAAGACGCCGGCATCCGTTGGTCGATGATGGACCCGCTGGGCATTCCCGTGGCCCGCCAGCGCCTGGTCGACGGCCAGTGGCAGGCCGACGGTCTGCTGCCGCCCAATGCCGAAGCCCGGGAGTTGTTCGCCGCGCTGTTGTTCGCCCTGACCCCCGAAGGCGAGCTGTCCGGCAACTATCCGGCGGCCCGGAAACAGGCATCGCAACGGACCCTCGATAATCGTTGGCAGGTGCGCTACACGCAGCCGCTGGATTTTGAAATGAGCCTGCCCCAAGGCCCCCGCTACCGCATCACACCGTTGACCGAGAACGCCCCATGACCGCCTACCTGAATGCCCTCGGGGTGATCTGCGCCCTGGGCCGCGACAAGCACACCGTCGCACGCAACCTGTTTGCCGGCGACTGCTCGGGCGTGCGCAGCGAGGATGGCTGGGTGGCCGAACGGGCCTTGCCGGTCGCTGCGGTGTCGGGTGAGCTCGCGCCCATCCCGCCAGCCCTGGCGGCGCAACGCAGTCGCAATAATCAACTGCTGTTGGAAGCGGGGCTGCAGATTCGCGCCGAGATCGACCAAGCCATCCAAGCCTACGGTCACGCCCGCATCGGCATCGTCCTGGGCACCAGCACGTCGGGCATCGATGAGGCCAGCCAGGGCATTGCCCACTACTTGCGTGAGCAGCGCTTCCCCGACGGCTACGACTATCAGCAGCAGGAACTCAGCGCGCCGGCCAACTTTCTTTCCGACTGGCTCGGCCTCAGTGGCCCGTCCTACGTGATTTCCACCGCTTGCACCTCCAGCGCCCGGGCCTTGATGAGCGCCAGGCGCCTGTTGGACCTGGGCCTGTGCGATGCCGTGCTGTGCGGCGGCGTGGACAGCCTGTGCAAACTGACCCTCAACGGTTTTTCCGCGTTGGAAGCGGTGTCGAACGAACGCTGCAATCCGTTCTCGGTGAACCGCAGCGGCATCAACATTGGCGAAGCGGCGGTGCTGTTTCTCATGAGCAAGACGCCAGGCGAGGGAACACCGATTGCCTTGCTCGGCGACGGCGCCAGTTCCGATGCCCACCATATCTCGGCGCCCGAACCCAGCGGTCGCGGCGCGCGCCAGGCCATGGAAAAAGCCCTGCGCTGCGCCGGCCTCGACGCCCGCCAGATCGACTACCTGAACCTGCACGGCACCGCCACGCAACACAACGACGCCATGGAAAGCCAGGCCGTGGCCGGGCTGTTCCCGGCGGGTGTGCCCTGCTCCTCCACCAAGCCCATGACCGGTCATACCCTCGGCGCGGCCGGGGCGCTGGAGGCGGCGTTCTGCTGGCTGGCCCTGAGCGCGGAAAACCCTGCCCAGGCCCTGCCGCCGCACGTCTGGGACGGCCAGGCCGATCCTGCCCTGCCAGCACTGGACTGGGTCAGCGCCAACACCCGCCTGAACCCGGCCACCCCGCGCCGCCTGATGAGCAATTCATTTGCTTTCGGCGGCAATAACGTCAGCCTGATTATCGGAGACGCCCCATGATTGACTGGCCGCTCGCCGAACTGCTGCCCCATGCCGGCGACATGATCCTCATCGACCGGATCCTGTCGTTCGATGACGAACAGATCCATACCCACACCACCGTCAAGCCCGGTGGTTTGTTCAACCGCGACGACGGCGCGCTGCCGGCCTGGGTCGGCATCGAGCTGATGGCCCAAAGTGTCGCGGCGTTCGCTGGTTGCCACGCCCGCCGACGCGGCGATGCCGTGGAGCTGGGCTTTCTGCTCGGCACCCGCAAGTTCGAATGCAACGTCGACTGTTTTCCCGCCGGCACCGAGCTGAGCATCCATGGCGTGCGCTCCCTGGAAGACGACAACGGCATGGGCGTGTTCGAATGCCACATCCACGCCCCCGGCATCCATGCCACGGCCCGGCTCAATGTATTCCGTCCACCCCAGGCCGCTCATTACCTTCACGAACCGTCCGCAACAGGAAACCCGTCATGACTGAATCAGTACTGGTCACCGGCTCCAGCCGTGGCATCGGCCGCGCCATCGCCCTGCGCCTGGCCCAGGCCGGGCACGACATCGTGCTGCACTGCCGCAGCGGCCGTGCCGAGGCCGAAACAGTCCAGGCACAAATCCAGGCCCTGGGCCGCAACGCCCGGGTGCTGCAGTTCGACGTATCTGACCGCGCCGCCTGCAAGGCCATTCTCGAAGCCGATGTCGAAACCCACGGCGCCTATTACGGTGTGGTGCTCAATGCCGGCCTGACCCGCGATGGCGCCTTCCCGGCCCTGAGCGAGGACGACTGGGACGTGGTGATGCGCACCAACCTCGACGGTTTCTACAACGTGCTGCACCCGGTGATGATGCCGATGATCCGTCGTCGTGCCGCCGGGCGGATCGTCTGCATCACATCGGTTTCCGGGCTGATCGGCAATCGCGGCCAGGTCAACTACAGTGCTTCGAAGGCCGGTTTGATCGGCGCGGCCAAGGCGTTGGCAATCGAGCTGGGCAAGCGCAAGATCACCGTCAATTGCGTCGCGCCGGGGTTGATCGACACCGCCATGCTCGATGAAAACGTACCCGTGGAAGAACTGATGAAAATGATCCCCGCCCAGCGCATGGGCACCCCGGAAGAAGTGGCTGGTGCAGTGAACTTCCTGATGTCCGCCGAAGCCGGCTACATCACCCGGCAGGTCCTGGCCGTCAACGGAGGCTTGTGCTGATGAAGCGCGTTGTCGTCACTGGCATGGCCGGCATCACCTCCATAGGCAGCGACTGGGAGACCATCGCCGCCAACTTCGCCGCCAACCGCAGCGGCATCCGTCGCATGGATGAGTGGGACCGTTTCACCGAACTGAACACGCGCCTGGCCGGCCCCATCGACGACTTCCAGGTCCCGGCCCACTGGACCCGCAAGCAATTGCGCAGCATGGGCCGGGTCTCGCGCCTGGCGGTCGCGTCGGCGGAACAGGCCCTGGCCGACGCCGGCCTGCTGGGCGACGAATCGATCAAGGACGGGCGCATGGGCGTGTCCTGCGGTTCGTCCACCGGCAGCACCGATGAGATCAAGGCGTTCGGCAACATGTTGCTCAACAGCGTGGCAGAAGGCCTGAACGCCAACTCCTACGTACGCATGATGCCCCACACCACGGCGGCCAACATCAGCATCTTCTTCGGGCTGACCGGACGCCTGATCCCCACTTCCAGTGCCTGCACCAGCGGCAGCCACGGCATCGGCTATGCCTACGAGGCCATCAAGTTCGGGCGCCTGCCGTTGATGCTCGCCGGCGGGGCGGAAGAACTGTGCCCGACCGAAGCGATGGTCTTCGATGCGCTCTACGCCACCAGCTTGAAAAACGATGCGCCGCAAACCAGCCCACGCCCTTACGACAAAGGCCGCGATGGCCTGGTGATCGGCGAAGGCGCCGGCATGCTCGTGCTTGAAGAACTGGAACACGCCCTGGCCCGTGGCGCACGGATTCATGCCGAAATCGTCGGCTTCGGCAGCAACGCCGACGGCCAGCACGCCACCCGCCCTGAGCTGGTCACCATGCGTCGGGCCATGGAGCTGGCCCTG
Organism: Pseudomonas sp. Soil_N_39; assembly: GCF_057655955.1. Classification (NCBI taxonomy): domain Bacteria; kingdom Pseudomonadati; phylum Pseudomonadota; class Gammaproteobacteria; order Pseudomonadales; family Pseudomonadaceae; genus Pseudomonas; species Pseudomonas sp. Soil_N_39. Next base: position 262,248 of record NZ_JBDGLI010000001.1, read on the forward strand.
GAAGATGCCGGCCTCGAACCCTCGGCCATCGGCTACGTCAACGGCCACGGCACCGCCACCGAACAGGGTGACATTGCCGAAACCCTGGCCACCAGCAGCCTGTTTGGCGAGCACATGCCCATCAGCTCGCAGAAGAGTTTCCTCGGCCACACCCTGGGTGCCTGCGGGGCGTTGGAGTCCTGGTTCAGCATCGAAATGATGAACCGCGACCTCTACGTGCACACCTTCAACCTCGATGAGGTTGACCCCCAGTGCGGCCAGCTCGATTACCTGCGCAACGAATTCCGGCCGATGAGCCATGAATACGTGATGAACAACAATTTCGCCTTTGGTGGGGTCAACACCTCGCTGATCTTCCGCCGCTGGCACTGAATCGGATTCAAAACCCCGTTACCCCTCGTCAAGGAGACTCATGATGTCGTTGAAGAAAATCGCCGTGACCGCCGCGCTGTTGCTCAGCACCCTGCCAAGCCTCAGCCAGGCCCGTGATACCGCGCTGTTCCTGCCGTTTGACAAGGTTGTCGCCGAAGCCATCCGCACCGGCAAGATCGACGGCAGCGTGAAATTCTACCTGGCCGGCAACAAACCGGCGGGCAACGTCACCGTGGTCAGCCCCGGCGCCGTGACCAACAAGAAAACCAATGCCTTCAACAAGTCCGATGAAGTGGCCTGCGAATGGGTGCTGCAATCAGCCCTGATCAGCCTGCACCAGGCCGCCAAGAACGCCGGCGCCAACGCTGTCACCAATATCGTCAGCTTCTACAAGAGCAACGAACGCAAAGACCCCACCACCTACGAATGCCACGCGGGCGCGATCATGGCTGGCGTTGCGTTGAAGGGGGATTTGGCGAAGGTGCAATAAAAAGCGCGCCTTTTGAAGTCCCCGCTCAGGTGTAGGAGCTGTGTAGGAGCTGACGAGTGCAACGAGGCTGCGATCTTTCCCCTGACACTTGAGTCCCAAAAGATCGCAGCCTTCGGCAGCTCCTACAGTGTCCGATAGCGGTGGGTCAGGGCCGGTGATGTTGGCTGTACTGCCGTCATCGCGAGCAAGCTCAGCTCCCACAGGGTTCGGTGGCACACCCAAATATTGCCGACACCCCAGATCCAATGTGGGAGCGAGCTTGCTCGCGAAAGCGGTAGGTCAGTACCGGTGATGTTGGCTGTACTGCCGTCATCGCGAGCAAGCTCGCTCCCACAGGGTTTGGTGGTGTGACCAGGTATTCGTGTGCCAAGCACGAACCTTGTGGCGAGGGAGCTTGCTCCCGCTGGGCTGCGCAGCAGCCCCTCGTTCATTGGATGTCCTCCCTCATCGCATTCGAGTGCAAACGATGAACCTCGGCCAGCCGAAGCGCAGGCAAAAAATCCTCCGCCATCGGCACGCCCTCACGCACGATGATCATGAATCGTCGCTGAAGCGTATTGATAATCTCGTCGCCATTGCTCAAGCGACTGCCAACCAGCGCGATGTTGCTATTGGCTTCCCCGGCGCCGGTGATGATCCGTGCCGTGCTGCCATCGGCATACACCACCTGGTCGCCTTTCTGCGCGGCGCGTACTTTCCAGCCATTATCCAAGGTGAACGTCAACGACGATGACACCTGCTGGATCGTTCCGCCGTTACGCGTCTGGCTGCCCTCGGTGGCCACTCGATAAATAGCGATGGGTGGATGAGCTTCGACGAATGCTTTTTGTCGATTAACGAATGCCGCGACTTCTTCGCCGTAACCTTCCAGTTGGCGTGGCTCCAAGTACAAGTCATCCAAATGACGGAGAGATTCACGGGAAATTTCGTTGGTGTAAGGGGCATCCAAAGATGAGTGCATTTCCAGGGACCTTATTCATGGGCTTCAGGCTGCGCCCCTTGCCGCTGGGAAGGAGCACTGAGCCGGACGATTTGCAATGATGAATAAGACGTTGCAGCGCTGGCGAGTCGCAAGCCCAGCGGCGTGGTATCTGGAGCGAATAGGAAGTGTCGTAACCAGAAAAGCGCGTTTTCCTACAGTCCAGGCGCCTGACGCAACATCCATCCTTCCGCCCTTTTTCTGCCGCCCTCAATCGAAGCCGCACTTTTTGCCTGTTGTCGGAACTGTCAACTCTGACAGTAGCAAAAGTGCTCGGAATAGCTTCAGGCTTCCAGACGTCGACGCTCGATCAAACCGTTCGACCTTATGAGCTGTGATTCGCAGCCCATAAAATTACTTTGGCTCCAAACATGGATAAAAAATTGATAAACACAATAGCCTGGTCGGGCCGCCCCCCCATGTCCCTCAAACAGCACGACACATTGCCTTCAACGGAACCAAACAGCGTTGTTGTCGACGGCGCGACATTTACACATGCCTACGTATCCGTGAACGGTATTCGCCTCCACTACCTCATGGGCGGTGATGGCAAACAACCGGTCCTGCTGGTGCATGGGTTTCCAGGCAGTTGGCGTAGCTGGGAGCCATTGATGGGCGCGTTGGTGCATGCCGGTTTTACCCCCATCGTTCCTGATTATCGCGGCGCTGGCGAAACGGATATTTCAGTCGGTGGCTACGACAAAAAAAGCATGGCCCATGATCTGCACGAACTGGTCACCCTCTTGAACATCAAGCAGGTCGATATCATTGGCCATGACATGGGCTTGATCATTGCCTACGCCTACGGGGCGCTTTATCCGGCTGAAACCGGGCGCATGGTGTTGATGGATGGATTTATTCCGGGCATTCCCGGATGGGAAGTTGCCTATAACGGAGATGCAGCAGCCGGCATAACCAGCAAATGGCACTTTCGTTTCTTTGGCAAAGCGGCCCTGGCCCTGATTCAAGGACAAGAGAAAACCTACCTGGACATGTTCTTCGATGACTTCGTGCTCGCGCGCAACGCTAAAGTCAGTCACGAGGTGCGACAGGCGTTGGTGCAAGACTACTCCCGACCTGGACGCATGGAGGCGGCCTTCAAGCTCTATTCCGCCTGGGTAGAGCAGGATGCAAATGACAACCTGGAATTTTCCAAGAACAAATTGACTGCTCCACTGCTCACCATCGGCGGGGACCACTCGAGAGGAAAGACCTTGGCCGAACAGGCCTTGCACATTGCGACGCAACCGCACTCATTGATATTGGTAGATACCGGGCATTGGGTGCTGGAGGAACAAACGCAGGCAACCCGCGAGGCGATTCTGGCGTTTTTCACAATCACTCAATGACCCAAGGGCGCCTAATGCCGGCGGTTAAGCGCAATCCCTGTGGGAGCGGGCTTGCTCGCGAAGACGGCGGGACCGTCAACATTGAGGTTGTCTGACACACCGCTTTCGCGAGCAAGCCCGCTCCCACAGGTTCTGCGACTAACTGACAGACATTGCCGAGTGCCCCACGTCCTAGCCGCTCATTGATTGCTCTTACCCTATCGCCCCTCCCTGCATGCGGTAGCTATGTACCACCCACCCAAACTTTTATTGAATAGGTTGTGCTGCCAACATTCCTCCAGGAAGAAAGCAGTGGAACACACCCCCTTAACAACGTCTCATGACTTACTGTCGGCCGACAGCGCCGTGGTGGCGGATGCCCCGCTGGTCAGCCAGCTCAAGGTTTCGCAACAACACATGATTCGCCTGAACAACACCATCCCACGGCCTTCCCATGTAATGAGGCAACACCTGGATTATTGGTTCAGGAGAACCTTCCCTGCCTTGGCCGGCAATGTGACGGTGCACGAGCTGTCCGTGCGCACACTGCGAGAAGAGGCGATCCCGCCTGCGCAGCGCACAGCCGATGGCCCGGCGACCCGTAAGACGGTGACGGACATCCTCTTCCTGGAGACGCTTTTGCTGCAGGCCGTCGCCGGCAGGATCGATCCAGGCGCGTTGCTCCGTGACCTGGACAACATCGAGATTGTCACCCGCCGGGACAGCACCACCGCAGCGCCCGTCGCCCTGAACGAGCGCGCCGTAAAAACTGAAATCAAGCGGCTGATCAGCACCATGCCGGCGCTTTATGAACGCCTGCTCACCCACGCATTGGATGAGTTCTGGCACACACCGGCCGACTTCAGCCAGGACCGCAACGTCGGCGACTGGCTAGCGGATGAACTCGCCAGGCAACTCAAGGCCCAGGCCAATCTACATTGGCTGGACATGGCATTGAGCCCGCAGATGCATCAGGCGCTGACCGACTATGCGCTGTCGGCACCGGACGCGGCGTCTCGTGCACTGTTGGCGGAACGGGTCCGGCCCGGGGTCTTCAGCCTGGAGATTACACCCCAGCGGTGGAGCCTCAGCGTACCGGTGTCGGGCGCCGTGGCCTTGTCGCGATATGACAACGCCAGCGATTCGGGAAGTGCCGCGCTGTACCGTCCGGGCCAGCCGTTGCAACTGTATGACACGCTGGCGGCGCTCAAGGCCGACCTGGTGCAAGACGGTGACGCAGGGGATGAAGTCGACACCGAGCCTGTCACCGAGCACTTCTTCGCGCGTCTGGTCACGGAGCTACGGGCGGGGCAGAAAACCGCCGTGCGCAATGCCGTGCTGGACGGTCCCGCAGCGTCGGAAGAAATCACCGCCTGGATGAACAGGATCGACGTGGCGGCAGACATCGGCCACAAACTGGACCTGACGAACGCCATGGCCGAGCGCGAATTGCGGCTAAATCTGAAGAGACTCAATGACTGGCTGCACGGCAACCCGCACGTCACCGCCAGTGATCGCCTGGCGTGGTGGGCGGCGACCCAGGCTCTGCACAACACCCTGACGGATCTGCCCCCGCCGCCGGATCCGGTGACGCTGGCCACCCCGGACGCCCTCCGGGAGCGGACCCGTCAGCTGCTCGCCGACGTCATCGAGGCGAAATACCCGCCGGTCGACCCTGAGGACGTGTCCCTGAGCATCAGAAAAACCGTGGTCGATCCCCACGCTCCGACGGGTAGCTCGCCGTTTGGCTCCGGGGTTTCGCAAGGCAGCGTGAGGGGAATCGTCGATGACCGTCGCTCCCTGACGCAGTGGGCGATGTCCAACCTGACCCACGACGAACGCAATGCCCCTCACCCAACCGTGGAAGGGCCGCTGAGCTTCGCGCAAATTGTGGAAGTCATTGAAAGGGCGAACATCGGCGCTCGGCTTCCGACCGAGCTGCAACGTGTGACCCGGAAAGGCCAGGCGCAGTGGATGGTCCTGAAAGGGCAACAGATGCGCGCCCAAGTGTGGGCTGCCCATATTTCGGGAGACTTGAGGCACGACCGGGACAATACCGGCTTGAAGCTGGTGCTGGCCGCGCTGGACGGCCCGACCGCGGCGACGCGCGACAAGGTCAATGGGCACGAGGTGGTGGTCCGTCAACTGCAATGGGGGGACAGCGTACTGAAGGAGTTGCTGGCGTTTGGGGTGAAGAGGACGGCGAGCCGCCCCTCGTTGACGCTGTACACACCCGGCGCTCCCGACGGCAAGACGTTCAGGGAAGTGGATGCGCCAAGCGCGCGGGCGTTGGAAATAACCTTGGCGCAAACACTCACCGCCACATCGGAGATGATCCGTTGGCTCATTTCGCACCTGCCGCTGCTCGAACAGGCCAAGCAACTTGCCAGCCTGGTGCCGACTTCGGAGGATCTGACGCGCGAGGAAAAAATCAAGAAAGTCACACAGTCTGTCTTCGCGTGGGCCAAGGACCGGGCACAGGATGATTTCGCGAAGACCATCGCTTCGCCCGTGGTCGAGGGGGATTTGTTCAAAGCCTTGCACGAGACGCAAATCGCCCATGGGATCAAGGCGGTGGAAATGTTGACGGTAACCCATGCCGAGCGCGACAGCGCCTCCGCGCAGGAGGGACGCCGCAGCGCCGTCATGCTGCTGACGGGTGCGATGTCGATGTTCCCGGTCGGTCGGCTGGGCGGTCTATTGGGGCGTGCGATCCTGCCGACCATGACCGCGGGCGCCGCGGTATCGGCGATAGACATCGAGGGCGGCAGTCTCCATCAGTGGACCCATGATTTTATCGCTGGGTTGGGGGAGGTCCTGGCCGAGGCCGGGCAGGACTTGATCATGGCCCGCGCCGGCCGCCGTCGGAGCCAGGCACGCCAGGCGCTATCGACCCTGCCCCGAATGCCGGACCCGAACCTGGAACCGTTCGCTCTCAAGCGCTTTGACGGCAAGGGGTTGGTGCCCGAGGGGCGCAACCGCTACAGCGACGCCAGCGGACAGGAGTATCTGAAGTTGGGCAAGGATTACTACAAGACGCAGATGCAGGGCGGCGAAAGAATTATCTACGCGCCAAACAACCGCACGCACCAACGAACGGTGACTTGGGAGAACGGTCAATGGAAAGTTGAAGAACCGCTATGGTTGCGCGGTGGCGGCCCTGTACACAGCCTGTTCGGCTGGACTCCGGAAACCCCACGACAGACAACACTCAACGCGTTGATAGAGGGCGTGCTGGTCAAGAATCGCTATCGCTACGCCGATGCGGCCACTACAGCAGAGCGTATTTTCCATTCGATGCCCGATGAACTGGCCGAACGCATCCTTCGCGAAAGTATGGCGGAGATAGACGCGCCCGATATAGAAACTTATCGCTCGCGGATATCCGACCTGAGTCAGGGATACCTGACTTTTTCGACTCAATATGAAACGGCGTATGGCAACCTGCTGGACAAGATGAAAACCTGGAGCATCGTCACCCTCAGTAGCACTTCCATAGAAAGGAAAGTACGCGGCGTGCAAATTACCGCCACTCAAAAAATAAAAATTTATGACACGGTACTGACCCACAAAAACCAGTTCTTCAGCAGCGACCGGATCCAGGTCAATACAACAGTCATCACCGATTACATTACCGGTGCCGTATTCCTGGCCTACACCCCCAGACAAGGAAAAAAAAAGCTAGCCATAGAAAAAATAGCGAGAGACACCGTGCAGATGATAAAAGCCGCCGATGCGCAAATGAAAGCCAAAGCAACGAGCTTATTTCCAGGGGATGAGCCGGATGCCGTCGCCGCCAGAAGGGAATACACGACCTCAGTCGAATACTATAACGAGTTGATTGACGTCCTCAGGGAAGAGAAAGTACGCCGGCATAAACCCGGATTGCTGACAGAAATAAGGAATCATCGAATACCCTACCTGATCGCCAACAGAGGCAAGACACAACGAAACATGACGTTGGTCTCTGGGGAGGATATTAAAAAGTTTACGAATACCCTCTCTCACTATGAACCCTTCGATATCGAAATCGTAACCCAGGCACGCACACATAAAGTGACCGGCACCCAACCTGCCACCACCGCTCCTGCCTTACCCGAGCCAACACCCGCGCCGGACAAGTTCAGGGTAGACATCGGCCCACTGGCTGAAGCACAGATGTCATACGCCAACTTTCCCGAGACAGCCCAGGCGAAGATGCTGGAAATCATGGATGACATCCGCGCCGGCAGGGTGACGACCAAGCGAATCAATCGGTATTACTGGTACGACATGGCCCGTCTGGCCCCCGGCGGCGGCCGAGGCGCATGGCGCGCCGCGTTTGAACGCCAGGGCGATACCTGGACGCTGCAAGGGTTTTATGACTATCACGTCAACGGGCCTGCGACAGTCTGGGGGGATTGAGATAAAAGACCATTACTCTCTGAAAAACGCCGGGACATCTCAGCCGCATCGATGCTAGCTGAGATTGCAGTGCGAATACTGGAAACCAAAATGTGGGAGCGAGCTTGCTCGCGATGGCAGCCTCTCAGCCGATTAAGTATTGACTGATCCAACGCCATCGCGAGCAAGCTCGCTCCCACAGGACTTTCTTCGTCCCCGGCAATTTCTATTCAGGCTGAAGCCGGCGTTGCGGGTCAGGCAAGTATCCTCCGCGCCGACACTAACCACTGGATAACTCCACCCCATCGGTCAACAACGCCACAAACGCCGCCGCCATCGGCGAACGCTGATCCTTGCGCTGTACCAGCCACACCGCCGACACCGCCGCCGGGTCGAGCAGCGGTCGATAGACCACCCCGTCGATACGCATGCGCTGGTAGGACGCCGGCAGTACCGAGACGCCCAGCCCCGCCGCGACCAAGCCAATGATGGTCATGGCTTCGCCGGCCTCCTGGGCGAAATGCGGGCTGAAGCCGGCGTCACGGGCCAGGCTCAGGAGTTGGGCGTAGAGGCCGCTGCCGTAGCTGCGGGGGAAAAACACGAACGGTTCCTGGGCCAAGGCCGAGAGAAAAAGGCCGTCTTCATTGCCCTGGGCCAGGGGATGCTTGGCGCTGAGCACGGCCACCAGCGGTTCGCGGCTGAGTTCGATTTCCGTCAAGGTGTCCGGCAGCGGCAAGGGTCGCATGATGCCCACCTCGATCACTTCGTCGAGCAGTGCGTCGGCCACTTGGGTGCTGCTCATTTCCCGCAGGTTCAGGTGCACCGCAGGGAAGCGTTGCCGGAATGCAAAAATCGCCTGGGGAATAGTGGAATTGAACGGTGCCGAGGAGGTGAAGCCGATTTTCAGCTCGCCCAGTTCCCCCAGTTGCGCACGGCGGGCCACGTCGGCGGCCTTGTCGACCTGGACCAACACCCGTCGCGCTTCTTCAAGGAACAACCGCCCGGCTTCGCTCAATTCGACCCGACGATTGGTCCGCTCGAACAACCGTGCGCCAATCTCCTGTTCCAGTGCCTGGATCTGCTGGCTCAACGGCGGCTGGGAGATGCCCAGGGCCAGCGCGGCGCGGCCGAAATGCAGTTCTTCGGCAACGGCGATGAAGTAACGCAAGTGACGCAGTTCCATGGGCCATCCAATAGGTCGTTAAACGTCTTAAACAGGTCGAATAATATATTGGATAGAAACATTAGCGGGCTATATGCTTTTTTCATTGCCTGCCTGATCGTGCCCTTGCGAGGTCCACCGTGAAAACTGCCGTCGCTCCCCTGGCCCATGAAATCCCACCTCCTGCCGATAATGTCGGCGCCGAACGGAACGACATCTACATCGAAAAAGGCACCCCGCTGTTCATGCGTACGGTGATGGCGCTGTTCTGCGGTGGCTTTGCGACCTTCGCCCTGTTGTATTGCGTGCAACCGATGATGCCGCTGCTATCCAGGGAGTTTTCCATCAACGCGGCGCAGAGCAGCCTGATCCTGTCGGTGGCGACCGGCCTGCTCGCCATCGGTCTGTTGATCACGGGCCCGATTTCCGACCGCATCGGCCGCAAATCGGTGATGGTCACGGCGCTGTTCGCCGCCTCGATGTGCACGATTGCCAGCGCGATGATGCCGACCTGGGAAGGCGTCCTGCTGCTGCGCGCCTTGGTGGGGCTGTCGTTGAGCGGGTTGGCAGCGGTGGCGATGACGTACCTGAGCGAAGAGATTCACCCCAAGCACATCGGCCTGGCGATGGGGTTGTATATCGCTGGCAACGCCATTGGCGGCATGTGCGGACGCCTGATCACCGGCGTCTTGATCGACTTCGTCAGCTGGCACACCGCGATGCTGGTGATTGGCGGCCTGGCACTGATCGCGGCGGCGGTGTTCTGGCGGATCCTTCCCGAGTCACGCAACTTCCGTCCCCGTTCGCTGCACCCACGCAGCCTGCTGGATGGTTTCACCCTGCACTTTCGCGATGCCGGGTTGCCGCTGCTGTTTCTCGAAGCCTTCGTGCTGATGGGCGCGTTCGTGACGCTGTTCAACTACATCGGCTACCGCCTGCTGGCCGAGCCCTATCACCTGGACCAGGCCTTCGTCGGGTTGCTGTCGGTGGTGTACCTGTCGGGCATCTACAGCTCGGCCAAAGTCGGCGCACTGGCGGACAAACTCGGTCGTCGCAAAATGCTCTGGGCAACCATCGCGCTGATGCTGGCCGGCCTCGTGCTGACCATGGCCACGCCGCTGTGGCTGGTAATCCTGGGCATGCTGGTGTTCACCTTCGGCTTCTTCGGCGCCCACTCGGTCGCCAGCAGTTGGATCGGCCGCCGCGCCCTCAAGGCCAAGGGCCAGGCCTCGTCGCTTTATCTGTTCAGCTACTACGCCGGATCCAGCGTGGCAGGTACGGCGGGCGGCGTGGCGTGGCACCTGGGCGGCTGGAACGGGATCGGCCTGTTCATCGGTGGCTTGTTGGTGATTGCGTTGTGGGTGGCGGTGAAGCTGGCGAAATTGCCGTTGTTGCCGGGGAATGTGCAGGTCTAGTCATCGCGAGGGCCCTGTCCAACCCTGAGACAGGGCGAACACTTTGTGGCGAGGGAGCTTGCTCCCGCTGGGTGGCGAAGCAGCCCCAAAACCATACACCGCGGTGCAACAGGTGAACCCTGCAAACCGGCTTGCGACTGCTGCACAGCCGAGCGGGAGCAAGCTCCCTCGCCACACTTGCCACAGAAGCCTGTGCACCCCAAGACCCTGTGTGCCCTCTGGGGAAGCATGTCGCTGACACACTCCCACCATCCCACAAAGGCCTCTCATTCCCTGGTCAAAACCGCTGCGTGTCATTGACGCAAAACCGCCCGCGCGCCCAACACACCATTCTCCACTTCCAGCGTCAGCGACCGCAGCACCGCGCCCTCTCGCTCTTGTTGATCCAACCAACGAAGCAACGCACTCGCATCACCACTGACGGCGAGTCGCAACGAGTCGCCGTCGACCTCCATTTCAGCCATGTCCAACCCCGCCGCTGTCGCACTTTCATTGACGCGCACCGACAAGGGCCCTGTGGCGGCAGTCATATCCCGGGTAGGTTCCGCGCGCTGGATCCGGGCACTCAGTTCAACCTGCTGACGATGCTGTCGTTCGGCAACCTCCAACCGCTGCCGGGTTGGTTGCCAAATCACCGTGTAGGCCAGCGCCACCGACAACGCCCCGGCAAGCCCCAGCAACATCCCTTGTTCTCGGCGCGACAGGCTTCCCCAAGTCTGTTTCAAGACCCGCCATCCACTAACGTTCATCAACTGTTCTCCAGTGTGAGGATGGCCTGCACGCGGTTGCTCTGCTTACTGGCGCTGCCCAGGGTGACGGGCAATCCGTTTTGCTGCCCGCGCTCACGCAACTGTTCAAGCTCGACGAAACTGTTCGCCGTCAGCTGGATTTTCCAACCTTCGCCTTCGCGAAAATCGATGCGCTGCACCTCGACATTGCTGGCACCAATGACCTGCTCGGTCAGACGGGTCAGACGCGCGACCTGGGTGTCGTGGCTTTGCCCGCGCCGACTCTGCAATGCCTGGAACTGCGCCGCCAGGTCGACGATCCGCTCCTGCCCGGGATACAGCGATCTGAACCGCTGCTCATTCTGGGCATACAAACGCCGGGTTTCGCTTTCAAGAAAACGCACACGGGCTTCGCTGAAGACCCAGGTGAGCAGCAACATGCCCAGTGCCACCGCCGAAACGCCACGCCATGGCAACGGTCGGCGGCGTCGCCGGAACTCCCCTTGCAACAGGTCGATGGGACGCCCATCCGCGTTCAGCAGCCATTCATCGATACCCAGGCAATCGCGCTCTTCGTCCAGCCAGTGAATGTCCTCGGGCAAACCGGACTTCAGCGCCGTCAAGGCCCGCGCCGACAACGCCACCCGCGCAGGCAACCCTCCACCCAACAACCAACGCCCGAACCAGCGCACGCCCAATGCCTGGTCCTCAGCAAGCAGGTCGGCATCGACATGCACCGCCCGCGTATCGATGCCATGCTCGGCCAGCAACGCCAACAGTGCCTGGAACCGCGCCCGCTCCGTCACCATCAGCGGATAGCGGTGCTGACGGTCCCGCGGGCCGATGCCGATGTGCAGCGCCTCCAGGTTTTCACTCAGTTGTTCTTCGATGGCGAATGCCAGGGCCTGGGGCCGGGGCTGGCGTCGAGAGGGCCACGGATCGCTGCGCAACCAACTGCACATTTCCATCGGCAACAGCACATCGACGGGCCGTCCGCTCAACTCGCCGGCCGCCTCATGCAACGGCAAGCGACGACGCTCGCCGGTGGGCGACCACACGCAGCATGGCCAGTTGGCGCAAGACGCGGCCAGGCCCTCGGCTGTCAGGTAAAGCCAGGTTTTCATCAAGGAAGCTCACTGGGGCTGAAGGGTAAGAAACGTCGCTGACGAACCGTCCAGCGTCCACTGACAGAATCACGCTCGATATCCGAGGCCAGGCGCAGACGGCTGTCGGCATGAATCACGCTCACGGTGATGCGAAACCAGCGACTGCCCACCCCCAGCCCATGGCTGTTGAGGCCCACGCCGGACAGCAACGGGTCGTTGGTAAAGGCCTGCACGCTGGCATATGGCGCATTGCGACGCTGGCTGACCAACGCCTGGGCGGCCCCGTCTTCCATGCCATCGAGGGTCATCAGCACACGCTGCGGGGCGGTATTGATGTTCAATCGCGCGTCCTTGGGCAGCAACACCACCCAGGGTTCCAGGCGCCGTAGCGTCGGACCGTCGATGCCCGGCAACAGGCGCAGTTGACTCAATTCCTGCACCGGCCCGACCTGGGGTAACGACAGCGGCGGCAGATCCAGCAAGGCCAGCAGGCGGGTCCAGCGACCAAGGGTGGTCTGATCGATTTGACCCAGGGCCAACAGCCCATTGAGATTCAGGCGCCCGGACAAATCCTCGATACCGATGTGCAGCTCGGCACCATCCACTTCCAACACGGGTTCGAGCCGGGCCCAATCCTGGCTCAGGTCAACGGGCCCGGACGGCGTTATCCCACTGTTTTCCAACACCACCCGCGCCCAGTCTTCCCCAGCCAATCCCAATTGCCGCAACTGGACCTGTTGCAGTTGCTGCGCGCTGCTGTGCAACAACAGGCGATGACTGCGCAACAGGCCACCGACCAGCAGCAAGGCCAGGCTCAGCACCAGCAGCACGCTGATCAACGCCACGCCGCGTTGGCGCTTCATGGCAACGCCTCCGGCAACAGCAGCACTCGACGGATTTGTTCGAAACGCCCCGCCGACACGATCAACTCCAACGCCAGCGGCGCGGTGCCGCTCGCGGTTTCGCGGTGCCAGCCCCGTTGCCGGTCGAACACGCGCCAGCTCAGGGAATGGACGTCGTCGAGCAATTTCTGCCGCTGCACAAGCGTCATGCCTTCGCCGACACTCTCGCGCCATAACACGCCGGCCTTGAGTCGATAGCTCACCGTTTGCCGTTCGCTGCGAGGCTGGTCCAGCGGGTTGCGCCAATGACTGCGCTGCAACTGCAAATGCCCGGGGGCGAGCACGACCGAGTCGACAACCGCCTGCCACACATCTCGTTCGATCACGCCGACAGCACGCTGCAAGGCCCTGATGTCGCGTTCATGCTGACCGGCTCCCTGCTGGGTCCGCACGACCCCATCGAACAACCGCCAACTGGCCAGGCCGAGCAAGGCAAAAATGGCGATGGCGATGACCAGCTCCAACAAAGTGAAACCCGATTGCTTATTCATGGCGGTTGCGGATCCACCCGATGGTGCGGTGCGCGACGGTCGCGCTGTCGACGCGACTGACCTGGATCTCGACCTGCAACAGGCGCCCATCACGGGCCGGGGCGATGCGCTGTTGCAAGACCCAATCGCGTCGATCCAGGTGCCGGCTCAGTCGCTGTTGCCCGGGCGGCGTGACGGCTTGCAGGCGCAGTTCGCTCAGTTGATTGTCCGCCAACCAGGCGCCGAACAGACGATCCTCAAGCCCCGCGCTTTGCTTGAGCACGAACTGGCTGGCCGAAAGCACGGCCGCCGCCAGCGTCGCGAAAATCGCCAGGGCGATCATGACTTCCAACAGCGTGAAACCCTGGCATCCGGCGGCCTGCCTGCGCACGTTACTCATCGATCAGCGGCTCCGCCAGACCATCGCTGGACACCCGGGCAATCGTCTGCCCAGCGACGTTGATGAGCAGCCTGAACGGGCTGATCTCGTCACTGCTGAGTATCAGCAACTGGGGTGGGCCTTGAACGTGATCGAGGCGCAGGACATGGCCGTCCTGCTCCAAGCCAAGCGTCAGCCCCTTGGGCAATCGATGTGACGCCGACACCACCGTCCAGTCCTGGGCTTCGAGCCGCAACGCCTGATAACCGTCAGGCTGAACGCGCACACCGTATTCCTGCCCGTCCAACACCGCCCGCTCACGTAACTGCTGCACCACCGCGACGAAGTCCCGGGCCTGCTGCCGCGCCTCACGCGCCGGGCTCGCCCCCGTGGCGAAGTGGACCATGCCCGCCAGGATGCCGATCAAGACGATAACGACCATCAGTTCCAGCAAGGTGAAGCCCCGGCAACGACGCTGCATGTTCACTCGGCCCAATTACCGATATCGGCAGCCATCCCTTCACCACCCGACACGCCGTCGGCGCCCAGGGAATAGAGGTCATAGCTGCCATCGACGGACTTGTGCCCGGGATTGAGGTACTGGTAGGGCGTGCCCCAAGGGTCGACCGGCACGCTTTTCAGATAACCCTGGGGGTTCCAATTCCTGGCCGCGGGCGTGCCGGACGGGCGCTTGCTCAACGCCTCCAGCCCTTGTTGGGTCGAGGGGTACTGGAAGTTGTCGAGGCGGTACATTTCCAGGGCCGTGGCGATCGCCTGGAGATCGGTGCGGGCGGCCGTGACCTTGGCCTGGTCGGGTCGGTTCATGAACTGCGGCACCACGATGGCGCCCAGCACGCCAATGATGACCACCACCACCATGATTTCAATCAGGGTAAAGCCGCGTTGTTGATGGCGTGCAGGTCGGTTGCTTTGGAGTTTCATCGGTCAATTCACCAATTGGTTGAGGCTCAGGATCGGTAGGAGGATGGCCATGACAATCAGCAGCACGACGCCGCCCATCAGCACCAACATGGCCGGTTCGAAAAGGCTCACCACCAGCGCGATGCGCGCCGCTAGGCTGGTTTCTTGTTGTTCGGCGGCCCGGGCCAACATGTTTTCGAGTTCGCCGACCCGTTCGCCGCTGGCGATCATGTGCAGCATCAGCGGCGGGATATCACCGCCCTGCTCCAGGCCACGGGTCAGGGTTCCGCCCTCGCGGACCGAACGGGCGACGTCGGCCATGCGGGCGCGGATCGTCAGGTTGCCAATCACCTGCGCGGCGATGTGCAGGGCGTCCACCAGGGGCACCGCGCTTTTGCTCAGGATCGCCAAGGTGCTGGCGAATCGCGCCGCTTCCATCGCCCGCAACACTTCGCCCAACAGCGGCAGCCGCAGCAGCAAACGGTGCCAGCGCAGGCGCCAGGCCGGTTGGCGCAGGCTCCAGCGCCACAGCCCGAACAGCCCGGCCAGGGCACCGAGCAGCAGCAGGCCATGGCGGCGCAAGCCATCGCTCACGGCGATCAGCGCCTGGGTCAGCCAGGGCAACGGCTGACCGCTGTCGATGAAAATCTTCACCACGTCCGGCACCACGTAGCCCAGCAGGAAGGCGACAATCGCGACGCAGGCCAGCATCAGGATCAGTGGGTACACCAACGCCAGTTGAATGCGCTGGCGCGAGGCCTGGCGCGCCTGGGTGTAGCTCGCCAGCTGTTCCAATACCTGCCCCAGGTGACCGGATTGCTCACCCGCCGCGACCGTGGCGCAGAACAGCTCGGGGAACGCCTGGGGAAAGTCCCTCAGTGCCGTCGCCAGCGCGTGGCCCTCCATCACCCGGCTGCGCACCGCCGCCAGCAGGTGGGCAACACGGCGCTTCTGGCTCTGTTGCGCCACCGCCCCCAGCGATTCCTCAAGGGGCAGGCCGGCCTGGATCAGGGTGGACAGTTGCAACGTCAGCAATGCCAGATCAGCCGGGCTCAAACGCCCCCCAGCCTGGCGCCCACCCAGGGATCGCGGTTCCCTGGCTTCAGCCAGTTCGCTGGGCAGCAAGCCGCGCTCGCGCAGCAATTGCCGAGCATGGCGGGGGCTATCGGCCTCCACGCGGCCCTTGCAGCGTCGGCCCTGGAGGTCTTCGGCCCGATAGTCGAAGGTCGGCATGGCGCTAATCCTCCTGGGTGATACGCAGCAGTTCATCGACACTGGTCAGGCCTTCCAGCACTCGTTGACGACCGTCCTGGAACAGGCTGCGGGAGGTTTTGCGCGCCTCCGCGGCCAGCGCCTGCTCGGTGGCGCCCTGGTGAATCAGCTGCGACAGGGCAGCGCTGACACTCACCAGCTCATAGATGCCGAAGCGTCCGCGATAACCTTTTTGGCATTGCTCGCAGCCCTGGGCCTTGAACAACCGGGGGGCGGCCGCGGCGTCGAGGCCCAAGCGCCGGCAGGTGGCAGCGTCGGCCACATACGGCGTCTTGCAGGACGGACACAGACGGCGCAACAACCGTTGGGCGACGATGCCGGCCAGGGACGACGCCAGCAGATACGCATCCACGCCCATGTCCACCAGCCGCGTGACCGCGCCGACGGCGGTGTTGGTGTGCAGGGTCGACAGCACCAAGTGCCCGGTCAGCGACGCCTGGACGGCGATTTCGGCGGTTTCGCGGTCGCGTATTTCGCCGATCATCACCACGTCCGGGTCCTGGCGCAAAATGGCCCGCAAACCGCGGGCGAAGGTCATGTCGACTTTCGGGTTGACCGGCATCTGGCCGATGCCCGGCAGGTGATATTCGATGGGGTCTTCGACGGTGAGAATATTGCGGCTCTGGTCATTGATACTGCTCAGCGCCGCGTACAGGCTGGTGGTTTTCCCCGACCCCGTGGGCCCTGTCACCAACACGATGCCGTGGGGCTTGCCGAGCAACTGGCGCAGGCTCGCCAGGGTGTCGTCGGGCAGGCCCAGGCGTTGCAGATCCAGGCGCCCGGCCTGCTTGTCGAGCAGGCGCAACACCACCCGCTCGCCATGGGCCGACGGCAGGGTCGAGACCCGCACATCGACCTCGTGGCCGGCCAGGCGCAACGCCATCCGGCCGTCCTGGGGCACACGTTTTTCGGCGATGTCCAGGCGCGCCATGACCTTGATCCGCGACACCAACAGGTTCGCCAGTTCCCGGCGCGGACGGAGCATTTCCTGCAACTGACCGTCGATGCGCATGCGCACCGACAGGTATTGCTCGAACGTTTCCAGGTGCACATCCGAGGCGTGTTCGCGGACCGCCTCGCTGAGCAGGGCATTGATCAGGCGGATGATCGGCGCATCGCCCTGCTGTTCCAGCAGGTCGGTGGTCTGCGGCATCTGGTCGGCCAGGCTGAGCAGGTCCAACTCCTCGTCCAAGCCTTGGGCCACCTGTTCGGCGGCGCTCTGGCCCTGGCGATAGACACTGGCCAGGCGCGCAGCGAACGGCGCTGGTTCCAGCACCTGGATCGGCAAGTCCCGCCCACACAGGCGCCGCACTTCGGCCACGGCCGTCAGCGGCGTATCGCGCCGTATGACCAGACTCAAGGTTGGCCCAACGCCTTCCAGCAGCACGCCCAGGCGCCTGGCGAAACCAAACGGCAATGGGGCCTGCGGGTCAGTCACAGGGCACCCGAACGCTGCTGCGGATCGGTCGTCGATGCATCCGTGGATGACTCGAACAACTGGCGGGCATCCCGGGGCAACAGCAGCGAATTGTTTTTCCGCGAGCCGGGTTTGCTCAGCTCCCGGAGCGCGTCGTAGCGCTGGCGGCTGACCTCGGCCAGGTCTTCATTGCTGCGCACGATGGTCGGACGCAGGAACACCATCAGGTTGCTTTTGGTCTGGATGTCGCGGTTCCAACGAAACAACGCGCCCAGGTACGGAATGCTGCGCAGCAGCGGCACGCCGCTTTGCTGGGTGCGGACACTGTCGCGGATCAGGCCGCCGATCACGATGATCTCGCCATCGTCTGCCAGGATCGTGCTCTTCAAGGCGCGCTTGTTGGTGATCAGGTCGGAGGAATCCACACCGGAGACCGACGGCGCGATGTCCGAAACCTCTTGCTCGACTTCCAGGCGCAAGGTCGAGCCTTCGTTGATGTAGGGCTTGACCTTGAGGCTGATGCCGACGTCCTTGCGCTCCACGGTGGTGAACGGATTATCCGCGCCGTTGCCGCTGGTGGCGTAGGAACCCGTCTTGAACGGGACGTTCTGGCCCACGATGATTTCCGCTTCCTGGTTATCCAGGGTCAGCAGGCTGGGGGTGGACAGCAGGTTGCTGTGGGTATCGCTCGCCAGCGCGGAGACCAGCGCACTGAAGCGATCGCCGCCCAGCCGCAGGAAGGCGCCTTCGGTCTTTTTATCCAGCTTGTCGAGGTCCAACCCGATGATCGGGATGTCGGTTCCCGGAAAGTTGACGGCCCCTGTCGCGCTGCCACTCTTGAGCCCCCACTGCACCCCCAGCGCTTCGGAGATGTCCCCGGTGACCTCGACGATGGCCGCATGAATGAGCACCTGGGCTCGGGGCTGGTCCAATTCGCGGACGATGTTTTCAATGGTGCGGACCTGGGCCGGTTCGGCGATCAAGACCAAGGCATTCTGGCTTTCATCGGCCTTGATCATGAACGGGCTGGCGCTGGCACTTTCCCGCAGGCCAGCCAGGGCCGGCGTGGTTTTCTTGTCCTGCCCGACTGCCTCCAGCACCTCCGCCAGTTGCTTGGCATCGCTATGGCGCAGGCGGATGACCCGGGCGTTGTCCTGGGAGGCGGCGGCCGGGACATCCAGGCTCCGCGCCAGATCGACCAGGCGCTGGCGCACCGCCGGGGCGCCAATGATCACCAGCCGATTGCTGCGGGCATCGGCGATCACCACACCCGCCGTATCCCCCTCGCGCTTACCGCCGGAGGCTTCCATCAGCGGCGCGATGTCCACGGCCAAGGCGTGCTGCAGGCGCACTACCACATGATTGCGGTTACGCCCTGAGTCCAGCTGCTGCACCACCCCGGCGATGCGCTGGACATTGGCGGCGGTGTCGGTAACCACCAAGGCATTGGACGATACCGAAGGGCCGACGTAACCATTGGCCGACACCAGGGGCCGGACCAACCCGGCGACATCGGCCGCGATACTCGATTGCAGGTCGAGCACCCGGGTGACGAACTGCGACGGGGTGGCGCTGTGTTCGTCGGCGATACCGGCGCGCGTCTTCGCATCGCTGACCGGCGTGATCAAGATCCGCTCGCCCTCGTCGATCACGGTGAAGTTATGCGCATCGAGTACCGAATAGAACAACCGCCGCACGCCTTCGCGGTCCAGCGCCTCACGGGACATGACGGTGATGCGCCCCGACACCCGGGGATCGAGCACCACGGTCTTGCCCAGGATCGCGGAGAACTCCTCGACCACGTCGCGCAGTTCCGCGTTGTTCATCGCCAGTTGCCATTGGGTTTCCTCGGCGTGCAGCGAACCGGAGAGCACCAGCGGGCACGACGCGGCGAGGCAGAACAGGACGCGCGAAACACGGCCCCGGATAAAGCTGTTCATGAATTCGATCACTCTGATTGCCCGGCCACCGGGCGTAGGTATTGCGAGGAATGAAGCGCGGCATGGCGCCCGTCTTCGAGACCCAACCGGCGCAACAACGGCTTGGCCGCGGGTTGCAGGGCCAACCGCTCTTCCCGTCCATTGCGCCACAACGTCACATGGCTGGCCTCGACCCGACGCAGCACGCTGCCACCGGGCAGGCGCTCGCCCACCTGGTAAATGCGCGGGCCGGCGGCGTCCGCCAGCAAGGCCCGCGACAGACCTTGGTCGGCAACAAAACTGGCTTGCAACGTAATGGGTTCGGCGCTCGGTGCCTGGGCACCTTCAGGCGCCAGTCCGAGCACGGTCGCCACCGCTTGGACGTTGGGTCGGTCGCGAACCGGCGCCGCTGGCGAGTCGGTCACCACCGGCACGTCAAGGCCCAATGCCTGGCGAAAACGCCACTCTTGCCCGGCCAGGAATACTCCGTAGAGCAGCGGCACGAGCGCCAAGACCAGCGTCGGCAAACGGCTGCCGACCCGAAACGAGCGGCTCACCTTTGCGCTCTCTGACGCATGCTTGCAGGCTTGGCGAAGGACATCCGCCGCACCACCCGGCGTCCTGAAAACTCATGCCAGAGCACCGCGCACAGATGCAGCGCGACCAGCATCGCAAGCACCACGCAAGACAAGGTGTGGACGGTGTTGGCCAGTTCGATCAACACCGGATCAGCCAAGGGCTGGGGGAATCGAACGAGGCCGAAGACACTGATGGCGCTTTTCATCATCAGCACGCCAGTCACCAGCACGACGCCGATGACCAGGTAGATCAGCGTATGCACCGCCAAGGCCAGCCTTTTGTTCAATGTAAGCGCCGCCCCACGGGGCTCCAGCTCGCAAACGAACAGCCAGGCCCGCCATACGAAAAACGGAATGAACAGCGTGGTCAGCGACACATTGAGTGAGCCGACCCACTGTTCGGTCGAAGCTGACACCGGGTTGAACGCCACATAAAAACCGGACGCCAACGCCCATAAAATAATGACCGCCGACACCCAGTGCAGCAGCACCCGTCGCCTGGAGTAATGAATAGACATCACTGCGTTCTCGTCTGAAGGCCCCAGGCAAGCCAATGGATCGCCTGGGGCCATGCCTGTCAGGACTTACAGCTTGTTCCAAGCTTCAGTCCAGGAGGCACCGACACCCGGCTCGAAACCGTTCGACGTCGGGCTGTACTGCTTGCAGTAGCCAGACGCAGGGAACGGCTTGCATTCGAAGACTTCGTCAGTCTTGGGCTGCAGCACTTTCGTGCCGGCGGTGTAGTCGCTGACGCCTTCAGGGAACACGAAGTCGTACTCGATGCCGACGCCCTCACCGGTCAGGGTGACCGTCTGGGTCTGCTGGCGCGTGGTGCGGCCGTCTTCGGTGGTGCCTACCAGCGTCAGGGTGTGCGCGCCAGGGGCGGCGCCGCGCACGTCCAGGCTCAGGCCGGTATTGCCTTCACCTACGGTCTGCACGATACCCACCTGCTTGTTCTTCTCATCGAACAACGTGGCTTCGAGGTTCATCCTGCGGTTTGTCTGCGCGGTAAACGCCATGCTGACCCGGCCTTTGTCGAGTACATACTCTGGCTGCAGGGAGGACAGTTCCATGCTGGCGTTGGCGTCTTCTTGCATGTCCAATTGCACTTCATAGCGGGTCACACCGCTTTCTTTCTGGGCATACAGGGTGTTGGCGCCCTTGACCGGCGTGATGTTGTCGTCTTCGTCACGAATACCGGCACGAATGAGCGGGTGGGCGCTGTTGAGGGCCTCGGCCAGTTTGAACGACCAGTTTTCAGCCTTGCCTTCCTCAGCGTTGTCGATGCTGATTTCCACGCTGTACTCGGCATTTTCGCCGGTGGCGGAGAATGCCCGGGCCTTGACCTTGTCACCTGCCAGCAACGGGGTCGATGGCGAAATTCTGCCCACTGGCGACCAGCCGCCTGGCAGAGCGGCTTCGGCGAGGATGTTCACATCGATCGGGTTGTAGAAGGCGTTATCGGTGTCAGCCACCGTCCAGACCCCCAGGATGACGTGCTGACCCGTCTTGCTGTCGGGAATGACGCAATTGTGCGGGGCGCCGGCTACCGGAGGTTGATTACCGCCCTCCACCGTGCAGAACGGCGTGCTGTCGAACGAGGCACGCTTGAGCACTTCGTTCGGATTCCAGCCGTCACGGGTAATGAAGTATTCGTGTTTGGTCGCTGGATGCGCCGCGGAGTATTTCCATTGAAAGGTAATGTTGCGGTCACTGATTTCAGTCTGGTGCCAGCGCGTGGCCGATTGCGCATCGAGGGCAGAAAAATTGGCTTTACCGCCGCTGGCGATTTTGCCGTCGATAGGACCTTGCAGCGGTGCACCACCGACGCCATTCGGGAAGCCCTTGAAGGTTTCGCCGGTACTCTGCGGTTCGTATTGCGCGCCGCCGCAGTTCAGGTTGACACCTTTCTGACACAACAGTGCACGAGAAGGTGGCACTTCGACGAAGCCATGGGCCAGCACACTTTGCGATGCCGCCATGGCCGACAACAGAACTAATGAGGACGCACACCCCGTTAATACATTGCTCTTGTTGAAGTTATTTTTCATATAAGTTCCAGACTAGTCATCAAAAATGAAAGACGGATCACCGCCCTCTTGAAAGGTGCGCCAGACCGCTCAACGCTTGCCCTTTCAAGTGCCAGGAACCTTATAGAAAGTCGAACATTCTCTATGTAGGATAAATCTCTCAACATAGAAGGAATGATCTCTGAATCGATTTCCCCTACATAACTAGAGAAACATCTTACGAACAGAAATAACTAATCAACCAAAGACAAACAAACACATCCGAAAGAAACGATCGGCTGTTTTAGATCGGATCATTAAACGAACGGACATTAAAAAGCCCGTCCGGCACAGGTCCGGACAGGCTGGGTGGCAAGGGCCGCAATCAGACGTGATATTGCGCCGATAGCTCATGCACCGCCCGCAGGAAGGCGCCGGCGTGTTCCGGGTCGACTTCCGGGGTGATCCCATGGCCGAGGTTGAACACGTGGCCGCTGCCACTGCCGTAGCTGGCCAGGATGCGCCCGACTTCAGCGCGGATGGCTTCGGGCTTGGCGTAAAGCACGGTCGGGTCCATGTTGCCTTGCAGGGCGACCTTGTGACCGACACGCTCGCGGGCGTTGCCAATGTCGCAGGTCCAGTCCAGGCCCAAGGCGTCGGCACCGGCCTCGGCGATGCTTTCCAGCCACAGGCCGCCGTTCTTGGTGAACAGGATCACCGGGACCTTGCGCCCCTCGTGTTCGCGGATCAGGCCGCTGACGATCTTGCGCATGTAGGCCAGGGAAAATTCCTGGTATGCCGCCGCCGACAGGTTGCCGCCCCAGGTATCGAAGATCTGCACCGCTTGCGCACCAGCCAGGATCTGGCCGTTGAGGTAGGACGTGACCGACTGGGCCAACTTGTCCAGCAACAGGTGCATGGCTTGCGGGTTGTCGTAGAGCATCGCCTTGGTCTTGCGGAAGTCCTTCGACGAGCCGCCTTCGACCATGTAGGTCGCGAGCGTCCACGGGCTGCCGGAGAAACCGATCAGTGGCACGCGGCCGTTGAGCTCACGGCGAATGGTACTGACCGCGTCCATGACGTAGCCCAGATCCTTCTGCGGATCGGGAATCGGCAGGGCCTCGATGTCGGCCAGGGTGCTGACGACTTTCTTGAAGCGCGGGCCTTCGCCGGTCTCGAAGTACAAG
This sequence comes from Pseudomonas sp. Soil_N_39, assembly GCF_057655955.1. Taxonomy (NCBI): domain Bacteria; kingdom Pseudomonadati; phylum Pseudomonadota; class Gammaproteobacteria; order Pseudomonadales; family Pseudomonadaceae; genus Pseudomonas; species Pseudomonas sp. Soil_N_39. Next base: position 285,265 of record NZ_JBDGLI010000001.1, read on the forward strand.
CCTTGGCCCATGGCGTCGGGGATGGTGAGGATGTCGGAGAACAGGATCGCCGCGTCCAACTGCGGATAACGGTCCAACGGCTGCATCGTGACTTCGCAAGCGAACTGCGGGTTCATGCACAGGCTCATGAAGTCACCGGCCTTGGCGCGGCTGGCGCGGTACTCCGGCAGATAGCGACCGGCTTGGCGCATCATCCATACGGGGGTGACGTCCACGGGTTGCTTGAGCAGGGCGCGAAGGAAACGGTCGTTCTTCAGGGCAGTCATGTCGGCATCCGGAAAAAAAGTGCGGGCATTTTCTCAGAGCGCGACGCAAAAGGCACGGCAAGAGCCGTGCCTTTTATCTATCGGGGCAATTTGTCGCGGTGGAACACAGTTTTCGCAACTCCACAAAACCGATGTGGAAGCAGTTTTGTGGGAGCAAGGCTTGCCCGCGATGAAAACACCGCGGTCCATTGGGTACCGAGGCGCCTGGATCGCGAGCAAGCTTTGCTCACAAAGCTCGCTCCCACAGGGGTATTGCATTGCAACTCTGGATCGAGGTCAGACTTGCAGGTAATCCAGAATCCCTTCCGCCGCATTGCGGCCTTCGAAGATCGCCGTCACCACCAGGTCGGAACCCCGGACCATGTCGCCACCGGCGAAGATCTTCGGGTTGCTGGTCTGGTGCTTGTACTGGCCCTGCTCCGGGGCCACGACGCGGCCCTGGCTGTCGGTCTGGATGCTGAACTGCTCGAACCACGGGGCCGGGCTCGGGCGGAAGCCGAAGGCGATGACCACGGCGTCGGCCGGGATGATCTCTTCGGAACCCGGGATCGGCTCGGGGCTACGACGGCCGCGGGCGTCCGGTTCGCCGAGACGGGTCTCGACCACCTTCACGCCTTCGACCTTGTCTTCACCGACAATGGCGATCGGCTGGCGGTTGTAGAGGAACTTCACGCCTTCTTCCTTGGCGTTCTTCACCTCTTTGCGCGAGCCGGGCATGTTCGCTTCGTCGCGACGGTAGGCGCAGGTCACCGACTTGGCGCCCTGGCGAATCGACGTGCGGTTGCAGTCCATCGCCGTGTCGCCACCGCCGAGCACCACGACCTTCTTGCCTTTCATGTCGACGAAATCTTCCGGCGACTTTTCAAAGCCCAGGTTGCGGTTGACGTTGGCGATCAGGAAGTCGAGTGCGTCGTACACACCCGGCAGGTCCTCACCGGCAAAGCCGCCCTTCATGTAGGTGTAGGTGCCCATGCCCATGAAGACCGCATCGTATTCTTCGAGCAGTTGCTCCATGGTCACGTCCTTGCCCACCTCGGTGTTCAGGCGGAACTCGATGCCCATGCCGGTGAAGACTTCGCGACGATTGCTCAGTACGGTTTTTTCCAGCTTGAACTCGGGAATGCCGAAGGTCAGCAGGCCGCCGATTTCCGGGTTCTTGTCGAACACTACCGGGGTCACGCCACCGCGCACCAGCACGTCGGCACAGCCCAGGCCCGCCGGGCCGGCACCGATGATCGCCACGCGCTTGCCGGTCGGCTTGACCTTGGACATGTCCGGACGCCAGCCCATGGCGAATGCAGTGTCGGTGATGTACTTCTCCACCGAACCGATGGTCACCGCGCCAAAACCGTCGTTGAGGGTGCAGGCACCTTCACACAGGCGATCCTGCGGGCACACCCGGCCGCAGACTTCCGGCAGGGTGTTGGTCTGGTGGGACAGCTCGGCGGCCTGGAGGATGTTGCCCTCGGCCACCAGCTTCAGCCAGTTGGGAATGAAGTTGTGCACCGGGCACTTCCATTCGCAGTACGGGTTACCACAACCCAGGCAGCGGTGGGCCTGGTCGGCCGACTGCTGGGGTTTGAACGGCTCGTAGATTTCCACGAACTCTTTCTTGCGTTGACGCAACAGTTTCTTCTTCGGATCCTTGCGCCCGACATCGATGAACTGGAAGTCATTATTCAGACGTTCAGCCATTGTTAAAACCTCATCAAACTCTTCAGGCGCATATCACTGCGGGTTGGCACGAGTGCTGGAAAGCAACGACTTCAGGTTGGCAGCCTTGGGCTTGACCAGCCAGAAACGGCGCAAGTAGTCATCGAGGTTCTCGGCGAGTTCACGACCCCACTCGCTGTCGGTTTCCGCGACGTACTCATTCAGCACGTTTTGCAGGTGGCTGCGATAGGCTTCCATCGCCTCGCCGCTGATCCGCTGGATTTCCACCAGTTCGTGGTTGACCCGGTCAACGAAGGTGTTGTCCTGGTCTAGCACGTAGGCGAAACCGCCGGTCATGCCAGAGCCGAAGTTATAACCGGTCTTGCCCAGCACGCAGACAAAACCACCGGTCATGTACTCGCAGCAGTGATCGCCGGTGCCTTCCACCACAGTGTGGGCCCCGGAGTTACGCACGGCAAAACGCTCGCCCGCAGTGCCGGCGGCGAACAGCTTGCCGCCCGTGGCGCCGTAGAGGCAGGTGTTGCCGATGATGGCACTGTCCTGGGTCTTGTAGACGCTGCCCTTGGGCGGAACGATGACCAGCTTGCCGCCGGTCATGCCCTTGCCCACGTAGTCGTTGGCATCGCCTTCCAGGTACATGTTCAGGCCACCGGCGTTCCAGACGCCGAAGCTCTGGCCCGCGGTGCCCTTGAAGCGGAAGGTCACCGGCGCCTTGGCCATGCCCTGGTTGCCGTGCTTGCGGGCGATTTCGCCGGAGATCCGCGCGCCGATGGAACGGTCGCAGTTGCAGATGTCCAGCTCGAACTCGGCACCGCTCAGGTCGTTGATCGCCGCAGCGGCCATGTCGACCATCTTCTCGGCCAGCTCACCCTTGTCGAAGGGCGGGTTGCGGTCGACCTGGCAGAACTGAGGTTTGTCCGCCGGGATGAGGTCGCTGCCCAGCAACGGGGTCAGGTCCAGGTGCTGCTGCTTGGCGGTCTGGCCCTCGATCACGTCCAGCAGATCGGTACGGCCGATCAGCTCTTCAAGGGAGCGCACGCCCAGCTTCGCCAGCCACTCACGGGTCTCTTCGGCCACGTAGGTGAAGAAATTCACCACCATGTCGACGGTACCGATGTAGTGGTCCTTGCGCAGCTTGTCGTTCTGGGTCGCCACGCCGGTGGCGCAGTTGTTCAGGTGGCAGATGCGCAGGTATTTGCAACCCAGGGCGATCATCGGCGCGGTGCCGAAGCCGAAGCTCTCGGCGCCGAGGATGGCGGCCTTGATCACGTCCAGGCCGGTTTTCAGGCCGCCGTCGGTCTGTACCCGGACCTTGCCGCGCAAGTCGTTGCCGCGCAGGGTCTGGTGGGTTTCGGCCAGGCCCAGCTCCCACGGCGCGCCCGCGTACTTGATCGACGTCAGCGGCGATGCACCGGTGCCGCCGTCGTAGCCGGAAATGGTGATCAGGTCGGCATAGGCTTTGGCCACGCCGGCCGCAATGGTGCCGACGCCAGCTTCCGCCACCAGCTTCACCGAGACCAGCGCCTTGGGGTTCACCTGCTTGAGGTCGAAGATCAGTTGCGACAAGTCTTCGATCGAGTAGATGTCGTGATGCGGCGGCGGCGAGATCAGGGTCACGCCAGGGACCGCGTAACGCAGCTTGGCGATCAGGCCGTTGACCTTGCCACCGGGCAACTGGCCGCCTTCGCCGGGCTTGGCGCCCTGGGCGACCTTGATCTGCAGCACTTCAGCGTTGACCAGGTATTCCGGCGTCACACCGAAGCGGCCGGTGGCCACCTGCTTGATTTTCGAACTCTTGATGGTGCCGTAGCGCGCCGGGTCTTCACCGCCTTCGCCGGAGTTGGAACGCGCACCGAGGCGGTTCATGGCTTCGGCCAGGGCTTCGTGGGCTTCCGGGGACAGTGCGCCCAGGGAAATACCGGCCGAATCGAAGCGCTTGAGCACCGATTCCAGCGGCTCCACTTCACTGATGTCCAGCGGCGTGTCGAGCGTCTTGACCTTGAGCAGGTCGCGGATCATCGACACCGGACGGTTGTCCACCAGCGAGGTGTATTCCTTGAACTTGCTGTAGTCGCCCTGCTGCACGGCCGCTTGCAAGGTGTTGACCACGTCCGGGTTGTAGGCATGGTATTCGCCGCCATGGACGAACTTCAGCAGGCCGCCCTGCTGGATCGGCTTGCGCGGGCTCCAGGCTTCGGCGGCCAGGGCTTTCTGCTCGGCTTCGATGTCGACGAAGCGCGCACCCTTGATGCGGCTCGGCACGCCACGGAAGCTCAGCTCGCAGACTTCTTCGGACAGGCCGATGGCCTCGAACAGTTGCGCGCCACGGTACGAGGCGATGGTCGAGATGCCCATCTTCGACAGGATCTTGAGCAGCCCCTTGGTGATGCCCTTGCGGTAGTTCTTGAACACCTCATAGAGGTCGCCCAGCACTTCACCGGTGCGGATCAGGTCGCCCAGCACTTCATAGGCCAGGAACGGATACACCGCCGAGGCACCGAAACCGATCAGCACCGCGAAGTGGTGCGGATCGCGGGCGGTGGCGGTTTCCACCAGGATGTTGGAGTCGCAGCGCAGGCCTTTTTCGGTCAGGCGGTGGTGCACCGCGCCGGTGGCCAGCGAGGCGTGGATCGGCAGCTTGCCCGGAGCGATGTGGCGGTCGCTGAGGACGATCTGGGTACGCCCGGCGCGCGCGGCTTCTTCAGCCTGATCGGCCACGTTGCGGATCGCCGCTTCCAGGCCGACGCTTTCGTCGTAGTTCAGGTCGATGACCTGACGCGCGAAGCCCGGACGGTCGAGGTTGGTCAACGAACGCCACTTGGCCGGGGAAATGACCGGCGAGCTGAGGATCACCCGCGAGGCGTGTTCCGGCGACTCCTGGAAAATGTTGCGCTCGGCACCGAGGCAGATTTCCAGGGACATCACGATCGCTTCGCGCAACGGATCGATCGGCGGGTTGGTCACCTGAGCGAACTGCTGGCGGAAATAGTCGTACGGCGTGCGCACACGCTGCGACAGCACGGCCATCGGCGTGTCGTCACCCATGGAACCGACCGCTTCATAGCCCTGCTCGCCCAGCGGACGCAGCACCTGGTCACGCTCTTCGAACGTCACCTGGTACATCTTCATGTATTGCTTGAGCTGGTCGACGTCATAGAAAGCCGAGCCGTGGTCGTTGTCTTCCATGGTCGCCTGGATGCGCAGGGCATTCTTGCGCAGCCATTGCTTGTACGGATGACGGGACTTGAGGCGGTTGTCGATCGCGTCGGTGTCGAGGATCTGGCCGGTCTCGGTGTCCACGGCAAAGATCTGGCCCGGACCTACACGGCCCTTGGCGATGACGTCTTCGGGCTGGTAGTTCCAGACGCCGATTTCCGACGCCAAGGTGATGAAACCGTTGGTGGTGGTGACCCAGCGCGCCGGACGCAGACCGTTACGGTCCAGCAGGCACACAGCATAGCGACCGTCGGTCATGACGATACCGGCCGGGCCATCCCACGGTTCCATGTGCATGGAGTTGTATTCGTAGAAGGCCCGCAGGTCCGGGTCCATGGTCTCGACGTTCTGCCACGCCGGCGGCACCAGCATGCGCACGCCACGGAACAGATCGATGCCACCGGTCACCATCAGCTCCAGCATGTTGTCCATGCTTGAGGAGTCCGAGCCCACGCGGTTGACCAGCGGGCCGAGCTCTTCGAGGTCCGGCATCAGGTCGTTGGCGAACTTGGTGCGACGGGCCACGGCCCAGTTGCGGTTGCCGGTGATGGTGTTGATCTCGCCGTTGTGGGCGAGGAAGCGGAATGGCTGGGCCAGCGGCCATTTCGGCAGGGTGTTGGTGGAGAAGCGCTGGTGGAACACGCAGATCGCGGTTTTCAGGCGCTCGTCGCTCAGGTCCGGATAGAAGGCGGTGAGGTCCGCCGGCATCATCAGGCCTTTGTAGATGATGGTCTTGTGGGAAAAGCTGCAGATGTAGTGGTCGGTGTCGGCGGCATTGGCCACGGACGAACGACGACGGGAGCTGAACAGCTTGATCGACATGTCCTGGTCGCTCAGGCCTTCGCCGGCGATGAACACCTGTTCGATCTGCGGCAGGCGCTCGAGCGCCAGGCGGCCGAGGACGCTGGTGTCGATCGGCACTTTGCGCCAACCAACCAGTTGCAGGCCGGCGGCCAGGATCTCGCGATTCATGTTTTCGCGAGCCGCCTGGGCCTTCACCGGGTCCTGGTTGAAGAACACCATGCCCACGGCGTACTGCTTGGGCAGGGTCACGCCAAACGTTTCCTGGGCTACGGCACGCAGGAACTCGTCGGGTTTTTGAATCAGCAAGCCACAACCGTCACCGGTCTTGCCGTCGGCGTTGATCCCACCGCGGTGGGTCATGCAGGTCAGGGCCTCAATGGCCGTTTGCAAAAGGGTATGACTGGGCTCGCCCTGCATATGGGCTATCAGGCCGAAACCGCAGTTATCCTTGAATTCATCTGGTTGGTACAGACCTGCTTTCATAGACACTTTCTCACCAGGCTGCCTCTAATCGAGGCAAATTTCTTTTCAATTCAACCAGTTGCATGCCGCGCCGAACGTACGCCAGCTTTGCGGGGGCAAAAGGGAGGTCATTGTACACACCGACACAGGGGCTCACAAATTTGACGACGAACTGTCGCAAATCCATGTCGCATTTGTGAAAGGTTTAAAGCTATATGCTGTGCTAGTCAAAACTTTTTTGGGTTTGACCGCTACGACTCAAACGCTACTGTGACGCAGACACCACAAGGCGCGCGGCCTGAAAGGTCGCCCGCCCCTGCGGAAATTTTGAGGTTGCCGGGAGAGGCGGCCTGGGTAAGGCCGCCGAATCTTCAGCGAGTTGCTGCCAGTTCCTGTTGGACGCTGGCGACAGTGCGAGGCCAAGGTTTACCAGCCTGAACCTTCGCTGGCAAGGCCTTGATGGCGGAAACGGCCGCATCACGGTTGGCAAAGCTGCCGTAGGTGATGACATACAGCGGCTTGCCGTTGAGCACTTTCTTGAAATAACGGTACTCGCCGCCCTGCTCCTTGACGAAGTTCTGCGCCGCGGTTTCGGAACTGGTGCCGAGGATCTGCACCACGTAGTTGCCCGGTGCCTGGCCGGCGTACCAGCTACCGCCCGCGGCCTTGGCCGGGGCAGCAGGCTTAGCCGCAGGTGCTGGCGCCGCTGGCTTGGCCGCTGGCGCTGGAGTCGGTGCAGGCTTGGCGGTGGCCACCTGGGTCGGCGCCGGGGTCGGCTTGGCAGTCGGAGCAGGCGTTGGCGTTGGCGTTGGTGCAGGACCCGCCGGCACGCCCGCAGGCGGTGCGGTAGTGGTCACGGTCGGCGGCACGTCACTGCTGTCGTCGATCGGTGGCGCTGCGCCGTCGTCGCCTTCGGTGATACCTCCGGCCGCTTCGGCCAGCGGGCCACGCATGACCGGCTGCGACTGGCCGACCAGCGGCAGCGGCATCGGCTGGGTGTTACCGGCGAACTCCACGGCCGGCGCGCCACCGTTGGGTTGCGGCGTACCTTGGCCGGGGGGCAGTTGCGCCTGTTCGTTGGCTGGGGCACCCGTGGTGGGTGCCTTGGTGCGACCCGGCATCAGCCAGGCGGCGGCAACCGCGACCACGACCACGGCGGAAATTGCCAATACGTGTTTCTTCGGCATGTTGAACCCCATACTTGGACGCTTCACCGCTGAGCGGCTGGCAATCATGACTTCGATCAGAGCATCGCGGGCAACCTGGTTGATGTTGCCAGGCCAGCCGTCGGAGCTTTCGTGAATCTCAGAGATCTGATCGGCGGTGAAAAGTTCGATACCCCGGCCCGCGCCTTCAAGGCGCTGGGCCAAATATTCACGCGTCTCTTCCTCGGTGTAGGGCGCCAGTTCGATGACATGGAAGCGCTCTTCCTCGAGGTTCAACTGGTCCAGGTCGGCGATCAGCGAGGACTCGCCAAACAGGAACACATGAGGGCGTCCCTCCGGCGCACCGGCCGCCAAGGCCAGCAGGGCTTCGAGGGCCGACTCGTCGAGTTGCTCGGCATCGTCCACGAGCAGATAGACTTCCTGCCCGGTCAGCGCCAGTTGCACGATCTGCTCGAGAATTGCACCAACTTCGGCCTGGGCGACGTTCAGCGCCTGGGCCACCTGGCGCAACACACCGGCGGCATCGCCGGCGCCACGGGCCGACACCACCACGCTTTGCACGGACTGTTTGTTGGTGCTGGCCACCAGGGCCTGGCGCAGCAAGGTCTTGCCGCTGCCCTGGGGACCGGTGACTACCAGAAGCAACTGGCTGTAGCGCGCCAGGTGATGCAACTGACCCAGCACCGGCTTGCGCTGGGCGGGGAAGAACTTGAAGCCCGGGACCCGTGGGGCAAAAGGGTCATGACTCAATTGGAAATGGCCGAGGAAAGCCTCGTCGGCATGCAAACTAGTCATCGGAGTCTTATTAACCTTTAAGCTGAGCCAGGGCGCGGTAGTCCGCTCCCAGCGTGGCCTGTAGAACTTCTTTCGGATAATCGTCGGTCACCACCGCTTCGCCCATGTGGCGCAGCAGCACCAGGCGCAGACGACCGTCGATCACTTTTTTGTCGATTGCCATGTGTTCAAGAAAATCCGCCTCGCTCATTTCCTCGGGCGGAACCACCGGCAGCCCGGCGCGCTGGAACAGACGAATACCGCGATCGCGCTCCTGTTCGCTGATCCAGCCCAGGCGCGCGGACATCTCCAGGGCCATGACCGTACCGGCCGCAACCGCTTCACCGTGCAGCCAGACACCATAGCCCATGTGGGTTTCGATGGCATGGCCGAAGGTGTGTCCCAGATTAAGGGTGGCGCGCACCCCGGATTCACGCTCATCGGCACCGACCACGGCAGCCTTGGCGGCGCAGGAGCGCTCGATGGCGTAGGTCAGGGCCGCTTGATCCAGCGCACGCAGGCGGTCGACGTTCTCTTCGAGCCAACCCAGGAACGGTTCGTCGCAGATCAGCCCGTACTTGATGACTTCCGCCAGCCCCGCAGACAGCTCGCGGGCCGGCAAAGTATTGAGGGTGGCGGTGTCGATCAGCACCACGTTGGGCTGATAGAACGCGCCGACCATGTTCTTGCCCAGCGGATGGTTGATCCCGGTCTTGCCGCCCACCGACGAGTCGACCTGCGACAGCAGCGTGGTAGGGATCTGGATGAAATCGACGCCACGCTGATAACAAGCGGCGGCAAAACCAGCCATGTCGCCGATCACGCCACCGCCCAGGGCAATCACCGTGGTGCGGCGATCGTGCCGTGCGGTCAGCAGGCCGTCGAAAATAAGTTGCAGGGTTTCCCAGTTCTTGAAGGCTTCGCCGTCGGGCAATACCACCGAAATGACCGAAAAGGCCGACAGGCTGCGGGTCAGACGTTCCAGATACAGAGGCGCGACGGTTTCATTGGAAATGATCGCCACTTGCCGCCCGGCGATATGCGGCGCCAGCAGTTCGGGCTGGTCCAGCAAGCCTTCGCCAATATGAATCGGGTAGCTGCGCTCGCCCAGGTCGACCTTAAGTGTCTGCATGTGTCCCCACAGAGAAGATGGAATCAGGCGTCCTGCCTGCAATTAACGAAAGTCCACGGTGCTTGTTCCCACGCCAGTTAATGGCCATCCGCCACGCCCCAGCCGGGCCATGACGGGACGTCGAGGATAGCGCATTTCGCCAGGCGCATTAACGGGGCGGTAGTTGTTGAAGGCGCTCGAGGATGTCCAGCACCACCATCCGCGGCGGCCGCTCGTCGGTTTCCACCACCAGGTCGGCGATCTCCCGATACAGCGGGTCGCGCAGCGCCAGCAGGTCGCGCAGGGTCTTGGCCGGGTCGGCGGTGCGCAACAGCGGCCGGTTGCGATCCCGGGCGGTGCGGCCGACCTGCTGCTCGACAGAGGCGTGCAGATAGACCACTCGTCCGCCGGCATGCAGCGCCCGACGATTGGCTTCGCGCATCACGGCGCCGCCACCGGTGGCCAACACCACGCCCTCGAACGCGCACAATTCGGCGATCATCGCCTGCTCACGGTCACGAAAGCCCGGCTCGCCTTCCTTATCGAAGATCCATGGGATATTGGCACCCGTGCGCAATTCAATTTCCTTGTCGGAATCTTTGAACGGCAGGCGCAGCTCTTTGGCCAGCAAACGGCCGATGGTGCTTTTTCCAGCGCCCATCGGCCCAACAAGAATCAAATTTCGCACAGAATCAACGACTCACAGCAATCGCCTGGTTATTCATGATACGCGGAGTGAGGAACACCAGCAGCTCGGATTTTTTCTCCGAAACCACATCACGCCGGAAAAGGCGGCCAAGATACGGCACATCGCCAAGAAATGGCACCTTATCTACGACCTTGCTCTGAGTATTTGAGAAAACCCCGCCAATCACAATGGTCTCGCCATCATTGACCAGGACCTTGGCGTTGACTTCGTTTTTCTTGATCGGTGGCACTTCCTGCACCTTGTTCAGGTAATCAGGCTCATCCTTGGTGACCTTGACCTCCATGATGATGCGGTTGTCCGGGGTGATTTGCGGGGTCACCTCCAGCGATAGCGAGGCCTCCTTGAACGACACCGAGGTGGCGCCGCTGGAACTGGCTTCCTGATAAGGGATCTCCGTGCCCTTGAGGATCTTTGCCGTCTCCTTGTCAGATGTCACCACCTTGGGCTGGGAGACAATTTCGCCGTTGCCGGTTTTTTCCATGGCAGTCAGCTCAAGGTCCAGCAACACGTTGTCGGTGATGAACGCAATGCCGATCCCCGAGGTATTACCCGAGGCACCCAGGTCGACGAACGGCTGGTTGGTGCCGGTACTGCCCGGCGTGCCGATGGTCGTGGAGGTGCCAGTGGTCACCCCCGAGGAGTTCCAGTTGCCCTTGTTCTGTATCGACCCGCCCCAGCGCACGCCCAGGCTTTTGTCGTAGTCGACATTGGCCTCGACAATCCGCGCCTCGATCATCACCTGGCGCACCGGAATATCCAGCTGTGCCACGATCCGGCGCAGTTCGTCGAGCCGGTCCTGGGTCTGGTAGGCAATGATGTTGTTGGTTCGCTCATCGACCGTGATCGTGCCGCGCTCGTCGGCTTTCGCCTCGGCACTGGTCACCGACTGGAACAACTTGGCGATGTCCGCCGCCTTCGCATAGTTGACCTGCAACAGCTCACGCCGCAGCGGCGCCAGGTCGGCAATCTGCTTCTGCGACTCCAGTTCCTGGCGCTCGCGCGCCGCGATTTCATCGGCCGGGGCCACCAGCAGCACGTTGCCGACCTTGCGCTTGTCCAGGCCCTTGGTCTTGAGCACCAGGTCCAGCGCCTGGTCCCAAGGCACGTTCTGCAACCGCAGGGTGATGCCACCCTGCACTGTGTCGCTGGCCACCAGGTTCAGGTTGGTGAAATCGGCAATCAGTTGCAGGACCGAACGCACTTCGATGTCCTGGAAGTTGAGCGAGAGCTTCTCGCCGCTGTAGGCGGCGCGGTCGGCATTGCGTTTTTGCAAGTCGTCCACGGTCATGGGCCGGACGCTGACGGTGAGCTTGTTGTCGGTCTGGTAGGTCGAGTAGTCGAAGGTGCCGCTGGGCTCGATGCTGATGGTCGCCCGGTCGCTGCCAGCGCTGGCATTGACGAATTGCACCGGGGTGGCGAAGTCCTTGACGTCCAGGCGCACCCGCAGTGGCTCGGGCAATTGGGTCCTGGCGAAATTGAGGATGATCTTGCCTTCGCGCTCCTGGATGTCCGGGGCGATGGATGGATCGGACAAATCGATCACCACGTTGCCTTCGCCCTGGGTCCCGCGCTGGAAATCCACCCCACGAATCGCCTTGCCCGCCGGCGCACTGGCCCGCGCGGGCGCAGCGCTGGCAACCGCCGGGCGCGGGGCCTGGGCAGAGGGCTTCGAAGCAGTATTCTTCGGGGTCTGGCCCTTGCCAACCACCACGAACAGGTTATTGCCTTCGACCCGGGTTTCATACGGCGCCAGTTGGGTCAGGCCGATGATCAACCGGGTGCGATCCCCCGCCTCGACCACGGTGGCGCTGCGCGCATTGCCCCCGCCCAGGTCGTGACGCCTGTTGGTCAGTTGATTGGTCACGCCTGGCAGGTCCAGGGCAATCCGGGCCGGCTGTTCGGTGGTGTAGCCCCGGGGTGTTGGCGGCGGCCCGTCGAAGGTGAGCTTCAACTCGACACGGTCCCCCGGCAACGCCGCCACATCCAGCGTCTTCAGACTGGCCCCAAGAACCATCGGCGACAACAGCGCTATCCATAGCGAAATACCGAGGGCTGAAAAAATCCTGTTCATTGTTCGAGTTCCACTATGAATGCTCTTTCAAAGGAATGGTCCGTGGTCGCTCCAGCCAGGCACCCTCGCCATCGGGAACGATTTCGACCACATCGACCTGGGTGGCGCTGATGGCGACGATCCGCCCGTCATTGCGCCCCAGATAGTCACCGACCTTGAGCCGATGCACCCCGCCCGCGCCCCGCAGGAGCGCGAAGGAGCCACCGGCGTTGGAGATCGTACCGACCATTTCAAACTGCTCGATGTTGAAGCCTTCCAGGTATTGCTTGACCCGGTTGGGGTCGGGCCGGACGTTGCGCGAGCCGCGCTGCCGGTCGGCCTGGTCGACGCGGACCTGCCGGGAAAACGGGCTGCGCAGGTTCGCGGCGCTGTAGGTAAAGGTCTCGTAGGGCCTGAACGTCGGCGTCGGCTCGATCTTGCCGGGCGGACGCAGACGCACTTCGTTCATGTAGGCGTCCAGGTCGCTGAACCCGTTGTCGTTGTTGCAGCCCGCCAGCGCGACCAGGCCTGCCAGCAGGCAGAGGCGACACACCAGCGGCCTCATGGCTGAGCCTCCTGCTCGTTGTAGCGGTAGGTCTTGGCCTGGATGCTCATGCGCAGCTTCGTGCCTGCCTCGGGCTCCATCGGCGCAATTTCGAAATCGTGCAGCGTGACAATCCGGGGCAGCCCGGCCACCCCACTGACGAATGTCGCCAGGTCGTGATAGCCGCCGGTCACGGTGATCTGGATCGGCAGCTCGATGTAGAACGGTTGGGTGACTTCCGGCAGCAGCTTGATTTCCTCGAACTCCAGGCCGCTGCCCAGGCCGGTGCGAGTAATGTCTTCCAGCAGGCCCGGCACTTCGGTATCGCTGGGCAATTGCCGCAACAGCACACCAAAAGACGCTTCCATCTGCTTCATCTGCTCGGTGTAGCGTTCCAGGTTTGCGGCCATGTGCGCCTTGCCCGCGAATTGTGCCTTGAGGGTGTTTTCTTCCTCGCGCACCTGCTGCAGCTGGTTTTCCAGATCACTCAAGGCAAAGTTATAGCCCAGCCCCAGCACCAGGACCACCAGCAGGACGCCGGCCAGCCATTTGATCGGTGCCGGCCAGGAACCGATGTTGTTGGTGTCCAGGTCACTGATGTCGATCTTGCGCAGCGCGTCGAACCACTCTCCAGGCTTCATTGAGCGTCCTCCACTTCGACCGGGCGGGTCTGGCGAACCGTCAACTGGAAAACGTTGGCCTGGTCGAGCTGACCGGCGGTGGTGGCCTTGACCTCCGTCAAACTGGGCGCATCGAACAGGTCCGACGAGTCCAGGTTGCGCATCAGGTCCGAGACCCGGTTGTTCGATTCCGCGGCCCCCTTGATGAAGAGCGTCCGATCTTCCATCTTCACTTCGGTGAAATACACCCCGTCCGGCAAGGTTCTCACCAACTGGTCGAAGATGCGCCCGCTGACCGGTCGGTTCCCTTGCAAGTCCTGGATGATGCGCATGCGCTCCAGCAATTGCTGACGACGGGCTTTCAACTCGCTGATCTGCTTGATGCGCTCGTCCAGCACGGCGATCTGCTCGGAGAGGTGACTATTGCGGGCGACCTGGTGGTCGATGGCGCTGTCGAAGTAGCGCACGGCGACCAGGACCACGCCGACCGCCCCGACCAGCGCCCCGACCAAGGCCAGCAGAAAGCGCTTGCGCCGCTCTTCGCGCAGCTCTTCACGCCAGGGAAGCAGGTTGATCCGCGCCATCAGTCGAAACTCCTGAGGGCCAGCCCACAGGCAATCATCAGCGCCGGCGCATCACTGGCCAGGGCACCGGCATTGACCTTGCTGCTCAGGGCCATGTTGGTAAACGGGTTGGCCACCTGGGTCGGCGTGCCCAGGCGCTGCTCGATCAGCCGATCCAGGCCGGCGACCGACGCCGTGCCCCCGGCCAGCAGAATGTGGTCCACCGCGCTGTACTGGCCCGAGGCGAAGAAAAATTGCAGGGACCGCGAGACCTGCTGCACCAGGGCCTCGCGAAAAGGTTGCAGCACTTCGCTGAGATAATCGTCCGGCAACCCACCCTGCTTCTTTGCCAGGCCGGCCTGTTCGGGTGTCAGGCCGTAGCGGCGCTGAATTTCATCGGTCAACTGGCGCCCGCCGAACAATTGTTCGCGGGTATAGATGATGCGCCCGTTGTGCAGCACGCTGAGGGTGGTCATGGTGGCGCCGATGTCGATGACCGCCACCGTCAGCCGCTCCTGGGACGCGGCCAGTTGCGTGGCGAGCAGGCCAAAGGCTCGCTCCAGCGCATAAGCCTCCACATCGACCACCCGGGCCGTCAGCCCGGCGAGCGCCAACGCGGCCTCGCGAACCTCGACGTTTTCCTTGCGACAGGCCGCCAGCAGCACTTCGACGCGCTCGGCGCTGCGCGGCGAAACGCCCACCACTTCGAAATCGATGGCCACCTCATCCAGCGGATAGGGAATGTATTGATCGGCCTCGATCTTGAGCTGGTTCTCCATGTCGTCGTCGGAGAGGCCCGCGTCCATCTCGATGATCTTGGTGATCACCGCCGAGCCCGCCACGGCCACCGCCACGCTACGCAAGGGCGTCTTGGCCTTGGCCAGCAGCCGCGACAACGCCTGGCCCACCCCTTCGAGTTCGGCGATGTTCTTCTCGATCACTGCATTGGCCGGCAACGGTTCGACCGCGTAGGACTCGACGCGGTATCGCTCGCCCTGGCGACTCAACTCGAGCAGCTTCACCGACGTCGAACTGATGTCGATCCCCAGAAGTGCATGGGCTTTTTTATTGAAGAGTCGTAACACTACCAATTCCCTATGACTATCCGTGAGTTACGGACTCTCTAATATGCATTGCGTTCAATCACCGCCGTCCGACGGACGTCCGGATGGCGTTCCCGACGAAAAAAAATGCTTATAATGCCCAGCGTTTTTTTTCGCTTTGTTGCAAGCACGGGTCCATCCCTGCACCTGGCGCCTTTTTCATTCTTTGCCTGGATATCCAAAAGCCTTGATTCGTCTGCTGAAATTTTTCGGATGGTCCATCGTCGCCGTTTTCTGCGGACTGCTCTTGGGCCTGAGCGGTGCTTTTCTTTACCTTAGTCCGGGATTGCCGTCCGTGGAGGCGCTGAGAAGTATTCAGTTGCAGATTCCTTTGCGGGTGTACAGCAGCGACAACAAGTTGATCGCCGAATTTGGCGAAATGCGCCGTACACCGATCCGTTTCGCCGACATTCCCCCCAATTTCATCAATGCGTTACTAAGTGCTGAAGACGATAACTTCGCCAACCACTATGGCGTCGATCCCGGCAGCCTGATGCGCGCTGCCAGCCAGTTGATCAAGAGCGGGCACATCCAGTCCGGCGGCAGCACCATCACCATGCAGGTGGCCAAGAACTTCTTCCTGACCAGCGAGCGCAGCTTCTCGCGCAAGACCACCGAAATTCTCCTGGCCCTGCAGATCGAGCGACAGCTGACCAAGGATGAAATCCTCGAGCTGTACGTGAACAAGATTTACCTGGGCAACCGCGCCTACGGCATCGAGGCGGCGGCACAGGTGTATTACGGCAAATCGATCCGCGATGTGAGCCTGGCGCAGATGGCGATGATCGCCGGCCTGCCCAAGGCACCGTCGCGCTTCAACCCGCTGGCCAACCCGGCGCGTAGCAAGGAACGTCGCGACTGGATCCTGGGGCGCATGTACAAGCTCGGCAAGATCAGCGAGGCCGACTACACCGCCGCGATCAATGAGCCGCTGAACGCCAGCTATCACGTGCCGACTCCGGAAGTGAACGCCCCGTACATCGCCGAGATGGCCCGTGCCGAGATGGTCGGGCGCTATGGCAGCGACGCCTACACCGAAGGTTTCCGCGTGACCACCACGGTGCCAAGCAACTTGCAGGAAATGGCCAACACTGCATTGCACGAGGGCCTGATGACCTACGACCAGCGCCACGGCTACCGTGGCCCTGAATCGCGCCTGCCGGGCAAGACCAAGGAGGCCTGGGCCCTGGAGCTGACCAAGCAGCGCACCATCAGCAGCCTGGAGCCGGCGATCGTCACCTCGGTGGACAAGGACGGCATCAAGGTGCTGACCCGCAACGGCGAGCTGGAAGAACACGTGGCCTGGGACACCATGAAATGGGCCCGTCCGTTCCTCAATACCAACAGCATGGGCGCCAACCCACGGCAGCCGTCGGACGTTGCCCAGGTCGGCGACCTGATCCGCGTCCAGCGCCAGGCGGACAACACGCTCAAGTTCAGCCAGATCCCGGCCGCCCAGGGCGCGCTGGTGTCCCTCGACCCGCAGAACGGCGCCATTCTTTCGCTGGTGGGTGGCTTCGCCTTCGAGCAAAGCAATTACAACCGGGCGCTGCAGGCCAAGCGCCAGCCGGGCTCGAGCTTCAAGCCATTCGTCTACAGCGCCGCGCTGGATAACGGCTACACCGCCGCCAGCCTGGTGAACGATGCGCCGATCGTGTTCGTCGATGAGTACCTGGACAAGGTCTGGCGCCCGAAGAACGACACCAATACGTTCCTCGGCCCGATTCGCCTGCGCGAGGCGCTGTACAAATCCCGCAACCTGGTCTCGATCCGCCTGTTGCAGGCGCTGGGTGTGGACCGCACCATCGACTACATCAGCAAGTTCGGCTTCAACAAGCAGGACCTGCCGCGCAACCTGTCCCTGGCCTTGGGCACCGCGACCTTGACGCCGATGGAAATCGCCACGGGCTGGAGCACGTTCGCCAACGGCGGCTACAAGATCACCCCGTACATCATCGACAAGATCGAAAGCCGCAACGGCGAGACGTTGTTCGTCGCCAACCCGCCACGGGTTCCTACGGGCGAGCAGGTCAGCGATGGTGTCGCCGCACCGTCCACCGACACGTTCACGGTCAATGCGACGCCAGGCGAAGCCACCACGCCCCCGGGCCTGCCGCAAGCGCCCGCCGTGGCGGAACGCATTGTCGATGGCCGCACCACCTTCATTCTCAATAGCATGCTGCAGGACGTGATCAAGCTCGGCACCGGCCGTCGCGCGCTGGCCCTGGGTCGCACCGACCTGGCGGGCAAGACCGGTACCACCAACGAATCCAAGGACGCCTGGTTCTCCGGCTACAACGCCGATTACGTGACCACGGTCTGGACCGGTTTCGACCAGCCCGAAAGCCTGGGTCGCCGTGAGTTCGGCGGTACCGTGGCGCTGCCGATCTGGATGACCTACATGGGCGCCGCCCTCAAGGACAAGCCGCCGCACACCCAGCCGGAACCGGAAGGCATCCTCAGCCTGCGGGTCGACCCAGTCAGCGGCCGCGCGGCCACGCCGGGCACCCCAGGGGCGTACTTTGAACTGTTCAAGAGCGAAGACACGCCGCCGTCGGTCAACGAGCTGGGCAACGGCGTCGCACCGGGTAGCCCGCTGCCGGCGGACGAAGCGGCACCGATCGATCTGTTCTGACCGCCCCCAACCCAAAAGCCCTGCCTTCGCGAGAAGTGCGGGGCTTTTTTTGGCCGCACCATTCCTGATGTGGGAGCAAGCCACAGGGGCTGGATTGACGTTCAAGCGTTGGGCTGAAAGGCCTGGGGTGAATTGAAGAATGTCATCGCGAGCAAGCTCGCTCCCACAGGGGACTTTTGGCGGTCGCACAATCAACGTCCATCACCGGACCAATGTGGGAGCGAGCTTGCTCGCGATGGCGGCAGTCCAGGCAACCCAAACCCCGTGGCGCGGGAGCTTGCTACCGCTGACCTGCGCAGCAGGCCCCTGCATGCCTATAGACAGACCGCATTGCCCGGTTTGCGGCCGCTGCGCAGCCGAGCGGGGGCAAGCTCCCTCGCCACAGGGATTGGATTGAGGCTCAAGCGTTGGGCTGAAAGACCTGGGGTGAATTGAAGAATGTCATCGCGAGCAAGCTCGCTCCCACAGGGGACTTTTGGCGGTCGCACAATCAATGTCTATCACCGGACCAATGTGGGAGCGAGCTTGCTCGCGATGGCGGCAGTCCAGGCAACCCAAACCCCGTGGCGCGGGAGCTTGCTACCGCTGACCTGCGCAGCAGGCCCCTGCATGCCTATAGACAGACCGCATTGCCCGGTTTGCGGCCGCTGCGCAGCCGAGCGGGGGCAAGCTCCCTCGCCACAGGGATTGGATTGAGGCTCAAGCGTTGGGCTGAAAGACCTGGGGTGAATTGAAGAATGTCATCGCAAGCAAGCTCGCTCCCACAGGGGACTTTTGGCGGCCATAAAAAGTGGCGGCCAATAAAAAGCCCCGGCTCACAGGAGCCGGGGCTTTTTATTGAAGCGCTACAACGGCTTAGCCGTTGAACACGTCATCCACGCTCTTGAGCGGGTAGTTCTTCGGATACGGCAGGGTGGCCACGCCCGTCTCGATGGCGGCCTTGGCCACGGCGTCGGAGATCAGGGTGATCAGGCGGGCGTCCATGGGTTTCGGAATGATGTACTCACGACCGAATTCCAGCTTGATGCCGCCGTAGGCGTCGCACACTTCCTGAGGCACCGGCAGCTTGGCCAGTTCACGCAGGGCGTTGGCGGCCGCGACTTTCATCTCTTCGTTGATGCGCTTGGCGCGAACGTCCAGGGCACCACGGAAGATGAACGGGAAGCCCAGCACGTTGTTGACCTGGTTCGGGTAATCCGAACGGCCAGTGGCCATGATCACGTCGTTGCGAGTCGCGTGAGCCAGCTCCGGGGAGATTTCCGGGTCCGGGTTCGAGCAAGCGAACACGATCGGGTTCGGCGCCATGCGCAGCAGGTTTTCCGGGCTCAGCAGGTTCGGACCCGACAGGCCAACGAACACGTCGGCACCGTCCAGCGCGTCCGCCAGGGAGCGCTTGTCGGTCGCGTGGGCGAAGACGGCCTTGTACTGGTTCAGGTCGTCACGGCCGGAGTGGATCACGCCGGTACGGTCGACCATGAAAATGTTTTCGATCTTGGCGCCCATGCTCACCAGCAACTTCATGCAGGAGATGGCCGCAGCGCCGGCGCCCAGGCAAACGATCTTGGCTTCCGGCAGAGTCTTGCCGGCGATTTCCAGGGCGTTGATCATGCCAGCCGCGGTGACGATGGCGGTGCCATGCTGGTCATCGTGGAATACTGGAATGTCGCACTGTTCGATCAGGGCGCGCTCGATCTCGAAGCACTCAGGTGCCTTGATGTCTTCCAGGTTGATGCCACCGAAGGTGATGGAGATACGCTTGACGGTGTCGATGAAGGCTTGCGGGCTCTCGGAGTCGACTTCGATGTCGAATACGTCGATACCGGCGAAACGCTTGAACAGCACGCCCTTGCCTTCCATGACTGGCTTGGAAGCCAATGGGCCGAGGTTACCCAGGCCGAGAATCGCGGTGCCATCGGAAATGACTGCAACCAGGTTGCCTTTACCGGTGTATTTGTAGGCCAGTTCAGGGTCGCGAGCGATTTCGCGGACTGGTTCGGCTACGCCGGGGCTGTAGGCCAGCGACAAGTCGCGAGCAGTAGCGGTGGCCTTGGTGAGCTCGACACTCAGCTTTCCTGGACGAGGATGCGCGTGATATTCGAGAGCGGCAGTTTTCAGATCAGACATGTGGGCATTCCGCTTTTTACTGTGTTGGACAGACGGACCGCCGAGGATACGCGCCTCGCAAAGTCCCTACAAGACTGACCAGTCACTGCTGTCAAGCGCCCTGCCCTACGACTTTGGGCCAAGAGCCGCGAAACACAAGGGCTAGATGCATACAATTCGAAAGAATAATGTCTACAATTTTTTCTTACAGAACCGCTTCCAGCATGGCCGGATCGGTCAGCGGCAACATCCATCGCGCCTGTCCGGCCTTGTTGCCGCCACGCCGGGCGCGGTCGACGACCCAGCCACGGGCCTCGATTTTGCGGCCCTTGAGCCGCTCCAGGGCCGAGGCGTCGAAGCGCCTCTGCATACCGGGCGCAACGTGCAGGACAACCGGCCCCTGCAATTCAATCCAGATACCACCGCGATTGCGTCGCACGCTTTCTACACGCCCACTCGTCAGCACGAAACCGGGCGCATTGATCTGCTCCGCTCGCACGACGGGGGATTTTTTCCAGAGACCGGATCCGGTTTGCCGCGCATGACGTTCGGCCATTTGCTGGCAACTGACCAGGTCGACGTTCGGCGCGACCGCCACCAGAAACCCCAGCCCCTCGGCAATCAAGCGCTCTTCGAGGTTCTCGCCCTGGGCGTTGTAGACATGCGCCAGCGTACGGCCGTAGTCATCGCGGTCGTCCTTGCCAGGCAATACGCCCACCCGGCCATGGTTGGCGGCCACCAGGGCTTCGAGTCGCTGGCGTGCCGCCACGGCGAACGGCTCGTCGGCGCGGCCGCGCTTGCCCAACTCAGGGCTGTTCAGGCCGATCATCCGAATGCGTCGGCCATCCTCCAGGTACAAGGTGTCGCCATCCACCACGCGCTGCACCGCCACCTGGGGCAGGTTGCCCGGCGAAGGACAGGCCGCCTGGGCACCACAGAACCAAATCGCAGACACAAAAAAGGCGCCCGCAAGGGACGCCTTTTTCATCACTCTGGAGAAGCCGGAACGACTTTCCAAAATGATCAGCCTCAGGCTTTTGGAGCAACTTTGCCGAAAGCACCGAAACGATCGGCGAACTTCTGAACGCGGCCGCCGGTATCCAGAGTCTTTTGCTTACCGGTGTAGAACGGGTGGCATTCGTTGCAAACGTCGATCGCCAGGGCTTTGCCGTAGGTCGAACGCGTTTCGAACTTGTTGCCGCAGCTGCAGGTTACGGCAATTTCTGGGTATTCCGGATGGATATCGGTTTTCATGCTGTTTTCCTCAGGCTAGCGTGCCGCCACCCAACACTATTGTTGAATACCGCACGTAATTAGGCCGCGGATTCTACCAGACATCGTCGTTCGCGCAAGCTATGCCTTGTACCAACCGTCTGCTAGGCTCCCGCCCTCAGCACAATCCCTGTGGGAGCGAGCTTGCTCGCGATAGCGGCGATTCAGTCAGCATCAATGTGACAGAACTGACGCCATCGCGAGCAAGCTCGCTCCCACATTGAATCGCGCTAAGCCTTGCGAATTTGTCCGCCTACCGAGATCCCCCGCGTGCCCGACGCCATTCTGCGCCTCGCCCTGCCTTCGCCCCTGCGCCGCCTGTTCGACTACCGCGCCCCGGCCGGGGTCCTGCGCGCCCAGTTGCAGCCGGGCATGCGCCTGCGGGTACCGTTCGGCCGGCGGGAAATGATCGGCATCCTGGTGGAGGTCACCGATCACAGCGAGGTCCCGGCCGACAAGCTCAAGCCAGCCCTGGCCCTGCTCGATGCCACGCCGCCGCTACCTGCATCGCTGTTCAAGTTGTGCCTGTGGACGTCCCAGTATTACCAGCACAGCCTCGGCGACACCCTGAGCTGGGCGCTGCCGGTGTTGCTGCGCCAGGGTGAGCTGGCCGAGGCGCGCCAGGAGCGATTCTGGTCGGTGGCGCCGGGGGCTTCGCTGGACGATCCACGCATCGCCCGCGCCCCGCGCCAGCGCGAAGCCTTGGCGACCCTGGCCCAACATCCCCATGGCGTGGCTCATCAACTGCTGAGCAAACTGATGCTCAGCAAGGACAGCCTCGATCTGTTGCTGGCCAAGAACCTGGTCCAGGTGGAGGTCCGCCGGCACGCCCCCGGCGCCCGCCATGAACATTGGCTGGCCCAGCCGGAACTGCCGCTCAACGCCGAACAGCGGGCCGCTTGCGAAGCGATTCGTGCAGGTTTCGACAGTTATCACGCCTTTCTGCTGGCGGGCGTCACCGGCAGCGGCAAGACCGAGGTCTACCTGCAACTGATCCGCCAGACCCTGGAGGCCGGCAAGCAGGCCTTGGTGCTGATTCCGGAAATCAACCTCGGCCCGCAGACCCTGGCGCGTTTCGAGCAACGCTTCAATGCGCGGATCGCCCTGGTGCACTCGGCGGTCAACGACCGCGAACGCCTGGAAGCCTGGCTCGCCGCCCGCGACGGTGAGGCCGACATCATCATCGGTACCCGCTCGGCGCTGTTCACGCCGATGAAAAACCCCGGCCTGATCATCATCGACGAAGAGCACGACGGCTCCTATAAACAGCAGGAAGGCCTGCGCTATCACGCCCGCGACCTGGCGCTGGTGCGCGCCCGCCAGGAAAACATCCCGATCGTCCTCGGCTCGGCGACGCCCTCGCTGGAAAGCTTGCACAACGCCTACACCGGTCGCTACGGCCTGCTACGCCTCAACGAACGGGCCGGCGGCGCCAAGCAACCGCGCTTCCTGCGCCTGGACGTGAAAAGTCGACCACTGGACAGCGGTATTTCCGGGCCGATGCAGCAAGCCATCGGCCAGACCCTGGCCGCCGGGCAACAGGTCCTGGTGTTCCTCAATCGCCGGGGGTTTGCCCCGACCCTGCTGTGTCACGACTGTGGCTGGATGTCTGGGTGTGAGCGCTGCGATGCGCGGATGACCGTGCATCAACGCCATGGCGAGCTGCGTTGCCACCATTGCGGCCACGCCGAACGCGTGCCAAGGCATTGCCCGCAGTGCGGCAAAGTGGACTTGCGCCCGGTCGGTGCCGGCACCGAGCGCGCTGAGGAACGGCTGGGTATCCTGTTCCCCGATTACCCGGTACTGCGGGTGGATCGCGACAGCACCTCGCGCAAGGACGCGATGAATCAGCTGTTCGCGACGATCCAGAAGGGCCAGCCATGCATATTGGTGGGCACGCAGATGCTCGCCAAGGGGCATCACTTCCCGCGAGTCACGCTGGTGTCGATCCTCGACGCCGATGGTGGGTTGTTCTCCGGCGACTTCCGCGCCAGCGAGCGCATGGCGCAGTTGATTGTCCAGGTCGCAGGCCGGGCCGGGCGGGCCGAGGAGCCGGGCAAAGTGATTATCCAGACGCACTTGGCCGATCACCCGCTGTTGATCCAATTGACCGAGCAGGGTTATTTCGCCTTCGCCGAACAAGCCTTGAGCGAACGCCGCAGCGCCGGCCTGCCGCCCTTTGCTCATCTGGCGCTGTTGCGGGCCGAAGCCCACAAGCCCGGGCAAGCCGAAGGTTTCCTCGATGAGGCCTGCAGCGAGGCCGAGCGTTTGCTGGCAGAGCAGAGCCTTACCGGCATCGAACTATTGGGCCCGGTGCCAGCTCCGATGGAGCGGCGGGCCGGGCGCTACCGGGCGCAGCTTCTATTGCAGGCCAACGCCCGGGCGCCGCTGCATCGACTGCTGAGTGCCTGGCTGCTGGTGCTGGAACAGATGCCCAGCGGGCGGGCGGTGCGCTGGTCGCTGGATGTGGATCCGGTGGATTTGTATTGAATGGACCACATGCCCGCCCCCTGTGGGAGCGAGCTTGCTCGCGATAGCGACGGCACAGCCGACATCACCGTGACTGACCCACCGCTAATCGCGAGCAAGCCCGCTCCCACAGGGGATCGCGCACATCCAGGCCACCAAGAATAATCACCACACATCCCCAACCGACCCGCTACAGTTGGCAAGCTCGCCCGCGCCACGGATAATGCCCAGTTTTTCCACCAGCGCATCGAAGCGCCGCCGCGCCTGCGGTTGAAAGAGAAGACCATGAAAGACACCATTCGCCAGCTCATCCAGCAAGCCATCACCCAACTCGTCACTGAAGGTGTGCTGCCAGAAGGCCTGTCGCCGGCGATTCAGGTCGAGAACACCCGCGACAAGACCCACGGCGACTTCGCCAGCAACATCGCGATGATGCTCGCCAAGCCGGCCGGCATGAAACCTCGCGACCTGGCGGAGAAAATCATCGCCGCGCTGCCGGCCGACGAGAATGTCAACAAAGCCGACATTGCCGGCCCCGGGTTCATCAATTTCTTCCAGAACACCCAGGCCCTGGCTTCGCGCCTGGACGCAGCCCTGGCCGACGAGCGCATTGGCGTGCGCAAGGCCGGCCCGTTGCAGCGCACCGTGGTCGACCTATCGGCCCCCAACCTCGCCAAGGAAATGCACGTCGGCCACCTGCGCTCGACCATCATCGGCGACGGCGTGGCCCGGGTCCTGGAGTTTCTTGGCGACACCGTTATCCGCCAGAACCACGTTGGCGACTGGGGCACCCAGTTCGGCATGTTGATGGCCTATCTGCAGGAAAACCCGATTACCAGCGATGAGCTGTCGGACCTGGAGAATTTCTACCGCGCCGCCAAGCAACGCTTCGACGAGTCCCCCGAGTTCGCCGACCGCGCCCGTGGCCTGGTGGTCAAGCTGCAGGCCGGCGATGCCGAGTGCCTGGCGCTGTGGAGCAAGTTCAAGGACATCTCCCTGTCCCACTGCCAGAAAATCTACGAGCTGCTGAATGTCAAATTGACCATGGCCGACGTGATGGGCGAAAGCGCCTACAACGATGACCTGGCCAACGTGGTCAACGACCTCAGGGCCAAGGGCATGCTGGTGGAAAGCAACGGCGCCCAGTGCGTGTTCCTCGACCAGTTCAAGACCGCCGACGGCGAGCCGCTGCCGGTGATCATCGTCAAGGCCGACGGCGGCTACCTCTACGCCACCACCGACCTGGCGGCCGTGCGCTACCGCAACAGCGTGCTCAAGGCCGATCGAGTGCTGTACTTCGTCGACCAGCGCCAGGCCCTGCACTTCCAGCAAGTGTTCGAAGTGGCGCGCCTGGCCGGCTTCGTGACCCGCCCGATGGAAATGGAGCACATGGGCTTCGGCACCATGAACGGCGCCGACGGCCGCCCGTTCAAGACCCGCGACGGCGGCACGGTGAAGCTGATCGACCTGCTGACCGAAGCCCAGGATCGCGCCTACACCCTGGTCAAGGGCAAGAACCCGGACCTGGCCGAGGACGAACTGCGCAAGATCGCCAAGGTCGTGGGCATCGACGCGGTGAAATACGCCGACCTGTCCAAGCACCGCACCAGCGACTACAGCTTCAACTTCGACCTGATGCTCAACTTCGAAGGCAACACCGCGCCGTACCTGCTGTACGCCTACACCCGCGTGGCCGGAGTATTCCGCAAGCTCGGCAAGAGCTTCAGCGAAGTGGACGGCCAGATCGTCCTTGAAGCAGCTCAGGAACAGGAGCTGGCGGCGAAACTGGCGCAGTTCGGCGAGGTCCTGAACAACGTCGCCGACAAGGGCACGCCACACACCTTGTGCGCTTACCTGTACGATGTGGCCGGCCTGTTCTCCAGCTTCTACGAGAACTGTCCGATCCTCAGCGCACCGACCCCAGAGCAAATGCAGAGCCGCCTGCGCCTCGCCGCGCTGACCGGGCGCACGCTCAAGCAAGGCCTGGAACTGCTGGGCCTGGAAACCCTGGAGCGCATGTAAGTTGGCCGCCAAGAAAAAACCTGCACCCAAGCGCGGCGCCAGTCGTTACCAGCCTCCAGCCAAAAAACCGATTCCAGGTTGGTTGTGGATGGCCATCGGCCTGACCGTCGGCGCGTTCATTGTGTTCTTGATGAAGCTGGAGCCGGGCCAGGGCGATGACGTCAAGCGCGTCCGGCAAGAGCAGCAGAAAGCCACGCGTATCGCCGAGGCCAACAAGACCCCGCCGAGCCCGACGCAACCGGTGAAGCCGAAGTACGACTTCTACACGTTGCTGCCGGAATCGGAAGTCATCGTGCCGCCCGATGCCGTGCCGGAGAAAACCCTGCCGACGCCGCAAGTGCCACAGGTGCCCACCACGCCGGTGACCCCGGCCGAAGCGGCGAAGATCGACACCGCTCGCGCCCAGGCGGCCCTGGCCGGCATCACGCCGCCACCGGCCCCACCGGTGCAGAAAGCCGCACCGGTGACGAAGTTCTTCCTGCAGGCCGGCTCGTTCCGCAAGGAAGCCGACGCCGACAAGGTCCGCGCACAGATCATTCTGCTGGGCCAGTCCGTGTCCGTGGAGTCCGGGACGGTGAAGGACGAAACCTGGTACCGGGTACTGGTCGGCCCGTTCAGCAACCGCGAGGAACTGACCAAGGCCCAGAAACAATTGGCGGGCAGTGGTTTCAGCAACCTGTTGTTACAACAACGCCAGAGCCGCTGATCCAGGCGACACGCCCCCCCCTTGTGGCGAGGGGATTTATCCCCGCTGGGGCGCGAAGCGGCCCTAAAAACCTGCCGCCTCGGTGTGTCAGGGCCGAATACATCAAGCTTTTGGGGCTGCTGCGCAGCCCAGCGGGGATAAATCCCCTCACCACAGTAAGCTCCCTTCGCCACAAAAGCCTCTGCCAAAAAAGGCGGGGGACCGCTCATCCCCTCTGCGCCCCCGCAGTTGAAAAACCCCACGCCACCCCCATATGAGTTCCATCCGGGCATTTTCGCCCCGCTGCGTGGAGACTCTCCCTTGACCACCATCGTTTCAGTCCGCCGTCATGGCAAAGTCGTCATGGGCGGCGACGGCCAGGTTTCACTGGGCAACACCGTGATGAAAGGCAACGCGAAAAAAGTCCGTCGCCTATATCACGGCGAGGTCATCGCCGGTTTCGCCGGGGCCACCGCCGACGCCTTCACGCTGTTCGAACGTTTCGAAGGCCAGCTTGAAAAACATCAGGGCCACCTGGTCCGTGCCGCCGTGGAACTGGCCAAGGAATGGCGCACCGACCGTTCCCTGAGCCGCCTCGAAGCCATGCTCGCGGTCGCTAACAAGGACGCCTCGCTGATCATCACCGGCAACGGCGACGTCGTTGAGCCCGAAGATGGCTTGATCGCCATGGGTTCCGGCGGCGCCTACGCCCAGGCCGCGGCCAGCGCCCTGCTGAAAAAAACCGACCTGTCGGCCCGTGAGATCGTCGAGACTGCCTTGGGCATCGCCGGCGACATCTGCGTCTTCACCAACCACACCCAGACCATTGAGGAGCAGGACCTCGCCGAATAAGCCTGCCACCCGCGCACCGGCTCATTCTTGCTTGAGGACCGCCAATTATTATGTCCATGACTCCCCGCGAAATCGTCCACGAACTCAACCGCCATATCATCGGCCAGGACGATGCCAAGCGCGCCGTCGCCATCGCCCTGCGTAACCGCTGGCGCCGGATGCAGCTGCCCGAAGAGCTGCGCGTCGAAGTGACCCCCAAGAACATCCTGATGATCGGCCCGACCGGTGTCGGCAAGACCGAAATCGCCCGGCGCCTGGCCAAGCTCGCCAATGCGCCGTTCATCAAGGTCGAAGCCACCAAATTCACCGAAGTCGGCTATGTCGGTCGCGACGTCGAGTCGATCATCCGTGACCTGGCCGACGCCGCGATCAAGTTGCTGCGCGAACAGGAAATCACCAAGGTCCGCCACCGTGCCGAAGACGCCGCCGAAGAGCGCATCCTCGACGCCTTGCTGCCACCGGCGCGCATGGGCTTCAACGCCGACGCCGCCGCGACCCAGGATTCCAACACCCGCCAGCTGTTCCGCAAGCGCCTGCGCGAAGGCCAGCTGGACGACAAGGAAATCGAGATCGAAGTGGCCGAAATGGCCGGCGTCGACATTTCCGCGCCGCCGGGCATGGAAGAAATGACCAACCAGTTGCAGAGCCTGTTCGCCAACATGGGCAAGGGCAAAAAGAAAAGCCGCAAGCTCAAGGTCAAGGAAGCGCTGAAGCTGGTGCGCGATGAAGAAGCCGGCCGCCTGGTCAACGAAGAAGAATTGAAAGCCAAGGCGCTGGAAGCGGTCGAGCAGCATGGCATCGTGTTCATCGACGAAATCGACAAGGTCGCCAAGCGCGGCAATGTCGGCGGTGCCGATGTGTCCCGCGAAGGTGTACAACGCGACCTGCTGCCGCTGATCGAAGGCTGCACGGTCAACACCAAGCTGGGCATGGTCAAGACCGACCACATTCTGTTCATTGCTTCCGGTGCCTTCCACCTGAGCAAACCGAGCGACCTGGTGCCGGAGCTGCAGGGTCGCCTGCCGATCCGCGTCGAACTCAAGGCGCTGACGCCAGAAGACTTCGAACGCATCCTGAGCGAGCCCCATGCGTCCCTGACCGAACAGTATTGCGCGCTGCTCAAGACCGAAGGCCTGAGCATCGAGTTCACGCCAGAAGGCATCAAGCGCCTGGCCCAGATCGCCTGGCAGGTCAACGAGAAGACCGAGAACATCGGCGCCCGTCGCCTGCACACGTTGCTCGAACGCTTGCTCGAGGAAGTGTCGTTCAGCGCCGGCGACCTGGCCAGCGCCCACAACGAAGCGCCGATCCTCATCGACGCCGAGTACGTCAACAGCCACCTGGGTGAATTGGCGCAGAACGAAGATCTGTCGCGGTATATCCTGTAAGTAGCAATTACAGGCGAACGCAGACCTGTGGGAGCGGGCTGTGTGGGAGCAAAGCTTGCTCGCGATCCAGGCGCTGCGGTCCTCAAGAGACCGCGGCGTTTTCATCGCGGGCAAGCCTTGCTCCCACACAGCCCGCTCCCACATTGACTGTGTCGTTTTATAGATCAAGGCTCCTTCAGAGACGGATCACAGGCCATGACCAAACTCCCCACCGCCATCAACCTGCACAAAGCCTCCAAGACCCTGACGCTCAAATACGCGCCGGACGAGGAGTACCACCTGCCCGCCGAATTCCTGCGGGTGCATTCGCCTTCCGCCGAGGTCCAGGGCCATGGCAAACCTATCCTGCAATACGGCAAGCTCAACGTTGCCCTGACCAAGGTCGAGCCGGCCGGCCAGTACGCACTGAAACTGACCTTCGACGACGGCCACGACAGCGGATTGTTCACCTGGGACTATCTCTACCAGTTAGCGTTGCGCCAACAAGACCTGTGGAACGATTATCTCGGCGAGCTCAAGGCCGCCGGAAAAACCCGCGATCCGGACGCGTCCGTCGTCAAGCTGATGCTCTAACTCAAGGGCTGGCGCTTTAGGGCGATTTTTCTAGACTCATCTGCTTGAATGCCCGCGCAGCAACGTCAATGACTGGCCTGCTTGCGAAAAAAATTAAACTCGGGTAACCAATGGAGCTGGCAAGTTCCCTGCAAAGGAACCGGCGAGTTCCTGGCATACGTTTCCTCATTGGCCCTCGATGCGGAATTAATGGTCACCCGAGCAGCGTACCTGGTATCGGCTGTGTGGCTTCATGGCACCCACCGGGTACTCGTCTGAAGGACAATGGAGCGTCGTAGATGAGCAACAAGAACAACGATGACCTGAAGTACCAGGCCTCGGAAAATACCCTGGGGTTGAATCCCGTCGTCGGCTTGCGCAGGAAAGACCTGTTGGCCTCTGCCCGCATGGTGCTGACCCAGGCCATCAAGCAACCGCTGCACAGCGTCAAGCATGTCGCCCATTTCGGCGTCGAACTCAAGAATGTCCTGTTCGGCAAATCCGAGCTGCAACCGGCCGGCGACGACCGTCGCTTCGTCGACCCGGCCTGGAGCCAGAACCCGCTCTACAAACGCTACCTGCAAACCTACCTGGCGTGGCGCAAGGAGCTGCACGCCTGGATCGACGACAGCAGCCTCTCGCCCGCAGACATCAGCCGCGGGCATTTCGTGATCAACCTGATGACCGAAGCCATGGCCCCGACCAACTCGGCGGCCAACCCGGCGGCGGTCAAGCGCTTCTTCGAAACCGGCGGCAAGAGCCTGCTGGACGGCCTGTCCCACCTGGCCAAGGACCTGGTGCACAACGGCGGGATGCCGAGCCAGGTGAACATGGGCGCGTTCGAGGTCGGCAAGAGCCTGGGCGTGACCGAAGGCGCCGTGGTGTTTCGCAACGACGTGCTGGAGCTGATCCAGTACCGGCCCATCACCGAGCAGGTCCACGAGCGACCGCTGCTGGTGGTGCCGCCACAGATCAACAAGTTCTACGTATTCGACCTGAGCCCGGACAAGAGCCTGGCGCGCTTCTGCCTGCGCAGCAACGTGCAGACCTTCATCGTCAGTTGGCGCAACCCCACCAAGGAACAGCGCGAGTGGGGCCTTTCGACCTACATCGAGGCGCTCAAGGAAGCGGTGGATGTGGTCACGGCCATCACCGGCAGCAAGGACGTGAACATGCTGGGCGCCTGCTCGGGCGGCATCACCTGCACCGCGCTGCTGGGCCATTACGCCGCCCTCGGCGAGAAAAAGGTCAATGCCCTGACCTTGCTGGTGAGCGTACTCGACACCACCCTGGACACCGACGTGGCGCTGTTCGTCGACGAGCAGACCCTGGAAGCGGCCAAGCGTCACTCCTACCAGGCCGGCGTACTCGAAGGCCGCGACATGGCCAAGGTCTTCGCCTGGATGCGCCCCAACGACCTGATCTGGAACTACTGGGTCAACAATTACCTGCTGGGCAACGAGCCGCCCGTGTTCGACATCCTGTTCTGGAACAACGACACCACGCGGCTGCCGGCGGCGTTCCACGGCGATCTCATCGAGATGTTCAAAAACAACCCGTTGATCCGCCCCAATGCACTGGAAGTGTGCGGCACGCCCATCGACCTCAAGCAAGTCACCGCCGACATCTTTTCCCTGGCGGGCACCAACGACCACATCACACCTTGGAAGTCCTGCTACAAGTCGGCACAGCTGTTCGGTGGAAAAGTGGAATTCGTGCTGTCGAGCAGCGGTCATATCCAAAGCATCCTCAACCCGCCTGGCAACCCCAAGTCGCGCTACATGACCGGCGAGGACATGCCGGCCAAGGCCGAGGACTGGCAGGAAAACTCCACCAAGCACACCGACTCCTGGTGGCTACACTGGCAAACCTGGCAGGCCGAGCGCTCGGGCAAACTGAAAAAAGCCCCTACCGTGCTGGGCAACAAGGCCTACCCGGCCGGTGAAGCGGCGCCCGGCACCTATGTGCATGAGCGGTAAGGGATGCAACTCGTCTGCTGCGGGAGTGGGCTTGCTCACGAATACATCCCGCCAGCCGACACTGAATGCAAGGCCCACAGCGCTGGCGAACATAAAACTCATGTTCACGGCAGATCCCCTGTGGGAGCGAGCTTGCTCGCGATGACGGTGTGTCAGCCAACATTGATATTGGATGTATCGCCGTCATCGCGAGCGAGCTCGCTCCCACAAGGGATCGGGGAAAAATGAAAGACAGCGACCCAACCCACAGGGCTTGAAGCATGCCGCAACCGTACATTTTCCGTACCGTCGATCTGGATGGCCAGACCTTGCGCACCGCGGTACGTCCCGGCAAGCCTCACTTGACGCCCCTGCTGATTTTCAACGGCATCGGCGCCAACCTCGAGCTGGTATTCCCGTTCATCCAGGCCCTGGACCCGGACCTGGAAGTCATCGCCTTTGACGTGCCCGGCGTCGGCGGTTCATCGACGCCCAACCGACCGTATCGCTTTCCGGGCCTGGCCAAACTCACCGCGCGGATGCTCGACTACCTCGACTACGGTCAGGTCAACGTGATCGGCGTGTCTTGGGGCGGCGCCCTGGCCCAGCAATTCGCCTACGATTACCCGGAGCGCTGCAAGAAGTTGGTACTGGCGGCCACGGCGGCCGGGGCAGTGATGGTACCGGGCAAACCGAAGGTGCTGTGGATGATGGCCAGCCCCCGGCGCTACGTTCAGCCGTCCCATGTGATGCGCATCGCACCACTGATCTACGGCGGCTCGTTCCGCCGCGACCCGAGCCTGGCGGCCAGCCACGCGGCCAAGGTGCGTTCGGCGGGCAAGCTCGGTTATTACTGGCAACTGTTCGCCGGCCTCGGCTGGACCAGCATCCACTGGCTGCACAAGATCCACCAACCGACCCTGGTGCTGGCCGGCGATGACGACCCGCTGATTCCACTGATCAACATGCGCATGCTGGCTTGGCGCATTCCCAACGCCCAATTGCACATTATCGATGACGGCCACCTGTTCCTGATCACCAGGGCCGAGGCGGTGGCGCCGATCATCATGAAGTTTCTGGAGGAAGAACGTCAGCGTGCCGTGATGCATCCGCATCCCTCACCGTTGGGCGGCGGCTGAAACCGCCCATTCGCGCCTGGCAGGACGCCGGATTGCGCAGCGACCCGAAACAGCGACTATGTTGTCTGGTTCGGTGTGTTTGTTTTTAGCCTGATGACGAAGGAGTTGACTCATGCGCGACAAACCGGCGAAGGGTTCCATGCCCGCCCCTGCCAGCTTCATCAACGCACAAAGTGCGGTCACTGGCCTACGTGGCAGGGACCTGCTGTCCACCTTGCGCAGTGTGGCCGCACACGGCTTGCGCAACCCGGTGCACAGTGCCCGGCATGCATTGAAACTGGGCGGTCAATTGGGCCGTGTGCTGCTGGGCGAGACCCTGCACCCCACCAACCCCAACGACTCGCGTTTCGCCGACCCCACCTGGCAGCTCAATCCGTTCTACCGCCGCAGCCTGCAGGCCTATCTGAGCTGGCAAAAACAGGTCAAGAGCTGGATTGACGAAAGCGACATGGGTCAGGATGACCGCGCCCGCGCCCACTTCGCCTTCGCCCTGCTCAACGACGCCGTAGCGCCGTCCAATACCTTGCTCAACCCGCTGGCGGTCAAGGAGCTGTTCAACTCCGGCGGCTCCAGCCTGGTTCGAGGCATCAGCCACCTGGTGGACGACCTGCTGCACAACGACGGCTTGCCGCGCCAAACCACGCCCCATGCCTTTGAAGTTGGCAAGACCCTGGCGACCACGCCCGGCGCGGTGGTGTTTCGCAACGAATTGCTCGAACTGATCCAGTACCGGCCCATGAGCGAAAAGCAGTACGCCAAGCCATTGCTGATCGTGCCGCCACAGATCAACAAGTTCTATATTTTCGACCTCAGCCCCTCCAACAGCTTTGTCCAGTACGCCCTGAAAAACGGTTTGCAGGTGTTCATCATCAGTTGGCGCAACCCTGACGTACGCCACCGCGAGTGGGGCCTGTCCAGCTATGTCGAGGCTACGGAAGAGGCCATGAACGTCTGCCGGGCGATCACCGGCGCCCGGGAGGTCAACCTGATGGGCGCCTGTGCCGGTGGCATGACCATCGCCGCCCTGCAAGGCCACCTGCAAGCCAAGCGCCAACTGCGCCGGGTCGCCAGTGCCACGTACCTGGTAAGCCTGCTGGACAGCCAGATCGACAGCCAGGCCACGTTGTTCATCGACGAGCAGACCCTGGAAGCCGCCAAGCGCCGCTCCTACCAGAAGGGCATCCTCGATGGTCGCGACATGGCCCGGGTGTTCGCCTG
The DNA here is from genome assembly GCF_057655955.1 of Pseudomonas sp. Soil_N_39. NCBI lineage: Bacteria > Pseudomonadati > Pseudomonadota > Gammaproteobacteria > Pseudomonadales > Pseudomonadaceae > Pseudomonas > Pseudomonas sp. Soil_N_39. Next base: position 318,620 of record NZ_JBDGLI010000001.1, read on the forward strand.
GATGCGTCCCAACGACCTGATCTGGACCTACTTCATCAACAACTACCTGCTGGGCAAGGAACCGCCGGCCTTCGACATCCTCTACTGGAACAACGACTGCACCCGGCTGCCGGCGGCTTACCACGGCGATCTGCTGGACTTCTTCAAGCACAACCCACTGACCCACCCCGGCGGCCTGGAAGTGTGCGGCACACCCATCGACCTGCAGAAAGTGACGGTGGACAGCTTCAGCGTGGCCGGCATCAACGACCACATCACGCCCTGGGACGCGGTCTATCGCTCGACGCTGTTGCTCGGTGGCGACAAACGCTTCGTGCTTTCCAACAGCGGCCATGTCCAGAGCATTCTCAACCCGCCGGGCAACCCCAAGGCCAACTACATCGAAAGCGCAAAAATGAGCAGCGACCCCCGGGCCTGGTACCACGATGCCACGCACGTCGAAGGGAGTTGGTGGACGCAATGGCTGGGCTGGATCCAGGAACGCTCCGGCGCCCAGCGCGAAACCCAGATGACCTTGGGCAACGCCAACTACCCGCCTCTGGACGCCGCCCCCGGCACCTATGTTCGCGTGCGCTGAAGGCCCTATTCCACGGCCAGGCGCTTGGCCGTGACACGACTTGACCATTAAGAAGACCGGATGAAAACCCGCGACCGCATCCTTGAATGTGCCCTGCAATTATTCAACGAAAAGGGCGAACCGAACGTCTCCACCATGGAAGTTGCCAATGAAATGGGCATCAGCCCAGGCAACCTCTACTACCACTTTCATGGCAAGGAACCGCTGATCCTCGGGTTGTTCGAGCGCTTCCAGAACGAACTGGCACCGCTGCTCGACCCACCGGCGGACGCGCAGTTGGCGCCGGAAGACTACTGGCTGTTCCTGCATTTGATCGTCGAGCGCCTGGCCCAGTACCGGTTTCTGTTCCAGGACCTGTCGAACCTGGCCGGACGCCTGCCGAAGCTGGCCAAGGGCATCCGTCAATTGCTCAATGCCCTGAAGCGAACCCTCGCCTCACTGCTGGCGCAGCTCAAGGCCCAGGATTTGCTGGTCAGCGATACCCAGGCCCTGGGGCAACTGGTGGAGCAGATCACCATGACCTTGCTGTTCTCCCTGGACTACCAGCGCATCCTCGACCGCGAGGGCGAGGTTCGACTGGTGGTCTACCAGATCATGATGCTGGTGGCCCCGCACCTGCCACCCGCGACCAAAGTGGCGACCGAACGATTGGCGCTGCGATACCTGGAAGAACACGACTAACCGCCGACAGTGGTAGATCCATTGTGGGAGCGAGCTTTGTGGGAGCAAAGCTTGCTCGCGATCCAGGCGCTACAGTCCTCAAGAGACCGCGGCGTTTTCATCGCGGGCAAGCCTTGCTCCCACAAAGCTCGCTCCCACAGGTTGACCTGCGTACAAACAAAAACGCCCGACCTTCACAGGCCGGGCGTTTTTGCATGTCCCGCAGAATCAGGACTGGGTGGTAGGCGTCGATGGAGCCTGCGCCGGTGCTGGAGTGGCGACCGCCGTTGGAGCGGCGGCGGAGTTCGCCGTGCTCGCCGGGGTTGCCGGTTTGGCGGCCGCGGTGGGTGCGGTGGACGCCTTCGGTGCGGCAGCTTTTGGCGCGGCCGGTTTTTTCACGGCAGGCTTTTTCGCCGCAGCGGGTTTGGCCGCCGCTTTTGCCGCAGGCTTGGCTGCAGGCTTAGCGGCTGGTTTGGCCGCAGGTTTAGCCGCAGCGGGTTTAGCTGCAGCCGTCTTGGCCGCTGGCTTGGCAGCCGGTTTGGCGGCGGGCTTGGCTGCTGCTTTCGCCGCTACCGGTTTAGCCGCCGCCTTGGCAGCAGGTTTGGCCGCTGCGGTTTTAGCCGCCGGCTTGGCCGCTGCTTTCGCCGCAGGTTTGGCGGCGGGTTTTGCCGCAGCCTTGACCAGTGGCTTGGCTGCCGTTTTAGCGGCCGGCTTGGCCGCCGCCGTCTTGGTCGCCACGGGTGCGACTTTGGCGCCGGTGAGTTTTTCGATCTGCTTGGTCAGGGTGTCGACCTTGCTGTGCAGCGCCTTGACTTCATTGCGGCTCGGCACGCCCAGGCGCGAGATCGCGCTGTTCAGGCGCTTGTCGAAAGCCCCTTCCAGCTCGTCCCATTTACCCAGGGCACGATCCTTCACGCCGCCGATGCGCGACTTGGCGGAATCGACGGTTTCCTTGGTGGCATCGACTTGTTTGCCGACTGCCGTCTTGGTGAGTTTTTCGGCCTTTTCGCCGTCCTTAACCAGGGACTCGAAGAGCTTGCTGCCGTCAGTGTCGATCTTCGAGTACACGCCTAAACCAGCAAGCCAGATTTTGCGGGAATATTTTTCAATCTTCCCGGCCCACGAGCTGCCCTCTTTTTCTGTGATTTTTTTGCCAGCCATCCCGTTCTCCTTAATGTTTACGCGCGACACGTTCGAGCAATGCTGTCAGCTCATCGAGCTTAGCAGAGAGTGTCTCAACGTCATGTTTAGACGGAATGCCGATACGATTCAAGGCACTTGCAACACGGGCATCGAATACCTTCTCGACTTTATCGAGTTGTACTTCAACCCGGGCCTTGAAAGTATTGACGTCGGTCTTGGCTTCAATCAATTCGCTGTTGGCCGCTTCAAGTTTCCCGGCAATTTTCTTTTTGCCTTTGGTTTCAATAACTTCGCCCGCTTTTACCAACTCCTGGAAGTATCCGCTGCCTTCCTGGCCGACCTTCGTGTAGGCGCCCAGGCCCGCCAGCCAGATCTTGCGCGCGTACGTTTTCACGTCGCTGAGCGTGGAAGATTCAACGTCGGTTTTTTTCTTCAGAATAACTTTGGCCATGGTGCACCTCACTCGAAAAAAGGTTTGAGGAACTGCCCGCACATGGACGGGCTCAGGTACAAAGTAGTGACAATAATTAGAAACGGCACCCTAACAACTGACACAAAACCTGAAGGCGATGACTTCCCTTGTGGGAGCGAGCTTGCTCGCGATGGCGGAGTGTCAGCCAACCTTGATGCGACTGAAACAATGCAATCGCGAGCAAGCTCGCTCCCACAGTTGGATAGGTGGTGAACTTGAGTCATGTAATCCCACCCACCCTTCCGGTCGATCAGGCCAGCGCCTTATCCAGCGCCTTTTCGATTTCCGTCTTTATCGTGCCGCTCATGGCCGACATCAACATGCCCAGTTCCACGTCGACGCGGATCGAATCCTCGCCCACATGCACTTCGCCCTTGACCCCGGAACGCTTGAGCTTCAGGGTATCGCCCACCCACTGCGGCTCCAGGCCATAGCTGTCGGACAGCTTCTGCGCCAGCTTGTCGGCTTTCTCTCGCGCCACTTCCTTGCCCAGGCCATGGGCACGCTCAACAGTTATACGGGCCATCGGGTAACTCCTGTTTTATCGGGACTTGCCTGAACGTTTCAGACCCTGGCTGCGTCAAAACGTCCCGGCGGTAGCCCATCTTACCTTCAGCCTTGCCAAGACAAAGCCCTCCACCGGGATTAGAATGTCCCGCATTCTTTTTTGGTGACCGCGATATGACTGATCAGCGCAAAGGCAGCGATGCCGAACCCACCACTCACTTCGGCTTCAAGAACGTGCCGGAAAGCCAGAAAGCGGAAAAAGTCGCTGAGGTTTTCCACTCCGTAGCCGCCAAGTACGACTTGATGAACGACCTGCTCTCGGGCGGCATGCACCGGCTGTGGAAGCGTTTCGCGATCGAGCTGTCGGGCGTGCGCAGCGGCAATCGCGTGCTGGACATCGCCGGCGGCACGGGCGACCTGACGAAGAAGTTTTCCCACATCGTCGGGCCGACCGGCCAGGTGGTGCTGGCCGACATCAACGAATCCATGCTCAAGGTCGGCCGCGACCGCCTGCTGGACCTGGGTGTGGCCGGCAATGTCGAGTTCGTCCAGGCCGACGCTGAAAAACTGCCGTTCCCCGACAACCATTTCGACTGCGTGACCATCGCCTTCGGTCTGCGCAACGTCACCCACAAGGAAGACGCCCTGCGTTCGATGCTGCGGGTGCTCAAGCCCGGCGGCCGCCTGCTGGTGCTGGAGTTCTCCAAGCCGACCAACGCGCTGATGTCCAAGGCCTATGACGCCTACTCGTTCGCCTTCATGCCGCTGATGGGCAAGCTGATCACCAACGACTCGGAAAGCTATCGCTACCTGGCCGAATCGATCCGCATGCACCCGAACCAGGAAACCCTGAAGTCGATGATGGTCGAGGCCGGTTTCGACCGCGTGACCTACCACAACATGACCGCCGGTATCGTCGCCCTGCATCGCGGTATCAAACCCTGATGTTGCTCACCGGCCTGCTCGCCAGCGTCGAACTCGGCCTCAACCGGGTATTGCGCCTGGACAGCACGGCGCTCGCGCGCCTGGCGCACTTGAGCGGCAAGGTGATCGCCGTCGACTGCCGCAGCCCGGCGTTGCAGTTGTTCATTCTGCCCAGCGACGAAGGCCTGATGCTCGCCGCCCACTGGGAAGCCGAAGCGGATTGCACGCTGCGCGCTCCGGCGTCGAGCCTGGTGAACCTGGCCCTGGGCAAGGACAAGAGCGCGGTACTGCACAGCCCCGACGTGGAGCTCGATGGCGACAGCGGCGTGCTGCTGGAGCTGGCGGCGATTCTCCAGAACCTGGAACTGGACTGGGAATACGAAGTGTCCCGCTGGATCGGTCCGGTGGCGACCCAGTTGCTCAGCGGCCATTTGCGCAGCCGCCGCCACTGGTATCGCCAGGGCTTCGTCAGCCTGGGACAGAATCTGAATGAATACCTGGCCGAAGAATCGCGTACCCTCGTAGGCCAACGCGAGGCCCAGGCCCGTTTTGATGAACTGGACCAGGTCAAACTTGACCTGGAACGTCTCGAGGCGCGTTTCGAGCGCCTTTCCCGATCCCTTGAAACCAAGCGATAACGCATGAAGCTGCTTGCCGTCCGCCGTTTGTTGCGCATCCAGCGCGTCGTGATCCGCTACCGCCTCGATGACCTGCTGTTCGCCCTGCCGCTGCCGTGGTTTCTCCTGGCGCTGCGCTTCGTGCTGCCGTGGCGTTGGTTCCCTCGACGAACCCTGGACCTGCCGCGTGGCGCGCGCCTGCGCCTGGCCTTGCAGGACCTGGGGCCGATCTTCATCAAGTTCGGGCAGATACTCTCGACCCGTCGCGACCTGTTGCCCGAAGACATCGCCGATGAACTGATGCTGCTGCAAGACCGCGTGCCGCCATTCGATTCCAAGCTGTCGGTGGCGCTGATCGAGGAACAACTGGGCAAAAAGATCAGCGAAGTCTTCAGCCGCTTCGACGTCGAGCCCCTGGCCTCGGCCTCCGTGGCCCAGGTTCACGCCGCGCAACTCAAGAGCGGCGAAGAGGTGGTGGTCAAGGTCATTCGCCCGGGCCTCAAGCCCATCATCGCCCAGGACCTGGCGTGGCTGTTCATCCTCGCCCGCGCCGCCGAACGGTTGTCGGCCGATGCCCGTCTGCTGCACCCGGTGGACGTGGTCCAGGACTACGAAAAAACCATCTACGACGAACTCGACCTGCTGCGCGAGGCCGCCAACGCCAGCCAGCTGCGTCGCAACTTCGAAGGCTCGCCGCTGCTCTATGTGCCGCAAGTCTATTGGGACTGGTGCCGGCCGAAAGTGTTGGTGATGGAGCGCATCTACGGCATCCAGGTCACCGACCTGGCGACCCTGGCCGACCAGCGCACCGACATGAAACTGCTGGCCGAGCGCGGCGTGGAAATCTTTTTCACCCAGGTGTTTCGCGACAGCTTCTTCCACGCCGACATGCACCCGGGGAATATCTTTGTCAGCACCGTGCAGCCTTGGAGTCCGCAATACATCGCCATCGATTGCGGTATCGTCGGCAGCCTGACCCCCGAAGACCAGGACTACCTGGCCCGCAACCTGTTCGCCTTCTTCAAGCGTGACTACCGCCGTGTCGCCCAACTGCACATCGATTCGGGCTGGGTGCCGGCCGAGACCAAGCTCAACGAATTCGAAGCGGCGATCCGTACCGTGTGCGAACCGATCTTCGAAAAACCGTTAAAAGATATTTCCTTCGGCCAGGTACTGATGCGCCTGTTCCAGACCGCGCGACGCTTCAACATGGAGGTTCAGCCCCAGTTGGTGCTGTTGCAGAAAACCCTGTTGAACATCGAAGGCCTCGGCCGTCAGTTGTACCCGGACCTGGACCTGTGGAACACCGCCCAACCGTTCCTCGAGCGCTGGATGCGCGAGCGCGTCAGCCCCAAAACCTTGCTGGGCAACGTGCAGAGCCAATTCGAGCAGATCCCGCACCTGGCCAACATGACCCGCGACCTGCTCGAACGCATGTCCCAACCCCACGCCCATGACCCGGCACCGCCGTGGCACCGACGCAAGGATGACTGGTTCCTGCGCTTGCTCGGCGCCGCTCACCTGGGAGGCGGCGCCATGCTGGCGGCTGGTGGACCGTTGAGCGATTTGGGCCATTGGCCCGCCGCAATCATGGTGATCGTTGGTTTGTATCTGGTCGTTCGCCGATAGCCAGCACCGGCTCGCGCTGGCACACTGTTTCAACGCTGGGCCCGCCGACGTCAGGTGCGCGGTCCATGGTCGGAGTCGAAGATGAAAAACTGGCAGGACGAGATCAAGTGGGACGCTGACGGCCTGGTGCCGGCCATCGCCCAGGATCACAAGACCGGGCGCGTGCTGATGATGGCCTGGATGAACCGCGAAGCGCTGGCCCTGACCGCCGCCGAGAACCGCGCCATCTATTGGTCACGTTCTCGTGGCAAGCTGTGGCGCAAAGGTGAAGAGTCCGGGCATGTGCAGCACCTGCATGAGATGCGCCTGGACTGCGACGGCGACGTCATCATCCTGATGGTCGAGCAGGTCGGCGAGATTGCCTGCCACACCGGCCGTCAAAGCTGCTTCTATCGCGTCTTCGAGAACGGCGACTGGAAAACCGTCGACCCGGTGCTCAAGGACCCGCATGCCATTTATTCAGGACATACCCATGAGTGACACCCTGACCCGCCTGGCCCAGGTGCTGGAAGAGCGCAAGGGCGCCGCCGCCGACAGTTCCTATGTCGCCAGCCTGTACCACAAGGGCTTGAACAAGATTCTGGAAAAAGTCGGCGAAGAGTCGGTCGAGACCATCATCGCCGCCAAGGACGCCGCCATCAGCGGCGATTGCAGCGACGTGATCTACGAGACCGCCGACCTGTGGTTCCACAGCCTGGTCATGCTGGCCCAACTGGGGCAGCATCCGCAGGCCGTACTGGATGAACTGGACCGTCGCTTCGGTCTGTCCGGGCACGTCGAGAAAGCCTCGCGCCCGTCCGCCTGATCAATTTTTGAGAGGAGTAGCCACATGGGTATCTTTGACTGGAAACACTGGGTCGTCATCCTGGTCGTCGTGGTGCTGGTGTTCGGTACCAAGAAACTGAAGAACCTCGGCACCGATGTCGGCGAGTCGATCAAGGGTTTTCGCAAGGCCATGAACGATGACGAGAAACCGGCCGATCCGACGACCAACCAGGCTCAGCCCGCACAACCGACCCAACCGGTACACCCACAGGCCACTCAGCCGGTGAATGCGCCGAACACCATCGACGTGCAGGCCCAGAAAGTCGAAGAGCCCATTCGCAAAGACTCGTGAGCACTGACTAATGTTTGGGATCAGCTTCACTGAACTGCTGCTCGTCGGCCTCGTCGCCCTGCTGGTATTGGGCCCCGAGCGTCTGCCGGGCGCTGCGCGCACCGCCGGTCTCTGGATCGGGCGCCTGAAGCGCAGCTTCAATGCGATCAAACAGGAAGTTGAACGTGAAATCGGCGCCGACGACATCCGTCGGCAACTTCACAACGAACACATTCTGTCCCTGGAGCAGGAAGCGCGGAAAATCTTCACGCCGACCCAGCAGGAACCGACGCCAGTCCAGCCTGTGGCCGAGCCGATCGTGGCTTCCCAAGCGCCAGAGAGTGGCACGCCGGTGGCTGAACCGGCGCCCGTGACACCGACGGCAGCGGATACAGCGCCCCACGCTGTCCCTGCGCCTAACGATCCTACTTTGCCGCCGCGAGCCCCATGAGCGATATCCCTGAAAACGACCAGCCGATGCCGCTGGTATCGCACCTCACCGAGTTGCGCACCCGCCTGCTGCGTTGCGTCGCGGCGGTTTTCATCATCTTCGCCGGGCTGTTTTCCTTCACCCAGCAGATCTACACCTTCGTCTCCACGCCGCTGCGCCAGTACCTGCCGGTAGGCGCGACGATGATCGCCACCGACGTGTCGTCGCCGTTCCTGACGCCACTGAAGCTGACGATGATGGTCTCGCTGTTCCTGGCGATCCCGGTGATCCTGCACCAGATCTGGGGTTTCATCGCCCCGGGCCTGTACAAGCATGAAAAACGCATCGCCGTACCGCTGTTGGTATCCAGCATCCTGCTGTTCTACACCGGCATGGCCTTCGCCTATTACCTGGTGTTCCCGCTGATCTTCAAGTTCTTCGCCGCCGCCACCCCGGCGGGCGTGGAGATGATGACCGACATCAGCAGCTACCTGGATTTCGTCATGACGCTGTTCTTCGCCTTCGGCGTGGCGTTCGAAATCCCCGTGGCCGTGGTGCTGCTGGTGTGGATCGGCGTGGTCGACGTCGCCTACCTGAAGAAGATCCGCCCCTACGTGATCATCGGCTGCTTCGTGGTCGGCATGATCCTCACCCCGCCGGACATTTTCTCCCAGACCCTGCTGGCCGTGCCGATGTGGCTGCTGTTCGAAATCGGCATCCTGTTCGGTGGCCTGGTGCGCAAGCGCCGGGAAGAAGAACCCGAGGACCAGCCGGTCGATGACCACAACGACCAGCCGCCAGCGACCCAAGCGTGAACCTGCTGCTGCTCGAAGAGGCCGACTTCATTGGGCCTGACCGCGTGATCCTGAGCGATCGCCGGTTGACCCACATGCAGGAAGTCCATCGCAGTGCCGTCGGTGACAGCCTGCGGGTCGGGCGCATCGGCGGGTTGATGGGCTCGGCCCAGGTGCTGCGCCTGGAGGCTCGCGAGGCCGAACTGCAAGTGACCCTCGACCAGGCGCCGCCGGCCAAGTTGCCGTTGACCTTGGTGCTGGCGCTGCCGCGCCCGAAAATGCTCCGGCGAGTGTTCCAGACCATCGCCACCATGGGCGTGCCGCGGGTGGTGCTGGTCAACAGCTATCGCGTGGAAAAGAGCTTTTGGCAGACGCCGTTCCTCGAACCCGAGGCCATTCGCGAGCAACTGATCCTGGGCCTGGAGCAGGCCCGGGACAGCGTGTTGCCTGAGGTGGTTATCGAGAAACGCTTCAAGCCTTTTGTCGAGGACCGCCTGCCGGCCATCGCCAACGGCACCCTCGGACTGGTCGGCCACCCTGGCAACCACCCACCCTGCCCGCGAGCACTCACGGAGCCGGTGACCTTGGCCATCGGCCCCGAAGGCGGTTGGATTCCCTACGAGGTCGACCTACTGGGCAAGGCCGGCTTGCAACCGGTACAACTGGGCGAGCGGATTCTGCGGGTCGAGACCGCGGTTACCGCATTGCTTGCAAGGTTGTTCTGAAAGGCATCTCTGTTTCGCCACAAATAAGCCACTCGGAGAATCCTGAGCTCATTTCTACAGATCCCGTCAAAGCCGCCGATACAGTGCCCATAAAACCAATTCAGCGCTCCAAGGGAGTATCAGCATGTTCCGGTGGCTTGCCCAGGGTCTGGGAAATGTAAGCGTTAATCGCAAACTCGGTGCAGGCTTCGGCCTGGTGCTGTTCCTCACCTTGATGATCGCATTCACCGGTTGGTCCGGCCTGGGCAATGTCATCAGCCGGGGCGATAAACTGGGGTTCATTGCCAGTCTCAACGACTTGAGCAAAGACTTGAATCTGGCCAGCATCGACTACAACAGCACGCGGGGCGAGAAAGGGCCGCAACAGGTCAACGACCTGCTGGGCAAGCTCGAACAGGGCCTGAAGACTGCTCGCCAGTTGATCGAACAACCGGCCGATGTGGCGTTGATCGATGCACAGCTGGCCGCCGTTGCCGAATACAAGAGTGCCTTCGCCCAGATGACCAGCGCCACCGTCAGCCGCGAAGACGCCCGCAGCAAGCTCGGCGCCAGCGCCGACAACGCCGTGGCCCGCGTTGCCGAGGTGGAAAAAGCATTGCTGCAAAGCGGCGACGTTACTCAATTCAACAACGTGGTGGCCCTGAGCAAGGCGATCCAGCAGGCCCGCTATCAGGTTCGCGGCTACACCTACAGCGGAAAAAGCGAGGCCCAGCAGCCCGCCATCGATGCAATCACCGATGTCCTGAAACTGCTGGCACGCTTGCCGGCCCAGCTACCCGAGGAGTTCGCCGATAGTCTTCAGCAGGCCAGCGACTCGATGAACGTCTATCGCGCGGCGGTCAGCCAGTTCCGCGACTCCCAGATCGATAATGGCGCCGCGTTGCAGCGCATGAGTGAGCAAGGCCACGTACTGATCGATTCCAGTCAGAAGCTCACCGTGTCCCAGACGGCGGTGCGAGACCACGATACCGCCCAGGCCAAGACCGTTCTCATCGCAGCGGCTGCGCTGGCCCTGCTGTTCGGCGTGATTGCAGCGCTGCTCATCACCCGGCAGATCGTCGGCCCACTCAACGACACCTTGAAGGTTGCCGAACGCGTAGCCGCTGGCGACCTGACCCACAACCTCACTTCTGACCGTCGCGACGAACTGGGCCAACTGCAACGCGCCATGCAAAGCATGACCGTGGGCCTGCGGCAATTGATCGGTGGCATCGGCGAAGGTGTCACGCAAATCGCCAGCGCCGCCGAACAGCTCTCGGCCGTGACCGAGCAGACCAGCGCCGGGGTCAACAGTCAAAAGGTGGAAACCGATCAGGTCGCCACCGCCATGCATGAAATGACCGCCACGGTGCAGGAAGTCGCCCGCAACGCCGAGGAAGCCTCCGAAGCCGCCGTCGCTGCCGACCAACAGGCCCGCGAAGGCGAAAAAGTCGTCGGTGAAGCCATCGCCCAGATCGAACGCCTGGCCCTCGAAGTGGGCAACTCCACCGCGGCGATGGGCGACCTGAAGCGTGAAAGCGACAAGATCGGCAGCGTGCTCGACGTGATCAAGTCCGTAGCCCAGCAAACCAACCTGCTGGCCCTCAACGCCGCCATCGAAGCGGCCCGTGCCGGGGAAGCAGGGCGTGGTTTTGCAGTGGTCGCCGATGAGGTTCGCAGCCTGGCGCAGCGCACCCAGAAGTCCACCGAAGAAATCGAAGAGCTGATCGTCGGCCTGCAATCGGGGACCCAGCAGGTCGCGACCATCATGGACAACAGCCGCAACCTGACCGATAACAGCGTCGAATTGACCCGCCGCGCGGGGGGCTCGCTGGAGAACATCACTCGCACGGTTTCGGCGATCCAGTCGATGAACCAGCAGATCGCCGCTGCGGCCGAGCAGCAGAGCGCTGTGGCTGAGGAGATCAACCGTAGTGTGCTGAATGTACGTGATGTTTCGGAGCAGACGGCGTCGTCCAGTGAGGAGACTGCCGCTTCGAGTGCGGAATTGGCCCGGCTAGGCGTGCACTTGCAGACGCTGGTGGGGCGGTTCAAAGTTTAGAGGCATAGGCGCGTTTGTCACCAACGGCCGCTTAACGAGTTGCTCCAAACACATAACGCATGAAGCAGTGCATCAGTCCCTATTGGAGCTGAGGCACTGCTCTACCAATATGTGATGTTCGACATGCGTCTCTGCAGATTTATCATCCTTAAATAACCTCGCTGCTTTGGCCACCGGCCTACTTTAACTTTCAGACATAATTTATAACTGCGGCATTATCGTCAAACGATCGCAGCCAACATAAATAATGACAAAAGCATCAGAAAAATCGATTGGACTTTTCTAGAGCTCACGACAGAATGGCACCTCCATTAACTATACGAAACATTCTTCACGGAAGAGGAATTATGGTCACCTTTAACAAGCTTATACCTGAACTGATTGTGTCCGACATCAAGGCAAGCTCAAGATTTTATTGCAAGATCATTGGGTTCAGCGTTGAGTATGAAAGACCGAACGACGGCTTCATGTTCATCTCCTATCACGGTAGCCAGTTAATGCTGGAACAAGACGATCACGAAGAGTCACCGTGGCGAGTAGGCCCGCTACAAAAACCTTATGGACGCGGAATGAACCTCTCAATTGATTGCCCCGATGTCAGAGCGTTAGCGAAAACATTGATCGGTTCGGGATACGAGCTGCATAAACCAATAGAAGAATGCTGGTACAAAGAGAACAACCTGCTTCAAGGTCAAAGCAATTTTCTCGTATTAGACCCGGATGGTTATTTACTTAGGTTCGCTCAATACTTAGGCTCCAAGTCCAGCCGCAATGAACTAAGGTAAGCAAATGCTTGACTGAACACTCACCTTCTTGGAGAAGGTGAGCGTTTGTCACTCAAACGCCAAAAGGCCAATGATTAGGCAATAACCAATACAGCGCATGCCAATTTTTTTCGATAAACCTTTCGAATGAAAACCCATTGATCTTAACGCCCACTGACACCATGAAGGGTTTTCACAGCCTGAAGGAAAATGTTTTTAACGGTTACTTCCTCCTGTGCCGCCAAATGCGAGGTAACCACTAACTTTTTTGCGGGCAATGAGAGCAAACCATAGGGATCATCATGTTGTCCTTTGTTATCCACCCATTCGCTGTAATAGCCATCGATAAAACAAAATGCATCCGTATTGCGATTGAGGTAGGTCTTGAGCGCACGCGGGCAGATAATTTTTGGGTTGGACAAGTTCAATATCATCAGCTCCGTTGACGCGCGGGCTAATACAGATTCATCGATAAGATTGAAGGTTTCGGCACAACCACTAAGATGAATACATAAAACATCAACAGTGTTAACCAGATCACCGAGTGAGGTATATTGCAGGCCCAATGACTTTTCCAGAGACTCCTTTCGATTCCGGGACCAATAGCACATATTTTCAGATCCACGCATATGAAGCTGATATGCCACCTCTCCCGCAATCGATCCCATGCCAACAAAGCCAACTTTAAGATTCAACAATGATCGCCTGGGCGTCTGTATCCAAGCGTTACCCGCCCTTACACTTTCAGCGCTTTCAAAAACCCTTGCCGAACAGAGGAGAATCATTGCCAACGTAAACTCAGCCACCGCCTGCACGTTTAGGTTGGGCGTATTGGCTAATTTTATGCCTTTATCGGTAACACACTGCACGTCCACAAAACTGGAGGTACCTGTTCCCATCACAACTATATTCTCTAACCGAGTGGCGGCTTCAATCAGCTCCGCAGACAGGTATTCCGGCCCACCCAAAATATAGTCGTGCACATCGGGTAATACCTCTAAAATTTGCCGCTCATCAACAGGACGTCTAATGTGAATGAGTTCAATACTGTCTGGGAATACCGCCTTGTCAATATCAAAATCCCCAGTTACCAGGAGCTTTCTCATTGCGAAATCATCTCTACAGAATCATTGTAATCTTTGGCCGATTCAAGCTCGAGTAGGGCTTGTCTCAAGCGAGAGAGCGAAAACTCGAATTGGTCATCAGGTTTCAAAAGCGCAATTCTTATACGGTCGTGCCCTGCAACCTCATGACTATTCCAATAGAAATACCTCCCCGGCAACACGGCCACATCATAAGTTGCAAGATAATTAGTTAATTCAAGGTCCGATAGCCCAGTTCGTTTTATGTCAAGCCACATGACTGTCATGCCCGAATGCGAATGTGGCGAATCAACACAAACCTGTGTTCCTACGAGCTGGGATCGGACTATTTCTGCATTTTTGGTAATAATCGAATGCACATAAGTGAGCCCCCCTCTTTTTAGAGTCGCCTCAATAAATGCAATGATCACCCTCAGTACAAAATTGGAACAGCAAAGATAAACTTCTTCGTAGATGGCTCTGATTTCCTGTGCCAAATTTTTGCTATATGACAGCAGACTGGCCTTGGCATCCAACGTTGGCCATTGCTTACCGGTATCCTCCAGAACGATAAATGACGCGCCCTTTTCAACCAGGAGTGCATACTCGTCGATAGCGGTTTTATGGCAGAACCGAAAAGAGGTATCGAGGATTAAAATTATATTGAGCCGACAGCATAGCACCACAATATTTTTCATCATGGCTGCATCAATGACGAAACCTGTCGGGTTATTGGGATTGACCATGAACAAAGCGTCAAGTTTTTTGTTCTGAATAAACCTTTCTAGCAAACACAGGTCCGAAAACATGCTTTCTGGAACAGCTTCAAGCTCGACTTCCCTACGCCGAAGTAACTGGGCGAGGTTGTCAAATGTGGGTTCGACAAGGCCTATTTTCAACTGCTTTGATCGCGCCCACGCTCCCACTATGTCTATGCTGTTTGATGCGGTAGGGCAGATCGAAAAATGCTGGTGTTTTTTTAAACCAGGAAGCGCGAAATAATCTGCAAAAACATCTTTGAAAGCCATTTCCATTTGCGGAATAGGCGTCTCGGCCGCCGAACCCCATAAGTCAGGCAACTCAGACAACACACCTCTAAAATGCGCTATCGCGGAAATGTAACTATGACCATCGGCAAGATTATATTTTGCCGACAATCCAAAAACTTCATGTTCAGTCAGGCTCTGGCTTTGGTAATCAGGCATAAGGCTCATCGGGTTTCCAATCGGCTAATTTTATATTTAGTTCGACCTTGATCCAAGACTGCCTTCCATGACGAACCAAACCTTAATAACCAGGCACCTGCATGTAAAGTTGATATACCCACAACTAGTTATCTAGATATTTCCCACGCTTAACCGACAGACAAAGCTGATACTTACGACAGGAAATTTTGTAACGTAGATATTCGACAAACCATCGACTTTATAGGCTAAAGTATTGTTACCACGACATGCCTACTAGCGTACCTACTCGCAACACACCCAATAACTTATCCCGCATTTCAAAATATCTCACAGTAATAATTTGTATGCCTTTGGCAAGCATAGGGTGGACATTAAAAATGTTACAATCTGTCACCTTTCAGTGAAAGCGCTTGACCTGCCATCTCCCACGCTGAGCACTCTCAAAAACCTATCAGTTCTGATAGTAGACAACATTTCCATTCCGGCCGAGACTGAGTTAATTGTCTGTTTCCTGGAAAACGATCGATGTCGAACACTTCTGACAGACTATTAATTCAATATCGATACGATGCTCTCGATCTTCTGGTCAGCTACGTGCCTACCAACCAACCCCGGTGTGACCGGTTCTATCTATTAGATCGGCTCGCTACAGAAATCCAAGGATCCATTCAGTATCAGGTTTTTCAGACCATGGATATCTTGCTGGCGGAAAACTACAGAGGGAACAACCCGCGTACGTCACGCCTGCTGACCGACAAGCATCGCTCGGTGCTGCAGAGCAGCGACGGCACCTCAATCTATACGCCTTACGGTCATCGCACCGCTCAAGGGGGCCTGAGCAGTCTTCTGGCTTTCAACGGCGAAAGGAACGATACAATCACGGGTTACTACTTGCTGGGAAATGGGCACCGTGCGTTCAATCCTGTTCTGATGCGTTTTAACAGCCCTGACAGCTTGAGCCCCTTTGGGGACGGAGGACTGAACTGTTATGCATATTGCCAGGGAGACCCCATTAATCGTACGGATCCCACGGGACGGATTCCGCACGGGTTGCTGTGGTTTGCAAATGGGCTGATGGAGTTCGGCGGGAGCTATGTACTTCCGTTCCTTGCTCCTAAAGCGCTGGCACGACGGCTTCCATTTGTCGCTGGCGCCAAATTCGGGCGCACCACCAAAGTAGTGGCGGCCAGCAGCGCCTTCGCAGGGACCGTCAGCTATATAGTGCTGAACCGAATGGAGGCGCATCATCCTGAATCACCCGTCAATGACCCGCTCCTGATCGCCCTGGTGGCGCTGGCGGCGATTGGCATGGTGAGTGGTTTTGGTGCTTTGCTGCATAAACGAGCTCAACTGCCCCGAATTTTGCTGCATAAACGAGCTCAACTGCCCCGAGCTCTGAATCCATTGAACCCACGCCGCCCTGGTCACTATCTTATTGCCAAACGCCCTAGCCATTCATCAATACCTACCGCCCCCCGAGAATCTCTAGTCTCCTCACCTGTTTCCTCGACGACTCCACGAAATTCAGGTTTTAACGAACGAAGGAGAATATTTGATCAGGGCGAGTTCAGGTTTACGCTAAAAGCTTTGGATATCCGAAGAAATTCCCGTTAGCAATGACCCTATGAATGGCACACACAAACAAAAAGCCCCGCTAGTTAGCGGGGCTCTTCGTCATGCAACTTGAGGCTGAACGCTCACCGGCTGTAGCGGCAGCAACGGTGCATGAGGGTCGGCCTTGACCGACTCACGCCACGCCGCCAGCCACTCTGGATGTGCCTCGCTCCAGACCTGCTCGTGCAGGCGAGACAAGGCCACCGGGTCGCTCAGCAGGGCCAGGCGCTCGGCATTGCTGAGACCGGCAGGGCCGACCTTCAGGGCGTGCCGAACACGCTCGACCCGCAGCCATTCAATCGGCTCGGCCTGGCCGTGACGCGAGGTGGCCAGCGCATACGCCAAGGCGTTCTGTTGTGGATCGACCACTGCCCGGATGAAACCGTCGTTCAGTGCATGCCAACGGTTCTCATGGGTGTACTGGTCCGTCGACAACAGTTCCTGCGGCGGTGCGTATTCCTCGGGAATCAGGAACAGGCTTTCGTCACGGGACTTCAAGCCCAGGCCCACGCGGCTGGAGATAACCGACACCGGGATCGACAGCATCAGCGAACCAACGATCGGCACCAGCCACCAGAGGAAGCTTGGGTTCAGCCAGATCACCAGCAAAGCCCAGAAGAAGCCCAGTAAGGTTTGTGGGCCGTGGCGCTTGACCGCTTCGCTCCATGGCGTGGAGTCGTCGTCACGTTTCGGCGAGTTCCAGGTCGCGGCCCAGCCCAGGAAAGCGGCAAGGACGAAACGAGTGTGGAAGATCATCCGCACCGGCGCCAGCAGCATGGAGAACAGCATCTCCAGCAGCATCGACATGGTCACCTTGAACTTGCCACCGAATTCCTTCGCGCCTTTGGCCCAGATCAGGACGATGCTCAAGAGCTTGGGCAGGAACAGCAGCACGATGGTCGTCGAGAACAGCGCGATGGCTTTTTCTGGATGCCATTGCGGCCACAGCGGATACAGCTGGCGTGGCTCGAGGAAGTACTGCGGCTCCATCAGCGTGTTCACCGCCAGCAGCGCGGTGGACAGCACCAGGAAGAAGAACCACAGCGGCGCCGATAAGTAGGACATCACGCCGGTCAGAAACACCGCACGGTGCACCGGGTGCATGCCCTTGACCAGGAACAGCCGGAAGTTCATCAGGTTGCCGTGGCACCAGCGACGGTCACGCTTGAGTTCGTCCAGCAGGTTCGGTGGCAGCTCTTCGTAGCTGCCCGGCAGGTCATAGGCAATCCACACGCCCCAGCCGGCACGGCGCATCAGCGCGGCTTCGACGAAGTCGTGGGACAGGATGGCACCGGCGAACGCGCCTTTACCGGGCAACGGCGCCAGGGCGCAGTGCTCGATGAAAGGTTTCATGCGGATGATCGCGTTGTGGCCCCAATAGTGGGATTCGCCCAACTGCCAGAAGTGCAAACCAGCGGTGAACAACGGGCCATACACCCGCGTGGCGAACTGCTGCATGCGCGCATACAACGTGTCCATGCCCGAAGCCCGTGGCGCGGTCTGGATGATGCCGGCGTCCGGCGTGGCTTCCATCAGGCGCACCAGACTGGTCAGGCATTCGCCGCTCATCACCGAGTCCGCGTCGAGCACGACCATGTACTTGTAATCACTGCCCCAACGACGGCAGAAGTCGTCGAGGTTACCGCTCTTGCGCTTCACGCGACGGCGACGACGGCGGTAGAAGATCTTGCCGAAGCCCCCGGCTTCACGGCAGACATCCAGCCAGGCTTGCTGTTCGGCCACGCAGATGTCGGTTTCGTTACTGTCGCTGAGCACGAAGAAGTCGAAACGATCCAGGTCACCGGTGGCGGCCACCGACTCGAAGGTCGCGCGCAAACCGGCGAATACCCGCGGCACGTCTTCGTTACAGATTGGCATCACCAACGCGGTGCGGGCGTCCTTGGGAATCGGCTCGTTGCCGGCGCTGGCGCCGGAAATGCGGTATTTGTCATGGCCGGTGAGCAATTCGAGAAAGCCCATCAGCGCCGTCCAGAAACCCGCCGACACCCAGCAGAACAGGATCCCGAACAGAATCAGGATGCTGGTTTGCAACGCATACGGCAGCACTTGCGTAGCCGTCTGCAGCAACGGTTGGTGCAGGACTTCGTCCAGGTCCACCAGCGACCAGCCCTGGTACGGCATGATGCCTTTCATGTACCAACCAGCCACGATGGTCTGGCC
Source organism: Pseudomonas sp. Soil_N_39 (assembly GCF_057655955.1). Lineage (NCBI taxonomy): Bacteria > Pseudomonadati > Pseudomonadota > Gammaproteobacteria > Pseudomonadales > Pseudomonadaceae > Pseudomonas > Pseudomonas sp. Soil_N_39. Next base: position 337,063 of record NZ_JBDGLI010000001.1, read on the forward strand.
GAGCATCAGGATCAGCAGGATGTAGCGGCGGATCGAACCCACGGTACGCCAGCGTGCATGGGGCAGCACGCGCTCATCCTTGGGCGGCTTCGGCGGGTTGGTACGCCCGGTCAGGCGCCGCCAACCGCGCACCAGGATATTGGTGCGCCACGGTTCCGGCACGACCTTGGTCCGGCGAATCGGCGGAGTCGCCTTCAAGCACACCCGGCCGTTGGCATCGAGGGCCAGCATTTCGGCGTCCTCGAGTTCCTCGGCGGTGCTCAGCGTCAGGCGACGGCCCACCGAGGCTTGAGCCGCCTCGTTGGGTGCGTCGAATGTCGAAGAAGCCAGGCGCTTGTGCAACTCGCTGAATGACGAGCAGCCCGCCAGCTCGGCGCGCTGCTCGTCGGTCATCGGCAAATGGGCCAGATACTCACTGAGAGATTCTGGTTGTACGGACGTATTACTCATCGGCAGGCAACTGGTAGCTCCAGGTCTCGGTCAGGACTTGTTCAGTCTGTTCCGGTTCCTGTGGGGTTGGGGTCGGCTCGGCGGCGGCGGCGGACGCCTTGACGGCCTTGGCTTCTTTCTGCTCGCCGGCTTGCTCGTTGGCTTTCTCTTTTTCGCTCTGCTGCTTGGCGACCTTGTCGGCCTTGGCCAGTGTGGTCACGGAATGCCCGCTGGCTGGCAACTCGACAGGAACCAGCGGCCTGACCAATGCGGCACGCATCTCGGTCGCTTTGCTCGGGTCCTTGATCTTCAGGCGCAGCGTCAGGCGCCAGCCTTTGGTATCAGGGTTGTAGCGCACGCTGTTCTCGACGATCTCGCCGTTGTCGCCCACGCTCACCTGGCTACGCACCTCGGCGTCTTCAGGCAGCGCTTGCAGGGACGGCCCCTCGAAATCCACCAGGTAGGCCACACTGCCGTCCGGTTGACGGATCAGGTTGGACTGCTTCACGTCACCGGTGGAACGCAGGGTCTGTTTGACCCAGGCGCTGTCCGGCGAGTGTAGGTTGGCTTCGTCGAGGGTCCAGTGCAGACGGTAGGCGAAGTCCAGCGGCTGGCCTGGCTCAGGCAGCTTTTCCGGGCTCCAGAACGCAACGATGTTGTCGTTGGTTTCGTCGGCGGTCGGGATTTCAACCAGATCGACAGTACCTTTACCCCAATCGCCTTTCGGTTCGATCCAGGCGCTTGGACGTTTTTCGTAACGGTCATCCAGGTCTTCGTAGTGGCTGAAGTCACGACCCCGTTGCAGCAGGCCGAAACCACGCGGGTTTTCTACCGAGAAGTTGCTCACGGCCAGGTGTTTCGGGTTGTTCAGCGGACGCCAGATCCACTCGCCGTTGCCGGCATGGATGGACAGGCCGCTGGAATCGTGGAGTTCACGACGGTAGTTCAGCACCTTGGACGGCTGGTTGGCGCCGAACAGGAACATGCTGGTCAACGGAGCGATGCCCAGTTTGTTGACGCGATCACGCAGGAATACGCGTGATTTCACGTCGACGACGGTGTCGGTGCCCGGACGCACGGTCAGGCGATAGGCGCCAGTGGCCCGTGGCGAATCCAGCAGGGCGAAGATCACCAAGTGCTTGTCGGTCGGTTTCGGACGCTGGATCCAGAACTCGCGAAAGCGCGGGAATTCCTCACCGGATGGCAGCGCGGTGTCGATGGCCATGCCACGCGCGGACAAGCCGTAGACCTGGCCCTTGCCGATAACGCGGAAATAACTCGCGCCCAGCATGGTCATGATTTCGTCTTGCTTGTCGGCCTTGTTGATCGGGTACAACACGCGGAAACCGGCGTAGCCCAACTGTTCGGTAGCCTTGGGATCGAACTTCACATCACCGAAATCGAAACGTGTCGGGTCGTACTTGATCTCGTCGACGGTGGTCGCGGTGATTTCGTTGATCTTCACCGGCGTGTCGAAATGCATGCCCTGGTGATAGAAGGACAGCCGGAACGGGGTCTTCTGGTCGGCCCATTCAGCTTTTTCGGTGCGGAAACGGATTTTCTGATAATCGGCGAATTTCATTTCGCGGAATTCGTTCGGCAAATTGCTGCGCGGGGCTTCGAACTTCTGCCCGGCCAATTCTTGTGCCTTCGCCGATACATCATCCAGGCTGAATGCCCACAGTTGGCCCGCGCCGAACAGGCACAACAGGGCCGAGCCCGTTACCAGGGCGCTTCTCAACCGTTTGGCAGTCATTTTTGGTGCATTACAGGGACTAACAATCACGAGCAACCCTCGCCGAAAACTGATCAAAAAACCAACGGCCAGATAAAGTATCTGCACGGTAACGGTGCTGAAAAACCGTTCCTGCGGACCACTCTTGCCAAGTTGGCGAGCATTGTTCCGACTCCGACGGGGCAAAATGATTCCCCAAACGGTCCAGGACAACTCTCTACCTAAGTCAAATGGATCAGCGAACGCTGATCCCCCGTAGCGCGCGATTATCTAGTAGCCCGCGTGACAACGCATCAGGGGTAGCAAAGTATTTATCGAGAAAACTCCCTGTTTGACCTCGAAACAGAACCGAAAAGATGTTTCAAACGCTTTCAGGACTGTAACAGGAAGGTTACCGGGCCATCATTGACCAGATGAACCTGCATGTCGGCGCCGAATCTACCTGATGCCACAGTGCCATGCACCTGTTTCGCCTGGGTCAGCAAATAGTTGAACAACTCTTCGCCCAAGGCCGGTGGCGCGGCCGTGGAAAAACTCGGGCGCAAGCCGCTTTTGGTGTCGGCCGCCAAGGTGAACTGCGACACCAGCAGCAACCCACCACCGACATCCACCAAGGACAGGTTCATCTTGCCCTCGGCGTCGCTGAACACTCGATAGTTAAGCAGTTTGTGCAGGAGTTTGTCGGCGCTGGCCCGGGTATCCCCGGGCTCAACGGCCACCAACACCAGCAAGCCCTGGTCCACGGCCCCGACGATCTCGCCCGCCACTTCGACCCGGGCGCCACGCACCCGTTGCAACAGCCCCTTCATGCTTCTTCGGGCGGCAGATCAAGCAGGCGCCGGGCCATTTGCGCGGCGGCGCGCACCAGTGCATCGGTAATCCCCGGCTCCGAAGCGGCGTGACCGGCGTCGCGGATCACCTGCAGCTCGCTGTTGGGCCAGTTCTGATGTAGCTCCCAGGCATTGTCCAATGGGCAGATGACGTCGTAGCGGCCGTGCACGATGACGCCCGGCAAATGGGCGATCTTGCCCATGTCGCGAATCAACTGGTTGGGTTCGAGGAAGGCGTTGTTGGTGAAGTAGTGGCATTCGATCCGGGCGATGGACAGCGCCCGTTGCGGCTCGGAGAAGCGATCGACCACCAGCGGGTTCGGACGCAGGGTCGCGGTGCGACCTTCCCAGGTGGACCAGGCCTTGGCCGCGTGCATCTGGGCGATCTGGTCGTTGCCGGTCAGGCGTTTGTGGAAAGCGCTGAGCAGGTCATCGCGCTCGTCCAACGGGATCGGTGCGATGTAGTCCTGCCAGTAGTCGGGAAACAGGCGACTGGCGCCAGCCTGATAGAACCACTCGATTTCCTGCGGACGGCAGAGAAAGATCCCACGCAGGATCAGGCCATGCACCCGCTCCGGATGGGTCTGGGCATACGCCAGGGCCAGGGTCGAACCCCAGGAACCGCCGAACAGCACCCATTTCTCGATGCCCAGGTGCTTGCGGATGCGCTCCAGGTCTTCAACCAGGTCCCAGGTGGTGTTGTTTTCCAGGCTGGCGTGGGGGGTGGACCGACCGCACCCGCGCTGATCGAAGGTGACGATGCGGTACAGGTTCGGATCGAAGTAACGACGGCTCTGCGCATCGCAGCCGGCACCCGGGCCGCCGTGAATGAACACCACTGGCAGGCCTTCCGGGGAGCCGCTTTCATCGACATAGAGCGTGTGGGTGTCATCGACAGCCAGATCGTGCCGGGCATGGGGTTTGATCTGCGGGTACAAAGTCTGCATTGCGCGCTCCGTAAGGGGTCGAGTCATCCCTGTAGGGACTTCTATTTAGTCTGCCGTTCGGCATCATAAACCCGAATGACCTTAATGAGCATGCCCCCTGCGCAGTCAAAGCATGTCAGCCAGGTACGCCAACAGGGTGCGATACATCCGATCGACCTCTGGCACCTGGCCCCGGCCACGCAGGCAACCGTGGACCAACCCTTTGCCGAGATACAGCACGGCGTCGCCTCCTGCGGCGTTCAGCCGCTCGCTGTAACGGACGCCATCGTCGCGCAGCGGGTCCCATTGCGCGACGGCGACCAGGGCTGGCGGCAAGCCGCTCAAGTCGGCGGCAAGTAGCGGCATGGCATAGGGCGAGGGCCGAGCGCCACCCAGGTACAGCGCCTCATAACGTGCCAGGTCGCGGCTGCTCAGGAGTGGGGCATCGAAGCACTCGTGGCGCGAGGGCAGATCCGCGGGGCCGCCGAGCGCCGGATAAATCAAGACCTGGGCCCGGGGTAATGGTTGTCCAGCGTCGCGCAAGGCCAGGCATAACGCGGCGGCGAGATTGCCGCCGGCACTGTCACCAACCACCAGCCGACGACGCGGGTCGATGGCAAACGGGGCGTCCGTCAGGTGACGCCACACTGCGAGGCAATCTTCGAAACCGGCCGGAAATGGATGTTCCGGGGCCAGCCGGTAATCCACCGCCACCACCAACGCGCCCAGCTCAGCCGCCAGCGCCATGCAGATGAAGTCATGGGAGTCCAGGTCCCCCACCACCCAACCGCCACCGTGCAGGTAAAGAAGGCATGGCCAGCCGGCAATCGGTGCCGCGCGCTGCGGGTAATAGGCCCGCACCGCCACGCCGGCCAGCTCGAAATCCTCGATGGCCAGCGTCGGCGGACATGGGGGACTGAACGCCCGGCACATTCGGCTGTAGGCCTGGCGCGAACCGGCGAGGCTGTCGTCCGGGCTGGTGAAGCTCAGGGTCTGGTCGATGAAGGCTGATATCTGTTTAGAGAGTGGATATGAGGCCATGATGAACACCACCTATTAAAATGTGGGAGCAAGGCTTGCCCGCGATGGCAGTGGTACATCCAATCGTTATTTCGGCTGACACATCGCTATCGCGGGCAAGCCTTGCTCCCACAGATAAATCATTCCACCACAGATAAATCACCCCGCCGCAGCTAGGTAGGTCATTTTTTGAGACTGGCCTGCACCGCCGCTACGCCATCCTTGCCATCAAAGCTCGCGACGCCAGCCAGCCAGCGCTGCAAATCCTCGGGATGCTCGCGCAGCCATTGCCGGGCGACATCCTGGGGTGTCTTGCGCGCCATGATCGGCACCATCAACTGACTCTCCTGGGCAGCGGTGAAGGTGAGATTTTCCAACAGCCGGTTTACATTCGGGCACCGCTGTGCATAGTCCGGCGCTGTTACGGTGGACACGGTCGCGGCGCCTTCGTTCGGGCCGTAGACGTCCTCGCTGCCAGTCAGGTACGTGATATTCATATTGATGTTCATCGGGTGCGGGGTCCAGCCGACGAAGACCACGAACTCCTTGCGGTTCACCGCCCGCTGCACCGCCGCCAGCATCCCCGCTTCACCGGACTCGATCAGTTTGAAGTCCTTGAGGCCGAAGTGGTTGGTTTCAATCAGGGTCTTGATGGTGGTGTTGGCGCCACTGCCCGGCTCGATGCCGTAGATCTTGCCGCCGAGCTGATCCTTGAACCGGGCGATGTCGGCAAAGGTCTTGAGCCCCGCCGCCGCCACGTAATCCGGTACGGCCAATGTGGCCTGGGCGTCGGCCAGGCTTGGTTTGTCCAGCACCTTCACCTGGTTGGCCGCCAGGAACGGCGCGATGTTCTTGTCCATCGCCGGCTTCCAATACCCCAGGAAGATGTCGAGCCGCTTGTCGCGGATGCCGGCGAAGATGATCTGTTGCACGGCGCTGGTCTGCTTGCTGTCGTAGCCCAGTCCGGTGAGCAGCACATCGGCCATGCCGCTGGTGGCGATCACATCGGTCCAGTTGACCACGCCCATGCGCACGGTCTGGCAGGACGCAGGCTCGGCGGCCATCGCGCCGGTGCTCAAGATAGCGGTACCGCAGAGGATCGACAGACAGCCTTTGAACAGTCTTTTCATCGGGGGAGGTCTCGTGCGGCAGCGGGATTATTGTAGGTCGGTGTCTTGGCGCACCGTGACCGGAACATTACGCAGCGTCGAGGGGGCGAAGGTGAACTGTGGCGACGCGGTTTTGCACGGTGGCGACAGTTTCCGCCCGAGGCTCAAGAACAACACAAACCTGTAGCGAGAGGATCTGTGGGAGCAAGGCTTGCCCGCGATGAAGACACCGCGGTTCCCCTGAAACCGAGGCGCCTGTATCGCGAGCAAGCCTTGCTCCCACAGGTAAGTCCCCTCGCTACAGGAGTATTGGTAGGCCTTTATTTCTTGTAAGCCTGCCGTCCCCACGCCAGGAAACCTTCCAGCAGCTCCTTGAGTACCACTTGGGTCGGTGCCGCCAGATCCGGGCGGTAGTTGAACGGTTCGAACTCTTCCATGTAGGTGCTCTGGCACAGTTCCAGTTGCACCGCATGGATGTCTTCGGCCGGGTTGCCATAGTGCCGCGTGATGTGGCCACCCTTGAAACGCCCGTTGAGCACGTGGGTGAACTGACCATGGCGGGCGCAGATGGCTTCGAGTTTACTGGCCAAGGTCGGATCGCAACTGGCACCGTTGAACGTTCCGAGGTTGAAGTCCGGCAGCTTGCCGTCGAACAGGTGCGGGATCATCGAGCGAATCGAGTGGGCATCGAACAGCAAGGCATAGCCGAACTCGGCCTTGAGCCGTGCCAGTTCCTGCTGCAGCGCTTGGTGGTACGGCATCCAGACCTGTTGCAGATACGTCGCCCGTTCCTCGGCCGACGGTTCCAGCCCTTCGCGAAACAACGGCACGCCATCGAACAGCGTCGCCGGGTACAACCCAGTGGTGGCGCCGACGTACATCGGTTTGTCGTCGGAGGGGCGATTCAGGTCGACGACGAACCGCGAGTACTCCGCGGCCAGGGTGCTGGCGCCCAGCTCATTGGCGAATTCATAGAGCTTGGGAATGTGCCAGTCGGTGTCCGGCAGGCTCTGGGCTTCGGGGATCAACCCAGCCTTCACCGCCGGCGTCAGGCGCAGGCCGGCGTGGGGCATGCTGACCAACAGCGGCACACGCCCTTGCTTGAAATTCAGGACCTTCTCCACAACCGTTCTCCTCAATCGATTTCCACGCCGTGACGCACGACGCGTTTTTCCAGATCGCCACCGAGCCAGTACGCCAGGTCGGCCGGGCGGTCGATGTGCCAGGCGACAAAGTCCGCGACCTTGCCGACCTCCAGCGAACCGTGAGTCTGCGCCATGCCCAAGGCCTGTGCCGCATGAATCGTCGCCCCCGCCAAGGCTTCCTCCGGGGTCATGCGGAAACAGGTGCAGGCCATGTTCAACATCAAGCGCAACGACAACGCCGGCGAGGTGCCGGGGTTGAGGTCGCTGGCCACGGCGATTTTCACCCCGTGCTTACGCAGGGCATCCATAGGCGGCAGTTGAGTTTCGCGCAGGAAATAAAACGCCCCCGGCAGCAACACTGCCACGGTGCCGGCCTCGGCCATGGCCTTGGCGTCGTCCTCGGTCATGAACTCCAGGTGATCGGCCGACAGCGCCTGGTAACGCGCCGCCAGGCTGGAACCGTGCAGCGACGACAGTTGTTCGGCGTGCAGCTTTACCGGCAGCCCCAGTTGTTGTGCGGCGATGAACACGCGCTCGACCTGCGCCGGGGAAAACGCCAGGTATTCGCAAAAGGCATCCACCGCATCCACCAGCCCCTCGGCCGCCAGGGCCGGCAGCATCTCGGTGCAGATGTGTTCGATGTAGTCATCGGCGCGATCTTTGTATTCCGGCGGCAAGGCGTGGGCCGCCAGGCAGGTGCTGCGTACGCTGACCGGCAACTCGGCCCCAAGGCGACGGATGACTCGCAGGATCTTGCGTTCGCTGGCCAGGTCGAGACCGTAGCCGGACTTGATTTCCACCGTGGTCACGCCGTCGTGCATCAGGCTTTGCAGGCGCTTGGCGGCACTGGCGAACAGCTCGTCTTCACTGGCGGCGCGGGTGGCGCGCACGGTGCTGGCGATGCCACCGCCGGCCGCCGCGATCTCGGCGTAGCTGACGCCTTGCAGGCGCTGTTCGAACTCACCGCTGCGGTTGCCGCCAAACACCGTGTGGGTGTGGCAATCGATCAACCCCGGCGTGACCCAGGCGCCCTTGAGGTCGTTGACCGCCGGGTAGTCACCCGTCGGCAGTTCGGCACGCGGGCCGATCCAGTGAATGTGCTCGCCCTGGGTGACAATGGCCGCGTCTTCGATGATCGAGTAGACGCCCTGGGCCATGGTGGCGGCGTGGCAGTTTTGCCAGAGGGTTTTCATCCCGAGTCTCCTCGTCTCATTCAAAATCGATTCGCGAGCAGGCTCGCTCCCACAAGGGCCAGGGTGTATCCCAAATGAATGTTCAACCCCTACCCCTGTGGGAGCGAGCTTGCTCGCGATGAGGCCCTTACAGGCTCGGCAACAACTGCGCCGTGACCAATTCATTCAGGCAACGACTGGCCAACAATTCAGTAGCCGCATTGATGTCCGGCGCAAAGAAGCGGTCCTTCTCATAAAACGGCACTTCTGCGCGCAACAGGCTGCGAGCCTGTTCCAGTTTGACGGAGGTCTTCAAACCGCCGCGCAGGTCCAGCCCCTGGCACGCCGCGAGCCATTCCACCGCCAGAATCCCACGGGTATTTTCGGCCATTTCCCACAGGCGCTTGCCGGCGGCCGGGGCCATGGAGACGTGGTCTTCCTGGTTGGCCGAGGTCGGCAGGCTGTCCACCGAATGGGGATGGGACAGCGCCTTGTTTTCACTGGCCAGGGCCGCAGCGGTGACCTGGGCGATCATGAAGCCGGAGTTCACCCCGCCATTGGCCACCAGGAACGGCGGCAGTTGCGACATGTGCTTGTCCATCATCAACGAGATACGACGCTCGCTCAGGGAGCCGATTTCGGCAATCGCCAGGGCCATGTTGTCGGCGGCCATCGCCACCGGTTCGGCGTGGAAGTTGCCACCGGAAATCACGTCACCCTCGGCGGCGAACACCAGCGGGTTATCCGACACCGCGTTGGCCTCGATCACCAGCACCTCGGCGGCCTGGCGGAACTGAGTCAGGCAGGCGCCCATCACTTGCGGCTGGCAGCGTAAGGAGTACGGGTCCTGGACCTTGTCGCAGTTCTGGTGCGAATCGGAGACTTCGCTGCGCTCGCCCAGCAGATCGCGGTAAGCGGCGGCGGCATCGATCTGGCCTTTCTGGCCGCGCGCGGCATGGATGCGCGCATCGAATGGCGAACGCGAGCCGAGCACCGCTTCCACCGTCAGGCTGCCCAGGGCCAGGGCGCCGGCAAACAGGTCTTCGCCTTCGAACAGGCCACGCAGGGCAAACGCGGTGGACACCTGGGTGCCGTTGAGCAGCGCCAGGCCTTCTTTGGCAGCCAGGGTCAGCGGCGCGAGGCCAGCGACTTTCAGGGCATCGACAGCCGGCAGCCATTCGCCTTTGTAGCGGGCCTTGCCTTCACCCAGCAGCACCAGGGACATGTGAGCCAGCGGTGCCAGGTCGCCGGAAGCACCGACCGAACCTTTCAGCGGAATGTGCGGATAGACCTCGGCATTGATCAGCGCAATCAGCGCATCGATCACCTGCCGGCGAATGCCCGAAAAACCCCGGCTCAGACTGTTGACCTTGAGCACCATGACCAACCGCACCAGCGCATCGCTGATCGGCTCGCCCACACCGGCGGCATGGGACAGCACCAGGGAGCGCTGCAGGTTCTCCAGGTCTTCGCTGGCGATGCGGGTCGAAGCCAGCAGGCCGAAACCGGTGTTGATGCCGTACGCTGTACGGTTCTCGGCCAGGATCTGCTCGACACAGGCGACGCTGGCTTCGATCTGCGCCGACGCGCTGGCGTCGAGGCTGAGGGTCACGGGTTGCTGATAGATGTCACGCAATTGAGCCAAGCTCAATTGGCCGGGAATCAGGTTTAAGGCAGTCATGTATTGCTCCTTTTGAGAGTTTTGTTTTTTCACCCGCCAGTCGCTCCGGAATGTTCCGTTATCCGTCACCCTCGCCTTTTGGGCGATGGATGCCTTGGCACGCCGGCGGTTTTTTGATCAATTCAAATTCGGTAAAGCATCGTGCAGCACGATTGGATCTTTAAGCAGCGCCGCAGCACTGGCGATGTCCGGCGCCAGCCAGCGGTCCTGGTCGTAGGCCGGTACGCGCTCGCGCAGCAGCTTCCAGGCGATGTCGGTGCCGGCGCCGAAGCGCTGGGCCTTGAGAAACTCAAAGGCCTGAGCCGCCAACAGGTATTCGATGGCGAGGATCTGCGTGCAGTTTTCCAGCGCCCGGTGCAGCTTCAGGGCCGCGTTGGTGCCCATGCTCAGGTGATCTTCCTGCAAACCGGAGGTGACGAAGTTGTCCAGCACCGCCGGTTGCGCCAGTTGCTTGTTCTCCGCGCACAGCGACGCGGCGACATATTGCACAATCATCATCCCCGAGTTCACGCCGGGGTTGGCCACCAGGAAGGCTGGCAGGCCGCTGACGTGGGGGTTGATCAAGCGGTCGAGGCGACGCTCGGCGATGGAACCGATCTCTGCCATGGCAATCGCCAACAGGTCCGCCGCCAACGCCACCGACTGGCCGTGGGGATTGGCCTGGGACATGACCCGGAAATTCTCCGGCGTACCCAGCAGCAGCGGATTATCGGTGACCGCGTTGAGTTCGGTTTCGATCTGTTGCCGGGCGTGGGCCAACTGATCGCGAGCGGCGCCGTGCACCTGGGGAATCGAACGGATGCTCAAGGCGTCCTGGGTACGGATGCCCAGGCTCGCGGCGATGACCTCGCTGCCATCGAGCAATGCCCGTAAATTCACGCCGACCTGCTGCATGCCCGGGTGCGGCTTGAGGGCAATGACGTCGGCGTCGAATGCGGCAATCTGGCCGCGCTGGGCCTCGAAGCTCATGGCGCCGATCACGTCGGCCCATTGCACCAGGCGCGTCGCATCGGCCAGGGCCAGGCAGCTCAGGCCAGTCATGCACGGCGTGCCGTTGACCAGGCACAAACCGTCCTTGGCCCCCAGTTGCACCGGTTGCAAACCCTCGGCGGCCAAGGCCTGTTGCGCCGGGACTATTTGTCCGCGGTAGCTGACCTGGCCGACACCCAGCAGTGCGATGCCGATGTGAGCCATGTGGGTCAGGTAACCCACCGAACCTTGGGATGGCACTTGCGGTGTGATACCGCGATTGAGCAGCGCCAGCAACGCCTCGACCACTCGGCGATGGATACCGGACTTGCCCTGGCTGTAGTTGAGGATGGCGGCGCAGATAATCGCCCGGGTCTGCTCATCGGAAAGCACCGGGCCGACGCCACAGGCATGGCTGAGCAGGGTGTTGCGCGACAGCTGGCTGAGTTGTTCGTCCTTGAGCGAGACATTGCACAAGGCCCCCAGGCCGGTGTTGACGCCGTAAGCGCGCTCGCCGCTTTCGACGATGCGCTGGACGATGGCCTGGGCATTGTCGATCCGCGCCCAGGTCTGGGTCGACAACTCGAGCACAGCGCCGAAGCGGGCGACAGCGACGACGTCCTGCCAACGCAATGGAGCGCCGGTGATGATGATTTTTTCAGCCTGGGACATCTAAAGCCTCATGCACATAAAGTTGCCAATAACATTTGTGGCAAGGAGCGGACATCTGTGGGAGCAAGGCTTGCCCGCGATAAAAACAACGCGGCCTCTCTGGAACCGAGGCGCCTGTATCGCGAGCAAGCTTTGCTCCCACAGATAAATCCCCTCGCCACAACTGAGTTCAGCCTTACACCACCGCAGCCCTACGCTGCACAAACCGATCGACATACTCATCCGCCGGCGAGTGCAGGATCTCTCGCGGCGTGCCGACCTGGATCAGCTTGCCGTCCTTGAGAATCGCAATACGATTGCCAATGCGCACGGCCTCATCGAGGTCGTGGGTGATGAAGACGATGGTCTTGTGCAGGGTCTTTTGCAGTTCCAGCAACTGGTCCTGCATTTCCGCGCGGATCAACGGGTCGAGGGCGCTGAAGGCTTCGTCCATCAGGATGATGTCGGTGTCCGCCGCCAAGGCCCGGGCCAGACCGACCCGTTGGCGCATACCGCCGGAGAGCTGGTGCGGGTATTTGTTCTCGTAGCCTTTCAGGCCCACGGTGTTGATCCAATGCAGCGCGCGCTCGGCGCACACCTGCTTGCTCTCACCGCGCACTTTCAAACCATAGGCGACGTTGTCCAGCACACTCTTGTGGGGCAACAGACCGAAGCTCTGGAACACCATGCTGATCTTGTGCCGGCGAAACTCGCGCAGGGCGTCCATGTCCAGTTGCAGGATGTCTTCGCCGTCCACCAGGATCGCGCCACTGGTGGGATCGATCAGCCGGTTGAAGTGGCGCACCAACGTGGACTTGCCGGAGCCGGACAGGCCCATGATCACGAAGATCTCACCGGTGCCGATGCTCAACGACAGGTCGTTCACACCGACCACGCAACCGGTTTCCGCCAGCACCTGGTCCTTGGTCTTGTTCTGGCGGATCAGCTCCAGGGCTTCCTTGGAGCGATTGCCGAAAATCTTGAAGACGTTCTTGACTTCGATCTTGCTGATGGCTGCGTTGCTCATTTGCTCACCTCATGCCGAGGACGACCATAGGCCTGGGTAATGCGGTCGATGACCACGGCGAGAATCACGATGGCCAGCCCCGCTTCCAGGCCGCGTCCAACGTTGAGGGTCTGGATGCCCACCAGTACGTCTTCACCCAGGCCTCGGGCGCCGATCATCGAAGCGATGACGACCATCGACAAGGCCATCATGGTGGTCTGGTTGATCCCGGCCATGATGCTCGGCAGGGCCAGGGGCAGTTGCACGCCGAACAGCTGCTGCCAGCGGTTGGCGCCGAAGGCGTTGATGGCTTCCATCACTTCGCCGTCCACCTGGCGGATGCCCAGGTCGGTCAGGCGAATCAACGGCGGCGCGGCGTAGATCACCGTGGCGAAAATCGCCGGGACCTTGCCCAGGCCGAACAGCATCAACACCGGAATCAGGTACACGAAGCTCGGCATGGTCTGCATGATGTCCAGCAACGGCATCAGCACCGAACGCAGGCGATTGCTGCGCGCCGAGAGGATGCCCAGGGGAATGCCGATCAACACCGAGATCAGCGTCGCCACCAGCATCAACGCGAGGGTCTGCATCAGCTTGTCCCACAGGCCCACCGCGCCCACCAGGAACAACAGGCCGACGATCACCGCCGTGGTCACGACCTTGCGGGTGGCGTGCCAGGCAACGCCGCCGACGATGGCCAGCATCAGCCACCAGGGCGCCATGCGCAGCACACCTTCGAGGTTGACGATGGCCCACAGCAGGGTGTCGGAGATATGCCGGAACACATCGCCATAGTTGGTCACCAGGGAGTCGACCCAACCGTTGACCCAATCGGCGATGGAGAAGGTAAAGCTTTCGGGAAACATAAGAGACTCTCGATCAAGTGGATGCGGTGAACGTCCCGGCCAGCCCTAAGGTTGGCCGGGGGTATTCGACCTACAGAGCCGCGTCGATTTTCTTGGCAGCGTCTTCACTGACCCAGGCGTGCCAGACTTCAGGATGTTCCTTCAGGAAGATCTTCGCCAGTTTCGGCGACTCGATCCGCTCCTTGGCCATACGCCCGAGGTTCTGGTTCAGGATATCGATGGGCAGGTTGACCTTTTCCAGCACCGCCACCAGTTCCGGGGCTTCGTCGTGGAAGGTCTTGGACAGGCCGACCTTGATGCTTACGCTCTTATCCACGCCCGGTTTTTCTTCCAGTTTCACCAGGTCCACCTGGCCCATCAGCGGTGTTGGCGACCAGTAGTAGAACAGGATCGGTTCGCCACGCTTGTAGCTCGACAGCACCGCCGCATCCAAGGCCGGGCCGGTGCCTGGGCGGAAGTTGGTGTAGGTTTTTTCCAGGCCGTAGCTTTTCAGCATTTCGCTGTTGTCCAGCTCGCAGGTCCAGCCGGCCGGGCAGTTGTAGAAGCGGCCCTTGGACGGTTCTTCCGGGTCCTTGAACACGGCAGCGTATTGGCCCAGGTCGGCGATGTTCTTCAGGCCCGGGGCCTTGGCTTCGAGCTTGCGCTTGGCGTCGCCTTCAACCACGTAGCGTGGCACGTACCAGCCCTCGATGGCGCCCACGACCGGGGCACCGACGCCGACCACCTTGCCGGCTTTCTCGGCCTTGTTCCAGACTTCACTGCGGCCGACCCACTCTTCGGCGAACACCTGGATGTCGTTGCTGCTCAGGGCGTTTTCCATGGTGATGGAGTTGCCCGGCAGGCTGTCGGTCTTGCAGTCGTAGCCTTTTTCCAGCACCACTTGCAGGACATCGGTCAGTAGCATGCCGCTTTCCCAGTTCAGGCCGGCGAACTTCACCGGTTTACCCGACTCGCACCAACCCGCCGCTTGCGTGGCGCCGGCGCTGGCCAGCAGGCCCATGGAAAGCAATGTGGTCAGCAGGGTCTTGTTCGACTTCATTATGTGACGCTCCTAATCAGTTGGATTGGCTTACGGCAGTCAAGAGGCATCCAGCCCTGTCAACGTCCCATCAGACCGCTTGGATGCGGCCCGCCCTGCTCGGTTGTGCGTCAACCGCGTCCTGCTCGAGCGGCAGGATCAATTGATCGGGTACTGCGCTGTGCCACTTCTTGGCGAGGACGAAATACAGCGCCGCCGGGACCACCAGGCCGATGATCCAGGAGATATCCACACCGCCCATGGCTCCCACCAGCGGACCGGTATAGAACTTGGTGGCGATGAACGGCAATTGCACCAGCACACCGAAGACATAAACGCTGATGCCGAGGGCATTCCAACGACCATAGCGACCGTTCGGGTCGGCCAGTGCCGGCACGTCATAGCGCTCGCGCGTGATGCAGTAGTAATCCACCAGGTTGATCGCGCTCCAAGGCGTAAAAAACGCCAGCAAGAACAAGATGAAGGACTTGAACGCCCCGAGGAACGAGTGCTGGCCGAGCAGCGCGATCAGGGTCGCAGCGCCGACGATGACCAGCACGAAGATCAGCCGCTGCAAACGCGTGACGTTCAGGTGCCCCCGGAAACCGCTGATGATGGTGGCAATGCACATGAAGCTGCCGTAGGAGTTCAGCGTGGAGATGGTGACCTTGCCAAACGCGATGCTGAAGTACAGCAGCGCAGCGGTGGCGCCGGTACCCCCCAGGCCCACGATGTAGGCCACTTCGTGACCGGCGAATTGCCCATTGGCCGAGGCGGCGGCAAACACGCCGAGGATCATCGCCACCTGTGCGCCGATGACTGAACCGGCGCCTGCGGCAAAAAAGGTTTTCACCGAGGACGTCTTGCTCGGCAGGTAACGCGAATAGTCAGCCACGTAGGGGCCGAAGGCGATCTGCCAGGAGGCCGCGAGCGACACCGCCAGCAGGAAACTGCTCCAGCTGAAATGGCGGATCTGCAGGAGTGCGCCAACGTCCGTCTGGCTGATCAGTCGAGCGAACAGGTAAACAAAGGCAATCACACCGATAACGCTGGCGACACGGCCAATGAAGTGAATCACCCGATAACCGAGCACCGTGACCAGCACGATGACACTGGCGAAAATGAGGATGCCGACACTGTCGCTGACGCCAAACAACTGGCCCAGCGCCTGGCCGGAAAGCACGGTTCCCGTCGCGGTGAAACCCAGGTACATCAGGCACACCAGCACGATCGGGATAGCCGCGCCATACACACCAAACTGCACCCGGCTGGAGATCATCTGCGGCAGGCCAAGCTTGGGCCCTTGGGCGGCATGCAACGCCATGACGCCACCGCCGAGCACTTGGCCGATCAGCAAACCGATCAACGACCAGAACACATCACCGCCCAGCACCACCGCCAATGCACCGGTGACAATGGCCGTGATTTGCAGATTGGCCCCCATCCAGAGAGTGAACTGGCTCAACAGCCGACCGTGTCGCTCCGCTTCCGGGATGTAATCGATCGAACGTTTCTCGATCAACGGCTTGCTGCTTGCGCGTTCGCTGGTGACAGCCATGGTTCAACCTCTGGTGGATTGTTCTGGAATTCATTGGCTCTGCAATTTCCCTGTGGGAGCGAGCTTGCTCGCGATAGCGATGGGTCAGTACCCGCTCCATCGACTGACACACCCTCATCGCGAGCAAGCTCGCTCCCACATGGGCTTCAGGGGTTACTTGCCGGTGATCATCGGCAGGTTCAGCCCCTGCTCCTTGGCGCAATCAATGGCGATCTGGTAACCGGCATCGGCATGGCGCATCACCCCGGTGCCCGGGTCGTTGTGCAGTACGCGGGCAATCCGTTCAGCCGCTTCGTCGGTACCGTCGCAGACGATCACCATGCCCGAGTGCTGGGAGAAGCCCATGCCGACGCCGCCACCGTGGTGCAACGACACCCAGGTCGCGCCGCTGGCGGTGTTGAGCAAGGCGTTGAGCAGCGGCCAGTCGGAAACGGCGTCGGAGCCGTCCTGCATGGATTCGGTTTCACGGTTCGGGCTGGCGACGGAACCAGAGTCGAGGTGGTCGCGACCGATGACAATCGGCGCCGACAACTCGCCGCTGCGCACCATTTCGTTGAAGGCCAGACCCAACTTGGCGCGCTGGCCCAGGCCAACCCAGCAGATACGCGCCGGCAAGCCCTGGAAGCTGATGCGCTCGCGGGCCATGTCCAACCAGTTGTGCAGGTGGGCGTCGTCGGGGATCAGTTCCTTGACCTTGGCGTCGGTCTTGTAGATGTCCTGGGGGTCACCGGACAGCGCAGCCCAACGGAACGGGCCGATGCCACGGCAGAACAGCGGACGGATATAGGCCGGGACGAAGCCGGGGAAGTCGAAGGCATTTTCGACGCCCTCTTCCTGGGCCATCTGGCGGATGTTGTTGCCGTAGTCGAAGGTCGGCACGCCCATTTTCTGGAAGGCCAACATGGCTTTGACGTGGACGGCCATCGATTGCTTGGCAGCCTTCACCACGGCAGCGGGTTCGGTCTTGGCACGGGCACGGTATTCGTCCCAGGTCCAACCGGCCGGCAGGTAACCGTTGAGGGGATCGTGGGCGCTGGTCTGGTCGGTGACCATGTCCGGGCGCACACCACGACGGACCATTTCCGGCAGGATTTCGGCAGCATTCCCGCACAGCGCGATGGAAATGGCCTTGCCTTCGGCGGTGTATTTCTCGATACGCGCCAAGGCGTCGTCGAGGTCTTTGGCTTGCTCGTCGACGTAGCGGGTTTTCAGACGGAAATCGATGCTCACCTGCTGGCATTCGATGTTCAGCGAGCACGCACCCGCCAGTGTCGCGGCCAGGGGTTGTGCGCCGCCCATGCCACCCAAGCCGGCGGTCAGGACCCAACGGCCCTTGAGGTTGGAGTCGTAGTGCTGGCGACCGGCTTCGACGAAGGTTTCATAAGTGCCCTGCACGATGCCCTGGCTGCCGATGTAGATCCAGCTGCCAGCGGTCATCTGGCCGTACATGGCCAGGCCCTTGGCGTCGAGTTCGTTGAAGTGCTCCCAACTGGCCCAGTGCGGCACCAGGTTGGAGTTGGCGATCAGTACGCGAGGGGCATTGCTGTGGGTCTTGAATACGCCCACCGGCTTGCCGGATTGCACCAGCAGGGTTTCGTCGTCGTTCAGGTTGGTGAGGCTTTCGACGATCTTGTCGTAGCACTCCCAGTTACGCGCCGCGCGGCCGATGCCACCGTAGACCACCAGCTCCTTGGGGTTCTCGGCCACTTCCGGGTCGAGGTTGTTCATCAACATGCGCAGCGGCGCTTCAGTCAGCCAGCTTTTGGCGGTCAGCGTGTTACCGCGAGGGGCGCGAATTTCAACGTCACGGTATTTTTCGGGTTTACGGGTAGCGTCGGTCACAGCAAAAACTCCTCAGCGATCAATCCAGACCAGCCCGGGCAGTGGGCAGCGATTTTGCGAACGTTGCGTTGAATATCGGTGACTCATACGCATACGTCTTTACTTGTATGTACAAGCATATGCAATCAAGCGGCCAACTTGTTGGAAGTGATGCTTAGGAACGGCTGGGGAATTGGCTGAAAGCCCTGTAGTTGAAGGGTTAACGAGCCGTATGAAATTTTTTAAGAGGGCTTTTTAGGGGAAGATCAGAGGGACAAAAAAGCGTGGTATTGCGCCACGCTGGGGCATTCGGTAACAAGTTGGTGCGCAGAAGAAACAGTAGGCAGGCACCTTGTGAAGAGGGGATTTATCTGTAGGAGCAAGGCTTGCCCGCGACGCAGGCGACTCGATTTTCTGGCAGACCGCATCGCCTGCATCGCGGGCAAGCCTTGCTTCCACAGGGTACTCAAGAAGTTGAAATTAGTGGGCCGTCAGCTCGATCACGCAGCATTGACCGTGGGTGGAGACATCCACCAGCCCGGTGTTACCGCTCAGTTGCAAGCAGTCGTAGAGTCCCAAATCCACGGCAGATTCAGCGATCTTGATGGCCAATCCCGGGGCGGCACTGAACACCAACACCGTCCCCGCCTCGCTGAAAAACCGCTGCTGGCCGCCCAACCACTGCAACCGCACGCGGTAACGTTGTGGCGCGTAGATCAGGTTGAAGTCGCGAATCGGCCCGCCCAGCAGCGTGCAATACACATGACTCTCGCCACTGAACGCAAAAGGGTCCAGCGGATGCAAAGCCCGCGTGGCCTGGCCATCGACGCTCAACGTCATGCCATCACCTTGCAAGACGCTGATGATCCGCTCGTAACCGGCGAAGCTGGAAAAGCCGCCCGATTCAGCAATATCGGCGATCGACAGGCGCCAACCGAAACCTTCCAGGCCGGCCCCGGCATCGCGGGTGATTTCCTCGGTGCTGCCACCGCCGTTTTTCCACGGCATGCGGGGGTAATCCGCTGCGCGTAAAACCTTCAACTGGCTCATTTATGAAAGCGCCCTTCCAGGCTGTGGCGGGAGCCCGGATGGATCAGGCGTGCGGCGGTCACCGGTTGGCGTCCGGACCAGGTACGACGGCGGATCAACAGGCACGGCTCACCTCGCTCGATCTGCAGCAGCTTGCATTCGCTCGGCTCGGCCAGGATCGCTTCCACCACGTGCTCGCCTTCGGTCAGTGGCGCAACCTGGTTCAGGTAGGCGTAAGGGGTCTGCACGGTGAAATCCTGCTTGAGGTAGTCAGGCGCCACCAGTGCGTTGACAAAACGGTCCTCGATTTGCACGGGGATGTCATTCTCGAAATGCACGATCAGCGAATGGAACACCTTCTGGCCTTCACGCATGTCCAGGGCCAGGGCTCGCTCGGAACCGGCCGCCTCTTCTTCCAGGGTGATCACCTTGCAGGTGTGGCGATGACCACGGGAGGCGATTTCGTCGGCAATGTTGTGCACTTCGAACAACGCGGATTGGCTCTTGGGCTCGGCCACGAACGTGCCCACCCCCTGCATGCGCACCAACAGGCCGTCGGCGGTCATTTCCCGCAGGGCACGGTTGATGGTCATGCGACTGAAGCCCAACTGGCTGACCAGCTCGCTTTCCGACGGCACGCGGTAATGCGGCGGCCAGTTTCCACTGTCGATCTGCTGGGTGATCATCTGTTTGACGCGGGCGTACAAGGGCGCCGGACTGTCACCCATGTGTGCGGCCAGCGGCGGTTTGGCAGGCGGAGTCGGCACGGCGGTTCCCTGTTCTGCGGATAAGGTTGCTAGCTTGCCGGAGTTTACCGGCCAGGCAAACGTCTGTATATGTATATACAAATTACGCACGATGAGGTTGAACCATGTCCGCCTTCTTTGCCGAACGCGCGCTGCTGCCTAGTGGATGGGCCCACGATGTACGTCTTGAGGTCGATGCCGAGGGCGTACTGACCCATATCCAGGCCGGTTCCCACGCAGACGGCGCCGAACGGCTGGGCGGCCCGTTGTTGCCGGGCATGCCGAACCTGCACTCCCATGCTTTTCAACGGGCGATGGCCGGGCTGGCGGAAGTGGCGGGCAATCCCAACGACAGTTTCTGGACCTGGCGCGACTTGATGTATCGCCTCGTCGGAAAAATCAGCCCCGAGCAACTCGGCATCATCGCTCGCCAGCTGTACATCGAAATGCTCAAGGCCGGCTACACCTCGGTCGCCGAATTCCATTACGTGCACCATGACACCGACGGCGCGCCCTACGCCGACCCGGCGGAGCTGGCCCTGCGCATCAGCCACGCCGCCAGCGCCGCCGGCATCGGCCTGACGCTGCTGCCGGTGCTCTACAGCCATTCCGGTTTTGGCGGCCAGGCGCCCAATGACGGGCAGCGCCGGTTCATCAACAGCACTGAAAACTACTTGAAGCTTCAGTCGCGCTTGCAGCCGATCCTGGCCGGGCAACCGTCCCAGGCACTGGGCCTGTGTTTCCACTCGTTGCGCGCTGTGACGCCCGAACAGATCCAGGACGTGCTGGCCGCCAGCGACCGTGATTGCCCGGTGCACATTCACATCGCCGAGCAGCAAAAGGAAGTCGATGACTGCCTGAGCTGGAGCGGCGCCCGCCCGTTGCAATGGCTGTACGAAAACACCGAGGTCGACCAGCGCTGGTGCCTGGTCCATGCCACCCATGCCAACGCCCAGGAAGTCAGCCTCATTGCCAAGAGCCGGGCGATTGCCGGTCTGTGCCTGACCACCGAAGCCAACCTGGGGGACGGGATTTTCCCGGCCGTGGATTTCCTCGCCCAGGGCGGACGCCTGGGGATCGGCTCCGACAGTCATGTGTCGTTGAGCGTGGTCGAAGAATTGCGTTGGCTGGAATATGGCCAGCGCCTGCGTGATCAACGGCGCAACCGCTTATACCGGACGGATCAGCCGATGGTTGGCCGCACCTTGTTTGACGCGGCATTGGAAGGCGGCGCCAAGGCCCTGGGACAACCGGTCGGCGCCCTCGACATCGGCAAGCGCGCCGACTGGCTGGTGCTCGATGGCAACGACCCATACCTGGCCACCGCCCAGGGCGACGGGATCCTCAATCGCTGGCTGTTTGCCGGCGGCGATCGCCAGGTGCGCGATGTGATGGTCGGTGGACAGTGGGTTGTGCGCGATGGGCGTCATGCCGGCGAAGAGGAAAGCGCCCAGGCGTTTACCCAGGTATTGCGCGAACTCCTGGGCTGATCGCAAAGAATCAATGTGGGAATACCACTGTGGGAGCGAGCTTGCTCGCGATGAGGCCTTCACACTCAACGCAATGTTGACTGGAAATCCGTCATCGCGAGCAAGCTCGCTCCCACACTGGTTTTCGGGTGACCGTCAGTCCGAGGTCTTGGCCATCTGCCGATCCGAGGCGCGCCAGATCAGTCGTGTCGTGTCATAACCCTGCTGGCGCGCCTTGCTCAGCAGTTCCTCGCGCACGACGCTATTGACGGTCGGTGTGCGGGACAGCAGCCACATGTAGCGGCGGCTCGGGTCGCCGACAATGGCGGTCTTGTAGTCATCGCTGACGTACAGCACCCAGTACTGCCCTTTCGCCACGCCCGGCACGATCCGTGAAAACCAGTTATCGAACTCGACCCAGAGCTTGTCGGTCTTGCCCGGCACCTGCGGCGTGGCGGTACCCTTGGCTTCTTCCCACTGCCAGTCCGAGGTCAGGCAGCGATTGAGCACACCCACATTGCCGTCTGGCTTGAGGGTGTAGTGAGCTTCCGATTGCGCGCAATTGCGCTGGAAATACATGGGCAGGCGGGCCAACTCATACCAGGTCCCTTGGTAACGCTTGAGGTTGACGCTGTTGACCGTCTTGGGTGCCAGCGGATCTTCGCCAGAAGTGGCACAGCCAGCCAAAACCAGGCCAGCCAAAAGCACAAAAACTAACCGCATCATTATTTTTCTCCCGCAGGCCTCTGGCCTCGGTTTACTTCAGGCCTTGGCCGGAAAACATCAACACTTTGTCACCGGCGTACTGCACGCTGATAAAGCTTTTCTGGTCGCCCCAGGTGCAGCTGGACATGCCGAGGGCGCCTGAGCAATCGGTCGGTTTTCCCAGCAACGTTTCGACTTCGGCCTTGGGCATACCCGCCGACAGTTTCGAATAGTTTTCCTGGTTGACCTTGCTGCATGCGGTCAACACGACGCACATAAACAGCAGAGCGATAGATCGCAGCGACATGGTGTAACTCCTGGAACGGAAGGGAGGTGGCAGGGTGCCAACCTGATCCTTAGAAGAGAAAACCCTTATCTGGTTCCCTGACGTCCCCAGTATTTATTGGCCGTGCAGAGGTGTTTCATCGGTGAATCAACCGGTTTGTGACGCCGTCGTACCTTTCGTCGGGATTGACGCCCTGACGCCTGATGGGCCGGGCTTCTGCGCCGATAAAAAGTAACAGCGCAAAACCCTGCGCTATGGCAAATTGACAGCCCTTCCTGACCCGTCCCTCCGCGGTAGTGTTATTAATGACCAGAAACATGAAATTCAGCCATAAAATCCTGCTGGCTGCCGCCCTCGTGGTGGCCGTTGCATTCGCCTGTTTCATCCTGTTCAACGACTATCGTCAACGCCAGAGCCTGCACGCCAGCACCGAGACCTCCATGCAGGAGCTCGGCAGCCTGACCAGCCGCAACATCCAGACGTGGGTCGACGGCCGTATCCAATTGCTGCAATCGCTGGCCCAGCAGATCGCCGTGGACGGCAGCAGTGCCGACAGCCTCAAGCGCGCCGTGGGCCTGCCGGCCTACACCGGCAACTTCCAGCTCAGCTATTTCGGCGGCACCGACGGCGTGATGTTCTCGGTACCGGCCGGCAATCGCGCCGCCGACTACGACCCGCGCGCCCGTGGCTGGTACAAGGCCGCCAACAGCGCACAGCAAACCATTGTCACCGAGCCCTACATCGCCGCCTCGTCGGGCAAGCTGGTGATCACCGTCGCCACACCGGTACAGCGCCAGAACCAGATGATCGGCGTGGCCGGTGCGGACATCGACCTGTCCAGCGTCAGCGCCATCATCAACTCGCTGAACTTCGGCGGCCACGGCCACGCGTTCATCGTCAGCGCCGACGGCAAGATCCTGATCCACCCCGACAGCAAGCGAGTGCTCAAGACCTTGGCCGAGGCCTACCCCAACGGCGCACCGCAAATCAGCCCGGGCGTGAAGGAAGTCGATCTCGACGGCAAGACCCAATTCATCTCCTTCACCCGCGTCAACGGCGTGCCGGGCGCCGATTGGTACGTGGCGCTGGTGCTCGACAAGGACACCGCGCTGGCGATGCTCAGTGAGTTCCGTACATCGGCACTGATCGCCATGGTCATCGCCGTGGTGTTCATCATCGCCCTGCTGGGCATGTTGATCCGCGTGCTGATGCAGCCGCTGCTGACCATGGGCCGTGCCATGCATGACATCGCCGAAGGCGAAGGCGACCTGACCCGCCGCCTGGTCATCCACGGCCAGGACGAATTCGGCGCACTGGGCACGTCGTTCAACCGTTTTGTCGAGCGCATTCACACCTCGATCCGCGAAGTGGCCTCGGCCACCGGACAGGTCAACGAAGTCGCCTTGCGCGTGGTCAGTGCGTCCAACTCGTCGATGTTCAACTCCGACCAGCAGGCATCGCGCACCAGCAGCGTGGCCGCGGCCATCAACCAGCTTGGCGCCGCCGCCCAGGAAATCGCCCAGAACGCCGCCCTCGCCTCGCAACATTCCAGCGATGCCCGCAGCCTGGCCGAAGACGGTCAGCAAGTGGTGGATAAAACCATCGCGGCCATGCAGCAGTTGTCGGCCAAGATCAGCGATTCGTGTGGCAACATCGAAACCCTGAACAGCAACACGGTGAACATCGGCCAGATTCTTGAGGTGATCACCAGCATTTCCCAGCAGACCAACCTGCTCGCCCTGAACGCCGCCATCGAAGCAGCCCGGGCCGGTGAAGCCGGGCGCGGCTTCGCGGTGGTGGCCGATGAAGTGCGCAACCTGGCCCACCGCACCCAGGATTCGGCGCAGCAAGTGCAGAAGATGATCGAAGAACTGCAAGTCGGCGCACGGGAAGCGGTACTGACCATGACCGACAGCCAGCGCCAGAGCGAAAGCAGCGTCGGCATCGCCAACCAGGCCGGCGAACGACTGGGCAGCGTGACCCAGCGTATCGGTGAAATCGACGGCATGAACCAGTCCGTGGCGACCGCCACCGAAGAACAGACCGCCGTGGTGGAGTCGATCAACGTCGACATCACCGAGATCAATACCCTTAACCAGGAAGGCGTGGAAAACCTGCAAGCCACCTTGCGCGCCTGTGCCGACCTCGAGCAGCAGGCGGCGCGATTGAAGCAGTTGGTGGGCAGTTTCCGGATCTAGCGCCTGGAAGGGGCCCCATCGCGAGCAAGCTCGCTCCCACAGTTGATCAGATTTCCCTGACGGAACTCGGTCAACTGTGGGAGCGAGCTTGCTCGCGATAGCGGCATCAGACGCGCAGAAAACTCAGAACCTGGACCCAGGCCTGCTCAAAAACTCCAGCTCATCAGCCGTGGACTCGCGCCCCAACACCGCATTGCGATGGGGAAAGCGTCCAAACCGGGCAATGATCTTCTGATGCCGTTCGGCATAATCCAGGTTGTCTTCAAACACCGCCCGCTGCGCCTCAGGCTGCTCTCGGACCAGGTCGATAAACCGCGACACGGCTTCGTTCTGCACCGCGAGGTTTTCGCAGTGTTCGAGTACGAGGTAGATGAATATCCGCTGGATCGGTTTGAGTTGCCCGTCGAACCCCGCCGCCAGGCCCTGGGCTACCAGCGCTTGGGCACGCAGGTCGCCGGAAAAGCTTTTAGGGGTGTTGCGAAAGATCATTCGCGGGAGTTGGTCGAGTAGCAGCACCAGGGCCAGCCAACCTTCCGGGCGTTGCGCCCACTCGGTCAATCCGCCGGCCAGTGCCTGCTCGACCTGATCGCCGAAGCGCTCTCGCGCCTGGCGATCATGGCCTTTGCCAAACCACAGCTTGCCCTTGTCAGCGGCTATTTCGTCCGGTGTTTCGGCTGAACCAAACCACCAATCGAGCAACGCCTGCCAGGGCTCGGCCATGATTACTCCTTGTGATAGGCCGTGGCGCGCGCCACTTCTTCTTTCGAACCGAGGAACACCGCCACGCGCTGGTGCAGGCCTTCAGGCTTGATATCGAGGATGCGTTGGTGACCGTCGGTGGAAGCGCCGCCTGCCTGCTCCACCAGGAACGACATCGGGTTGGCTTCGTACATCAGGCGCAGCTTGCCCGGCTTGGACGGCTCGCGGCTGTCGCGCGGGTACATGAACAGGCCGCCACGGGTCAGGATCCGGTGCACGTCGGCAACCATCGCAGCGACCCAGCGCATGTTGTAGTTCTTCTTCAGTGGGCCTTCTTCGCCCGCCAGCAATTCTTCGACGTAGCGTTTTACCGGGGCTTCCCAGTGACGCTGGTTGGACATGTTGATGGCGAATTCCTGGGTGGTTTCAGGAATGGTGATGTCTTCGTGGGTCAGGACGAAGCTGCCCATCTCGCGGTCCAGGGTGAAGCCTTTGACGCCGTCGCCCAGGGTCAGCACCAACATGGTCTGAGGGCCGTAGATGGCATAACCGGCGGCGACCTGCTCGGTGCCTGGCTGCAAGAAGGCCTTTTCATTCAGGGCTTCGTTCTGGCTCAGGTACTCGTTCGGGCAGCGCAGTACCGAGAAGATGGTGCCGACCGGCGCGTTGATGTCGATGTTCGACGAACCGTCCAGCGGGTCGAACACCAGCAGGTAGGCACCCTTGGGGTATTTGCCCGGGATCTGGTAGGCATTGTCCATTTCCTCGGACGCCATGCCGGCCAAGTGACCGCCCCACTCGTTGGCTTCGAGCAGGATTTCGTTGGACAGCACGTCGAGCTTCTTCTGCACTTCGCCCTGCACGTTTTCGGTGCCCATGCTGCCCAGGACACCACCCAGCGCGCCTTTGGAGACGGCGTGGCTGATCTCCTTGCACGCACGCGCCACCACTTCGATCAAAAAGCGCAGATCGGCAGGGGTATTGTTGCTGCGGGTCTGCTCAATCAAATAGCGACTCAAGGTAACGCGGGACATGGACGGCTCCGAAGAATAGGGGGCGGAAAAACCAGCGCAGTTTAGCGCGAGTCGGGACTTAATTCCTCCTATGAGACGGGATATGGAGGATTGAGTTCACGGGGTGGGGGCTCGCTTGGGTATTTCTGTTGATTGGGAGGACGCCATCGCGAGCAAGCTCGCTCCCACAGTTGACCGAGCTGTTTCGACGAACGCGGTCTATTGTGGGAGCGAGCTTGCTCGCGATGAGCACACCTCAATTCTTGACCGGCGGCTTGCG
Source organism: Pseudomonas sp. Soil_N_39 (assembly GCF_057655955.1). NCBI lineage: Bacteria > Pseudomonadati > Pseudomonadota > Gammaproteobacteria > Pseudomonadales > Pseudomonadaceae > Pseudomonas > Pseudomonas sp. Soil_N_39. The sequence goes on from NZ_JBDGLI010000001.1 coordinate 363,427, forward strand.
CAACAGGCTGAACGCCATCGCCGCGAGGAACAGCACACTGAGCAACAACACCGCCCACAGGCCGATTTTCTTCCAGTTGGTATCGTCGGTCGCGGGGGTGGCGGCGCTAGCCGGTGTCGAGGTGGTTGCCAACCCGTTCACCGTCGCAGTGCCCAGCGTCGCCAGGCGTGACGGCTTGTAATCGGGCACCAGCGTGCTCAATGGCAAGTTTGCCGCTTTGACCGTCGCGCTGCCGAGCGCCAGACTGTAGGGCCCTTCGCCGCGCGCCAGGAACACCACCTGGGTCGGGCGCACGGCAAAGCGCAGGGCCGGGGCTTCGCTCCCCAGACCACCACCACGCTCATCCACCGTCAGTTTCAATTGCTGAACGGTCTGGCCGGACAGTTGCAATTGGTTTTGCAGCACATCCTGGCCGTTCTGGGTCAGGCGATAGAGCAAACCACTGCCCAACGGCTGCCACGGCTGGCTGCTTTCCCGGCGCCCGGCCAGCGTTACCGGTGCCAGGCTGTTGGCCTGGCTCAGTTCGACCTGCACTTGCTCGATGTTCAGCCCCATGGGCAACTGCCAGGTGTATTCACCGGCCTTCGTGGTGCTGCCAGCCAAAGGCTTGGACCAGGCCAGCGGCAACGGCAGGTTTTCGCGGCTGGCGCTTTGCAACTGGGCCGAGGTCAGCACCGGCGCGGAGGACGGCGAATCCCACAACAGCCGCAGGTAACGTGCCGGCTGCCCCGGCAGGCTCACTTCATGCTGCTCGACCCGCTCATCGGCAAAGGTCAGACGCGCCACCTGGCCTTCGCCCCATGACTGCCAGTGCTGCAAGTCGTCACTGGCCTCGATGGTGAACCGCTGGAAGCCATCGCGTTCGCTGGTCCAGTCGAGAATCAACTGCTGCAGCGGCGCCTTGATCGCGCTGGCATCCAGCAACCAGCCACGCAACTCCTCTTCCCCTGCTTCGAGCCGGCTGGAGGGTTGGACTTCCACCAGTGTGCCGTTGGCATTCGATTGCACTCGCACACTGGGCGCGCGCTCGTTGTCATCGGCGGCGTTGTACAGCGGGAACCACTTCACGTCGGTGAGGGTACGGTTTTCCCGGCTCTGGGCCGACTCGCGCACCAACGCATAAGCCTGGGCCTGCCCGGCCGCGTTGAAGACCCGCAGGTCGCTCAGGTCGGTCTGCCGCGCTTGCAGCTGAACGTCCAGTGGCAACGCGAGGCGATACCACGGCCCTTCGCCGCTCAAAGCCAACGGCACCTGATGGGCGAAATCCGCCGGTTGTTCCTGGGCCGTAGCCGACAACGCCACCCACAATCCGACCACGCCCAGCCCGATCCGATTCAACTTGCGACTCAAGATGACACTCCCTCACTGACAGGCATAGGCGGCTCATCCTGGGCGACCGTCTCCGGGCGCTTGGGCGGCAGCGGCGCAAAATAGCCCACGACCAGCAGCAACACGCCTACGCCGATAAACGAAACAATCCGCGCCAGACCGCCACGGTTACTCAATTCGACAAAGAACAGTTTGGCCACGACCACGGCGATCAACGCCGCACCGATCAGCCACACTTCACGGCGATGGCGCAGATGCCCACCGATCATCAGGCCCAGGGCGATCAGGGTCCAGACAATGGACAAGCCGGCCTGCACGAACATGGATTCAAGTAGCGCATCCAGCTCGAACGGCACCCCCATCCACTGGTGGGCAGTGCGCATCACCAGCGCGGTGAAGAACGCGAACAGCGACACACCGGCGATCAATTGGGCGATGTGTCCAACGCGACTCCATCGGCTCGTCGATTGCGCCACGGCGTTGCGGGCCCACACATAGACACCGAACAAGGCGAACAGCAGGCCCAGCTCCAAGGGGTTGAGCAACGGCACGTAAGGCAGTGGCTCGGCGGTGCCATCGCTGAAGGTGTTGGTCAGCCAGAACCAACCGAGCATCAGCAGTGCCATGGGTGCCGCCGCATAGACACGGTATTCCCGGGGCTGTGCCGAAACCGGCCATGGCCAGGCACGCGGCGCTGCCATCAGCACCAGGTACAGGCTCGGCAGGATCGCCCAGGCCAACCAGCGCCAGGCGTTGTACTGCTCGGACAGCAACAGCAGGCCGTAACGCAATTCCAGCATCAACACCGCCATCAGCAACCAGCAACCGAGCACGTGGGCCGTACTGCGCGCCTGGGCCGGCAGCGTCGGCGCCAAGTGCTTGAGGGAGAGGAAATGCACGCCGAATACCGCCAGCCAGGCCAGCCAGCCGAAATTCGCGGCCGGGTGATAGTAGCTGTGCCCCGTTGCCACCAGCACACAGCCCGCCGCCGGAATCAACAACGTGCACAGCAACCCCAGCGCCGGCCATTTCAACCGCAGCGCCAAGACCGTCCACACCGCCACACTGATCGCCGCGACCATCAGCAGCCAACTGCCTTGCAGGTTCGCCGGGGCAAAGCGCAGCACTTCGCTGACCCACGCCAACGCCCACCAACCCGCCCCCCAGACCAGCAACAGCTCGGACAGGCGCTGCAAGCTCAAGGCCTCCAGTTCCTGCGCCGCGTGCGCCCGTTGCAGGCGCCATGCGCCCACCAGCGCCGCCAACCCCAGCACCAGCGGCGTCCAGAAGCCGCTATGGGCCAGGGGCCGCAGATCTTCGGCATTGAGCGGCCCCAGCAGCGTCGGCCCCGCCGTCAGGAACGCCGCACCGCCCAGCAGTTGCAACAGCAGGCCGAAGACAAAGCTCACGCGTTGTTTCAGGTACAGGCTCAGCCAGATGATCAACAGGCCGCTGGCCGCCCATACACCGCTCGCCGTTTGCCACGGCAGGACGAACAGCACCGCGAGGTTGATCAGCACCAGCCCCGCCAACAACACCACCGACAAGCCGCGCAGCAACCGGACATCGTTGCGCACCATGTCGTCGCGCGCCGCCAGCAACATGCCGCCGATCAACGCCAGGCCGATCAGCGAAGCACTGAGCAAACCGCTCCAGCCCGCGCTGAACACCGCCGCCGAATCGCCTTCGGCGCCTTGCAAGCGCAACAGGAATAGCGCACCGCCGAGCAATTGCACCGCGAACGCCGTGAACAGGAAGCTGCGCGATTGCAGGCGCAAGCCAACGAACAGCGTCGCCAAACCGGCCAGGGCCCAGGCGATGGCGGTGCCGTGGGTGAGGAAGAACAGCGGTGCCAGCAGATAGAGGAAACTCAACCCCAGCACAGCCAGCACCGGCTGGCCTTGGCGCTCCCAATGTGCGCAGTGCTCAGGCTCAGCCTTGTGCAGTTGGTAGAAGGTGAACAGCAAGGCGCCGCCGAGCATCAACGCTCCCAGCGGTGAACCATCGAGCAGGCTACCGTCGCCGCTGCGCAACTCGCTGATGAACGCCACCGCCGAGCCCAATTGCAGCAGCAAGGCAAAGGCCCGGGCGAATGGACGCTGCTGGCGCAGGCCCAGCCAGAAGATCCCCGCGCCCTCCACGGCCCAGGCCGCCGCGGTCCAACGGGCGTCGAGCCCCAAGGGGATCGCCAGGCTGGCAAAAATCACCCCCAGGGCCAGGCAGGTTTCCGCCAACAGCAGGGCGCGGCCGCCCATCAATAGCCGCGCCAGGCCCATGTAGATCATGCCCAGGGCCAGGGCGCTGAAGGCGGCGGAGAACTCCAGGTGCTGCACCAACGCGAACTGCAAGCCGAAGCCCACCAACGGCGGACCGAACAGCATGCTGCCGTCCACGTAATCGCCCTTGCGCGCCGACCAGCGCAGCAGCGCCTCGCGGCTGCCGTCCTCGGGAGCATCGCCCATTTCCAACAGCTTGCGGCGGGTGAACAGCAAGCCGATCGCCAGGTAAATGAGGAAGAACAGAATCAGGAACGGCTCGGTGCTCCAGAGCAGTTCCGGCACGTAGGAACGCAGGCCCCAGGCGAAACCGATGCCGAAGGTGCCGACAAAACCGATCAGGTTGAGCAGGCGCCAGGCCTTGAACCAGGCAATCGCGAGGATGCCGGCATTGAGCAGGATGAAATAGCTGAACAGCGCGACGTGGTTGCCGCTGCCGGTGGAGGTCAGGATCGGTGCGGCGAACCCGCCCAGTGCCGCCGCAGCAGCCAGGCCGAGGGCATTCTGGGTCACCGCCAGGATCGCCGAGAACACCGTCACCGCTACCAGCAAGCCAAGGGCGGCCTTGGAATCTAGCAATGGATGCAGGCGCATGGCGGCGAACACGGTCAGGTACAACACGGCGATCCCGGTACCCTGGAGCATCAACGCATAATTACTGTTGCGGTTGCGCAGCCACCAACCCAGGCCCAGCAGGCCCAAGGCGCTGGCCGCGACGCCGGCGTAACGCAACTCGATCGGCACCACCATGCCTTCGGTGGCATAGCGCAGCAGGAACGCCAGGCCGAGGAACAACAGCACCACGCCGACTCGCAGCACGGTGTTGCCGCCGAACAGCCAGTTGCGCGCACCGATAATGGCGCGGTCGAACAGATTCGGACCACGGGGGGCCGCCGGCTCCGCCACCATCGGCTCCAGCGGCAGAGGGGCAAAGTCGCGGTGGGCACGCTGACTGGACGTCTCTGGCGCGGGCTTCCAAATGTCATCGGGCAACGGCTGGCTGGCCTGGGTGGCCATCGCGGGAGCGGGTTCGAGGTCTGGCGGCAATTCCCAGACGAGCTCCGGTTCGGTGCGCGTTGCGGGCTGCGCGGCCTGGGGCACGACAACCTCGGGCGCTAGTGCCGGATCAGGCGGTTCGGCCACCTGACCGCGCTCGAGCACCGCCAGACGGGCCTCCAACGTGAGCAAGCTCTGCTGGGCCTCTTGCAACAAGATCTGTTGCTTGGCCGCTTGGACCCCCAGGCGCCCCAATCGAAACGCCTGGGCGATGCCAAGCCCCACCAGTGCGCCTATCAGCGCATCGGCGAACGACTCGTCCACCACCCAGCCGAGTGCCAGGCCCAACAACGTCAAGATCCATTGCATGGTCGATATCCCTAAGCGGCCCGTTGCGGGCGTAACCGGGGTGATGCGGTGCCTGGATCAGTCTAGTGGAAACCCCCAAACCCTGTGGGAGCGGGCTGTGTGGGAGAAAAGCTTGCTCGCGATCCAGGCGCTGCGGTCCTCAAGAGACCGCGGCGTTTTCATCGCGGGCAAGCCTTGCTCCCACACAACTCGCTCCCACATTGGAATGTTGGCGCTGCCATTTACTGAGTCCGGCCACACAACCCGGCGAAACTGGCGCCTAGTATATCGACGAAGCCCAACCGCCGTTGGGCTTCGCTCACATTTCTTACAGCAAATGCTACTCCAGGGCTTTCCAGATGTCGGTGGCGTATTCACGGATGGTCCGGTCCGAGGAGAACCAGCCCATGCGCGCGGTATTCAGTACCGCCGAACGCCACCACTGCTTGGAGTCGTGCCAACGCTCTTCGACCTTGGCCTGGGCGTTCCAGTACGAGTCGAAGTCGGCGCACACCAGGAAGCGGTCGTAGTCCACCAACGAATCCACAAGCCCGGCGTAGCGCATCGGATCATCCGGCGAGAACACCCCGCCACGAATCGCCTGCAACACATCGTTGAGGCGATGGGACGCGGCGATGTCCGGCGCGGCGCTGAACTCTCCGTTTTGCTTGCGCGCCTCCACCTGCTCGGCGGTCAGGCCGAAGATGAACATGTGTTCGCCACCGATACGCTCATGCATCTCCACGTTGGCGCCGTCCATGGTGCCGATGGTCAGCGCGCCGTTGAGGCCGAACTTCATGTTGCTGGTGCCCGACGCTTCGAAACCGGCCGTGGAAATCTGCTCCGACAAGTCCGCCGCCGGGATGATGCTTTCGGCCAGGCTGACGTTGTAGTTGGGCAGGAACACCACTTTGAGCAAACCACGCACGGTGGGGTCGTTGTTCACCACCCGGGCGATGTCGTTGGTCAGCTTGATGATCAGCTTGGCCTGGTGATAACTGGCGGCGGCCTTGCCGGCGAAGATCTTCACCCGCGGCACCCAATCCACTTCCGGTTCGGCACGAATCGCCTGATACAGTGCCACGGTGTGCATCAGATTGAGCAACTGGCGCTTGTACTCGTGGATCCGCTTGACCTGCACGTCGAACATCGCCGCCGGGTTGACGGCGATGCCCAGTCGCTCGTGGATCAGATAAGCCAGGGCTTTCTTGCTGTGCAGCCGCTGCTCGGCGAACGCCTTGCGAAACGCCGGTTTGTCGGCAAACGGTTCCAATTCGATCAGGCGCTCCTCGGGGTTGTCGAGCACGCTCGGGCCGAGGGCGTCGACCATCATCGAGGTCAATTCGGCGTTGGCCTGGAACAACCAGCGGCGGAAGGTGATGCCGTTGGTCTTGTTGTTGATCCGATCCGGATAGAGTTTGTGCAACTCGGAGAACACCGTGCTGCGCATCAGTTGGGTATGCAATCCGGACACACCGTTGACGCTGTGGGAACCGAGGAACGCCAGGTTACCCATGCGCACCCGGCGGCCGTTGTCCTCTTCGATCAGCGACACCGAGCGCAGCACGTCGAAATCGTGCACGCCCTTGGCCCGCAGCGAATCGATATGCTGGGCGTTGATCAGGTAGATGATCTGCATGTGCCGGGGCAACATGCGCTCCATCAGCCCCACCGGCCAGGTTTCCAGGGCTTCGGGCAGCAGCGTGTGGTTGGTGTAGGACAGCGTGTCCTGGGTGATCTGCCAGGCCGCGTCCCAGGCCACGTCGTAGACGTCCACCAATTGGCGCATCAGCTCGGCCACGGCAATGGACGGGTGCGTGTCGTTAAGCTGGATCGCCGCGTGATCGCCCAGGGTCAGCACCGAGGTGTGCATGTTGCGATGGCGGCGCAGCAAGTCCTGCAACGAGGCGGCGACGAAGAAATATTCCTGGCGCAGGCGCAGTTCCTGGCCGGCCTCGGTGCTGTCGGCCGGGTACAGCACGCGGGAAATACTTTCAGCCCGGGCCACCTCCGCTACCGCGCCCAGGTGGTCGCCGGCATTGAAGCGCTCCAGGTGCAGGTCTTCCACGGCTCGGGCGCGCCATAGGCGCAGGGTATTGACGCTGGCACCGCGCCAGCCCACCACCGGGGTGTCATAGGCGATGGCTCGCACGGTTTCGCCCGGGGACCAGACTTGCCGAGTCTTGCCAGTGTCGTCGGTCACGGTTTCGACGCTGCCGCCAAAGCCGATCGGGTAGACCACTTCCGGGCGCTCGAACTCCCAAGGGTTGCCGAAGTCCAGCCAGTGCTCGGTCTGCTCCTGCTGCCAGCCATCGACAATCGCTTGGCGGAACAGGCCGTGCTCATAACGAATCCCGTAGCCATGACCGGCGATGCCCAGGGTCGACATGCTTTCCATGAAGCACGCCGCCAAGCGGCCAAGGCCACCGTTGCCCAACGCCGCATCCGGCTCGAGCAGGCGGATGCGCTCCAGGTCCACGCCCAGCTCGGTCAGGGCTTCACGGGCGGTGTCCAGCAGGCCGAGGTTGCTCAGGCTGTCGTAGAGCAAGCGACCGATGAGGAATTCCAGGGAGAGGTAATAGACGCGCTTCTGGCCCTTGCGGTAGATCTGCCGCGTGTGGTCCATCCAGTGTTCGACCATGTGGTCGCGGGCGGCCAGGGCAATAGCTTCGAACCAATCGTGATCAAACGCATGATCGGGGTCCTTGCCGACGGCATAAGTGAGTTTGGTCAACACAGCATCGCGAAAAGCAGCGACTTCGGCTTCGCGAACAAGTGGTTCTTGAGTCATTGATGAGACCTCGAACGAGCATGGAATTGTCTGAGCCTAGTCGGTCTGACAGGCGGTACAGGCGCAGGTTCGGTGGTTTTTCCACCGCGCCGGAGAATCGTCGCCAGGGAACTGCCATATGGACGAATGAATGCAGGGGGCGTGCCGGTCCTGGAGCGTTTTTGCCGGGATGAAAAAAAACCGGCAGATGGTCGTTCAAAATTTCACCAGTCCCGGTATGATCGCGCGCCCTGATGCATGCTGGTAAACCGTGATGATGAAGCCCAACCTGATCGCCGCCGCGGAGATCGACCGACTCGATACCTGGGCCAAGTACTCCGCCCCGATGTGCGGTTCCTGCGTGTCGAGCTGCTGCACGCTGCCGGTGGAGGTCAAGATCAAGGACCTGATCCGCATCGGTATCGTCGATGAGTTCGAACTGGGCGACCCGCCGAAGAACATCGCCAAGCGCCTGCAAAAGGAAGGGATCGTCGAGCGCTACAACCAGAAGTCGGAAATCTTCACGCTCCAGCGCATGAGCAACAACGATTGCCTTTATCTGGACCGCAAGAGCCGGTTGTGCACCATTTACGAGAAACGTCCGGACACCTGCCGCAACCATCCGCGGGTTGGACCGCGGCCGGGGTATTGTGCCTACAAGCCCAAGGAAGTGGAGCGCGAGCGCAATCCGCGGACGTTGGACAAATTCTGATCTACAGATGGTTCAGCGGTGCCTGAACCATCGCCATCGCGAGCAAGCTCGCTCCCACAGTAGATGTATGTCGGACACAAAATCTGTATCCGCTGAAAATCAACTGTGGGAGCGAGCTTGCTCGCGATAGGGCCCTGACAGACACCACATAACTTCCAAGCATAAAAAACGCCCCTGATCTCACAATCAGGGGCGTTTTTTTCAGCCGCTAACTAAGTCGAAACTCAGTTGCCGCTTTTCTTGGCAGCGCGGGTACGCTCGCTTTCGCCAAGGATTTTCTTACGCAGGCGGATCGACTTAGGCGTCACTTCACACAGTTCGTCTTCCTGCACGAACTCCAGCGCTTGTTCCAGGGTGAACTTGACCGGCGGAACCAGGGCGATGGTTTCGTCCTTGCCCGAAGCACGCATGTTGTCGAGCTTCTTGCCTTTGGTCGGGTTCACGCCCAGGTCGTTGTCGCGGCTGTTCAGACCGACGATTTGACCTTCGTAGATATCCTGGCCGTGCTCGACGAACAGCTTGCCGCGCGCTTGCAGGGTTTCCAGCGAGTAGGTCAGGGCCTTGCCGGTGGCAACCGATACCAGGACGCCGTTCTGACGGCCAGACATGTCGCCGGACTTCATCACGTCGTAACGATCGAAGATCGAAGTCAGGATGCCGCCACCGGAGGTCAGGGTCAGGAACTCGTTACGGAAACCGATCAGGCCACGGGCCGGGATGTTGTACTCAAGGCGCACACGGCCCTTGCCATCCGGAACCATGTTGGTCAGGTCGCCTTTACGCAGGCCCATTTGCTCCATGATCGCGCCCTGGGATTCTTCCGGCAGGTCGATGGTCACGTTTTCGTACGGTTCGTGCTTGACGCCATCCACCATGCGGATGATCACTTCAGGACGACCTACGCCCATTTCGAAGCCTTCGCGACGCATGGTTTCGATCAGTACCGAGAGGTGCAGCTCACCACGGCCGGAAACCTTGAACTTGTCGGCCGAGTCGCCTTCTTCAACGCGCAGGGCAACGTTGTAGAGCAGCTCTTTGTCCAGGCGTTCCTTGATGTTACGGCTGGTCACGAACTTGCCTTCTTTACCGCAGAATGGCGAGTCGTTGACCTGGAAGGTCATGGAAACGGTTGGCTCGTCGACGGTCAACGGCTTCATCGCTTCGACGTTCAGTGGGTCGCACAGGGTGTCGGAGATGAACAGTTGCTCGAAGCCGCTGATGCAGACGATGTCGCCGGCCGCTGCTTCTTCAACGTCGATGCGGTGCAGGCCGTGGTGACCCATCAGCTTGAGGATACGACCGTTGCGCTTCTTGCCGTCGGCGTCGATGGCGACCACCGGGGTGTTCGGCTTGATGCGACCACGGGCGATACGACCAACGCCGATCACACCCAGGAAGCTGTTGTAGTCCAGTGCCGAGATCTGCATCTGGAACGGACCGTCACGGTCGACTTTCGGCGCCGGTACGTCGTCGACGATCGACTGGTACAGCGGAGTCATGTCTTCAGCCATGGCGGTGTGGTCCAGACCGGCAATACCGTTCAGGGCCGAGGCGTAGACGACTTTGAAGTCCAGCTGTTCTTCGGTGGCACCCAGGTTGTCGAACAGGTCGAAGATCTGGTCCAGAACCCAATCCGGACGCGCGCCTGGACGGTCAACCTTGTTGATGACCACGATCGGACGCAGGCCGGCTTCGAAAGCCTTCTTGGTCACGAAACGGGTTTGCGGCATAGGGCCGTCTTGAGCGTCAACCAGCAGCAGCACGGAGTCGACCATCGACATCACGCGCTCTACTTCACCACCGAAGTCGGCGTGGCCCGGGGTGTCCACGATGTTGATGTGGTAGCCGTTCCAGTTGATGGCGGTGTTTTTCGCCAGGATGGTAATACCGCGCTCTTTTTCCTGGTCGTTGGAGTCCATCACGCGCTCGTCGTTGAGCTCGTTGCGCTCCAGGGTGCCGGATTGACGCAAGAGTTTGTCTACCAGGGTGGTCTTACCATGGTCAACGTGAGCAATGATGGCGATGTTGCGTAGATTTTCGATCACTTGTGTATCTCGATCAGAGGATTCGGTGTGCTGACAGGTCGTGGCAGCGATTTACGTTGAGTCCGACAAAGCCGTTACAGCCTGTCGGCGGCGTCGGGGGGCCGGTGACGCAGGCCACAGGCAAACAGCCCCGGGCACTTAGCTCGGTCGATAAACGCGCACATTGGCATGCCCCTCACTGAGCAAATGGTGGGCATGCAGGCGACTCATCACGCCTTTGTCGCAATACAGCAGGTACTGGCGAGTAGGGTCCAGTTCCTTGAAACGCGCGTTCACTGCATAGAACGGCATCGTTTGTACCTCGATGCCGGCGATACTCAGCGGGTCGTCTTCAGCGTCGTCCGGGTGACGGATGTCGATGATGATCTGACCGGCCAGCGCTTCGCCGACTTCTTCAATTTGTATGTCCTGGCCCAATTCATCGATAACCCGATCGATTGGCACCAGCCTGGCGTTTTCGAGCGCTCGCTCGAGCACCGCCATGTCGAATTCTTTCTCTTCGTGCTCCACCCGCCCGCGCTTGGCCGCCGTCTTCGGATTGACCGAGATGACGCCGCAGTACTCCGGCATGTGCCGGGCAAACTCGGCGGTGCCGATTTCGTTGGCCTGGTCGATGATGTCCTGCTTGTGGCTGGCGATCAGTGGACGCAAGACCAGCTTCTCGGTCACGCAGTCGATCACCGACAGATTCGGCAACGTCTGGCTCGACACCTGGGAGATCGCCTCGCCGGTCACCAGCGCATCGATTTGCAGGCGGTCGGCAATTCGTGAAGCGGCGCGCAACATCATACGCTTCAAAATGACGCCCATATGACTGTTATCGACTTTGCCGAGAATCTCGCCCAGGACTTCCTCGAACGGCACACTCACAAATAACACGCGTTGGGAGCTGCCGTACTTCTTCCAGATGAAGTGCGCCACTTCCATCACGCCCAATTCATGGGCACGTCCGCCGAGGTTGAAGAAGCAGAAATGGCTCATCAACCCGCGACGCATGATCTGGTAGGCGGCCACCGTGGAGTCGAAGCCACCGGACATCAGCACCAGGGTCTGCTCCAGCGAACCCAGCGGATAACCGCCGATGCTGTTGTGCTGGCTGTGGATCACGAACAACCGCTGGTCGCGAATTTCGATGCGCACTTCGATTTCCGGGTCTTTCAACGAAATACCGGCCGCGCCGCATTGCCGACGCAACTGGCTGCCGACGTATTTCTCCACGTCCATCGAGCTGAACGGGTGTTTGCCGGCACGCTTGCAACGCACCGAAAAAATCTTGCCAGCCAGCGCGTCACCATAATGGAGCATGCACTTGGCCAGGATGTCGTCGAAATCCCCCAGCGGGTATTCATCGACTTGCAAAAAATGCGCGATGCCCGGCATGCAGCTCAGGCGCTCGGTCATTTCCTTGAGGAGCTTGGGTTCGCTGACACGGGTTTCCAGTTCGAGGTTGTCCCACACGCCATTCACCACCACGGCCGGGTCCAGGTCTCGGAGCACGGCACGGATGTTCTTGGCCAACTGGCGGATGAAACGCATCCGTACCGGGCGGCTCTTGATGGTGATCTCGGGGAAGACTTTTACGATTAGTTTCATGAAAACAGCGCGCGAACGGCCAGCCGAAAAAGGGGGGCGCGGATTATAGCGGAAATTGCTCAAGGTTTAACCAGTTTATGTGCAGATGGTTTTAGATGCACCAAAACAGGTCATTATCGATTGGCGGCGCTACATTGCAGTGCGTTATTGTCTGACAATCTTTGATTTACGCCATTAAAAGCCTGGATTTGGTGCAAAAAACCCATGCTGGGGCACTGGCATGCAATTTGCTCCCTTGTGAGGCAGGTTGCCTTGGCAGAGTATTCGCGCCGGCATCACCCATATCTAAGGGCACTCCACTACCCGCCCGAAGCCACCCGGAGGACATATGTCGAAGTCGGTTCAACTCATCAAAGATCATGACGTCAAGTGGATTGATCTGCGCTTCACTGACACCAAAGGTACTCAACATCACGTGACCATGCCGGCCCGTGATGCGCTGGACGACGAATTCTTTGAAATCGGGAAAATGTTCGACGGCTCCTCCATCTCCGGCTGGAAAGGCATCGAAGCCTCCGACATGATCCTGATGCCGGACGACGAAACCGCCGTCCTGGACCCGTTCACCGAAGAGCCGACCCTGATCCTGGTCTGCGACATCATCGAACCTTCGACCATGCAAGGCTATGACCGCGACCCACGCGCCATCGCCCACCGCGCCGAGGAATACCTGAAGTCCACCGGCATCGGCGACACCGCTTTCTTCGGTCCTGAGCCTGAGTTCTTCATCTTCGACTCGGTCAAATTCAAGTCCGACATCTCCGGCTCCATGTTCAAGATCTTCTCCGAACAAGGTTCGTGGATGTCCGACCAGGACGTGGAAGGCGGCAACAAAGGCCACCGTCCAGGCATCAAAGGCGGTTACTTCCCGGTCCCACCGTTCGACTTCGACCACGAAATCCGTACCTCCATGTGCAACGCACTGGAAGAAATGGGCCAGACCGTCGAAGTTCACCACCACGAAGTGGCGACTGCCGGCCAGAACGAAATCGGCGTGAAATTCAACACGCTGGTCAAGAAGGCTGACGAAGTACAGACCCTCAAGTACTGCGTACACAACGTTGCCGACGCCTACGGCCGCACCGCGACCTTCATGCCGAAGCCTCTGTACGGCGACAACGGTTCGGGCATGCACGTTCACATGTCGATCTCCAAGGACGGCAAGAACACCTTCGCAGGCGAAGGCTATGCCGGTCTGTCGGACACCGCCCTGTACTTCATCGGCGGTATCATCAAGCACGGTAAGGCCCTGAACGGCTTCACCAACCCGTCGACCAACTCCTACAAGCGTCTGGTTCCAGGCTTCGAAGCTCCGGTCATGCTGGCCTACTCGGCTCGCAACCGTTCCGCCTCGATCCGTATTCCTTACGTGAACAGCCCTAAGGCTCGCCGTATCGAAGCACGCTTCCCGGATCCGGCGGCCAACCCGTACCTGGCCTTCGCTGCACTGATGATGGCCGGTCTGGACGGTATCCAGAACAAGATCCACCCTGGCGATGCCGCTGACAAAAACCTGTATGACCTGCCGCCTGAAGAGGCCAAGGAAATCCCACAGGTGTGTGGCAGCCTGAAAGAAGCCCTGGAAGAGCTGGACAAGGGCCGTGCGTTCCTGACCAAGGGCGGCGTATTCAGCGATGACTTCATCGACGCTTACATCGCACTGAAAAGCGAAGAAGAAATCAAGGTTCGCACCTTCGTACACCCACTGGAATACGAGCTGTACTACAGCTGCTAATCCAGTAAGCGCCGCCACGCACGGCGTGAAATAAAGAAAGGCCTCCTTCGGGAGGCCTTTTTCATGGGCGCCGGTTACGTGCATGATGCCCCATCGCTCCCCATAGAAGACGAGACTGCCCATGACTTTGCGCTTCAAGCTCTGCCTTGCCCTGTCTGCCGCACTGCTGGCTACCACCGCCGAAGCTGCCTCGACTCACGCTCCTGAGGCCCTGATCCCGCTGCTTAACGCCATTGGCGAACGCCTGGCCATCGCCGATCAAGTAGCGCTGAGCAAATGGGACAGTGGCAAACCCGTAGAGGACCGTCAGCGCGAGCGTGAAGTCATTGCCGCCGCCGTCGCCCAGGCACCGGTCTACAAGCTGAGTAGCGAAACCGTGGAAGCGTTTTTCGCCGCCCAGATAGAAGCCAACAAAATGGTGCAATACATCAACTTGTCCGACTGGGCTCTGGACGGCAAGGCCCCGGACCTTCCGCGCCCGGACCTGGTGGGGCAGATCCGCCCGCAGCTCGACCGCCTGCAAAAACGCCTGCTGCAACAATTGGCCGACTTCGCCCCCTACCGCACCGACCCGCAGTGCCCGCAATGGCTGGCCCGAGCCACCCACCACAACAAACAGCACCCGGTGCACCGGCTTGCCCTGATCCGGGCAACCGGAGAGCTGTGCATTTCAAAAAAAGCTTAAGACAGCCCCTTCCCCTGTGGGAGCGAGCTTGCTCGCGATGAGGCCAGCACATTCAGCACCTCAGTGACTGACACACCGCCATCGCGAGCAAGCTCGCTCCCACAGGGATCCAGCGTCGGGCATAAAGGCTGTGAACACCACAGATCCAATGTGGGAGCGAGCTTGCTCGCGATGAGGCCAGCACATTCAGCACCTCAGTGACTGACACACTGCCATCGCGAGCAAGCTCGCTCCCACAGGGATCCAGCGTCGGCCATAAAGGCTATGAACACCACAGATCCAATGTGGGAGCGAGCTTGCTCGGGATGGGACCAGCACATTCAGCACCTCAGTGACTGACACACCGCCATCGCGAGCAAGCGCGCTCCCACAGGGGATTGGGGGCGACAACTTGGGCCATCCGCGCCGCCTAGCCTATGCTGCACCCATCACTTTTCGCTTTCGGTCGATTTTCATGGGTCGTGGTTTTTCAATCATCCTGTTGTTGCTACTGGCTCTGCCCGCCGCCGCGCAGATCTACAAGTACACCGACGCCGAGGGCAACACCGCCTACAGCAACCAACCGCCCCAAGGCGTCCCGGCCCAGACGGTAGAGTTGCCGCCGCTCAACAGCATCGAGCGCCAATCCCCGGCCAGCCCGAGCACACCTACGCCCTCCGCCAACAGCGAAGAACCGCGCGATGCCTACGAAATCCTGGAACTGACCGACATCCCCACCGACGAGGCCCTGCGCGCCAACAACGGCACCTTCACCGTTAGCGTGCACGCTCAACCGCGCCTGCGCAGTCCGCATCTGTTCCGGTTGCTGCTGGACGGGCAGCCCTACGGCCAGCCGAGCAACGTACCGCGCCTGCAATTGGTGAATATCGATCGGGGCGAGCACAGCCTGGCGGTTCAAGTTGTCGACGGCGACAACCTCGTGCAGCAAAGCGAAACCGTCACCTTCACCGTACAACGGGTGCACCAACCATGATCCGTGGGTGGCTTGCGCTGGGCCTGGCGCTGACGGCGCTGCCCGGGATGGCGCAGGTCTATACCTACATCGATGCCCAGGGCAATCGCGTGTTCACCGATCAGCCGCGCCCCGGCAACGCAAAGAAAGTCCAACTGCCACCCGGCAACCGGATGCCGGCGCCCACGGGTACAACCTCGGCACCCGCGGCCCAAGCCCAGCCCGAGCCGCTGTTTCATTACGAAATGCTCAGGCTGTTGATTCCCGAGCCGGACGCAACGATACGCAGCACCGCAGGCGAACTGATCGTCAGTGTCACCAGCGAACCCGGCCTGAAAAAAGGCCACCGCTACCGCCTGTTGCTCGACGGCAAGCCAACGGGCGCACCGGGGCCGAGCCCGGTGTTTGCCTTGAGCAACATTGATCGAGGCACCCATCATCTGGCGGTCGAAATCCTCGACGAGCAGGACCGTATCGTCGAACGCACCGCCAACCAGCCCTTCCACATGCAGCGCATGTCCCTGGCGCAGAAGCGCCGCGTCAAGCCCTGTGCCACGGCCGATTACGGTCAGCGCCCCGAGTGCCCCCTCGCCGAAAAGCCTGAAGAAGAAAAAAGCAGCATCTTGCCGTTCTTCTAACGCCGGCCAAGCTTGCGCACTATATTGGTGCAATAGCTTGCACGCTTCCCAGACCCAACACCCATTTTGGTTCGAAAGTACCCGAAAAAGCTGGCAGAACGCCACGCAGCCGACCGAAAAACACCCTTTTGAGGCTCTAAACGCTTCTTTTCGGAGCCTTGGTTTGGTTTTTGCATTTTCCTAGCAACAGCGCATCAATCGCGCGCGCAATTTGGGACCGGTCCCGAATTGCTACGCTCCAAAAGAGGTCCTGATGACCATTAGCGACGCACTACACCGCTTGCTGCTCGACAACCTCACCACCGCGACCCTTCTGCTCGACGCCGAACTGCGCCTCGAATACATGAACCCAGCGGCGGAGATGCTCCTGGCTGTCAGCGGCCAGCGCAGCCACGGGCAGTTCATCAGCGAGTTGTTCACCGAATCCGCCGAAGCGCTCAATTCCCTGCGCCAGGCGGTGGAGCAGGCCCACCCGTTCACCAAGCGCGAGGCGATGCTCACCGCCCTGACCGGCCAGACCCTGACCGTGGATTACGCGGTCACGCCGATCCTCAACAACGGCGCCACCTTGCTGCTGCTGGAAGTCCACCCGCGTGATCGCTTGCTGCGCATCACCAAGGAAGAGGCGCAATTGTCCAAACAGGAAACCAGCAAGATGCTGGTGCGCGGCCTCGCCCACGAGATCAAGAACCCTCTCGGCGGAATACGTGGCGCGGCGCAGTTGCTCGCCCGCGAACTGCCGGAAGAGAGCCTCAAGGACTACACCAACGTCATCATCGAGGAAGCCGACCGCCTGCGGAACCTGGTGGACCGCATGCTCGGCTCGAACAAGCTGCCGTCCCTGGCGATGTGCAACGTCCATGAAGTGCTGGAGCGCGTCAGCAGCCTGGTGGAAGCGGAAAGCCAGGGCTGCATCACCTTGGTGCGCGACTATGACCCGAGCATTCCCGACGTCTTGATCGACCGCGAGCAGATGATCCAGGCCGTGCTGAACATCGTGCGAAATGCGATGCAGGCCATCAGCAGCCAGAACGAACTGCGCCTGGGCCGCATCAGTTTGCGTACCCGCGCCATGCGCCAGTTCACCATTGGCCACGTGCGTCATCGCCTGGTGACCAAGATCGAAATCATCGACAACGGCCCGGGCATCCCTGCCGAGCTGCAGGAAACCATCTTTTTCCCCATGGTCAGCGGCCGTCCGGACGGTACCGGGCTGGGCCTGGCCATTACCCAGAACATCATCAGTCAGCATCAGGGCTTGATCGAGTGTGAGAGCCACCCCGGCCACACCACCTTCTCGATCTTCCTGCCACTGGAACAAGGAGCCACATCGACATGAGCCGTAGTGAAACCGTGTGGATCGTCGATGACGACCGTTCTATCCGTTGGGTCCTGGAAAAAGCCTTGCAACAGGAAGGCATGACCACCCAGAGCTTCGACAGCGCGGATGGGGTGATGAGTCGCCTGGCGCGTCAGCAACCGGACGTCATCATCTCCGACATCCGCATGCCGGGCGCCAGCGGCCTGGACCTGTTGGCGCGGATTCGCGAACAGCATCCGCGGCTGCCGGTGATCATCATGACCGCCCATTCCGACCTGGACAGCGCCGTGGCGTCCTACCAGGGTGGGGCCTTTGAATACCTGCCCAAACCATTCGACGTCGACGAAGCCGTGTCGCTGGTCAAGCGCGCCAATCAACATGCCCAGGAACAACAGGGCATGGAAGAGGTGCCGGCCCTGGCCCGCACCCCGGAAATCATCGGCGAAGCGCCGGCGATGCAGGAAGTGTTTCGCGCCATCGGCCGCTTGAGCCACTCCAACATCACTGTGCTGATCAACGGCGAGTCGGGCACCGGTAAGGAACTGGTGGCCCACGCCCTGCACCGCCACAGTCCACGGGCGGCGTCGCCGTTCATCGCGCTGAACATGGCGGCGATTCCCAAGGACCTGATGGAGTCCGAACTGTTCGGCCACGAAAAAGGTGCGTTCACCGGCGCGGCCAACCTGCGGCGCGGGCGCTTCGAGCAAGCCGACGGCGGCACGTTGTTCCTCGATGAAATCGGCGACATGCCGGCCGACACCCAGACCCGCTTGCTGCGCGTGCTGGCCGATGGCGAGTTCTATCGGGTTGGCGGCCATACGCCGGTCAAGGTGGACGTGCGCATTATTGCCGCGACCCACCAGAACCTGGAAACCCTGGTCCACGCCGGCAAATTCCGTGAGGACTTGTTCCACCGCCTGAACGTGATCCGGATTCATATCCCGCGCCTGGCGGATCGTCGCGAAGACATCCCGACCCTGGCCCGGCACTTCCTCAGCCGCGCAGCCCAGGAACTGGCGGTCGAGCCCAAGCTGCTCAAGAGCGAAACCGAGGAATACCTCAAGAACCTGCCGTGGCCGGGCAACGTGCGCCAGCTGGAGAACACCTGCCGCTGGATCACGGTGATGGCTTCGGGTCGCGAAGTGCACATCAGCGACCTGCCGCCGGAGTTGTTGAGCCTGCCGCAGGATTCGGCCCCCGTGACCAACTGGGAGCAAGCCCTGCGCCAGTGGGCTGACCAGGCCCTGGCCCGCGGTCAGTCGAGCCTGTTGGACAGCGCCGTGCCGGCGTTCGAGCGGATCATGATCGAAACCGCCCTCAAGCATACCGCCGGCCGCCGCCGCGACGCCGCCGTGCTGCTGGGCTGGGGCCGCAACACCTTGACCCGCAAGATCAAGGAGTTGGGGATGAAGGTCGATGGTGGGGATGATGATGACGGGGATGAGGGCTGATCAGCCTCTAGCCCTTCGCTGATCTTGAAGGCCAATCGCGAGCAAGCTCGCTCCCACAGGAGTTGCGTTTCCCTTGTGGGAGCGAGCTTGCTCGCGATGCTTTTGAAGGCTTCATGCACCGCATCAATGCACGGCGAACCGCAATTGCACATGCACTACACGCCAAAACCCAATCGATCCAACCCGAAAAACCGCACAAACAAAAGCCAAAGCCCCGAAATACGGGGCTTTCAACCTCACTAGAAGCTTTTTTGTGACAAGCCATTAAAAACTGGCACGCCCCCTGCAATAGCTAGATCACTACCCAGTTTCGGGGACCTTGGTACAGGCAGGCCGGGGATTCCCCATTTTATACGGGCTCAGCGAGCCCACTGTTTTGGGGGCCTTGATACAGGCAGGTCAAGGTTTCCCTTCTTTACACTCAGGGCCATGCGCTAAGCGCAGCCCTCCCGTTTTGGGGACCTTGGTACAGGCAGGCCGGGGATTCCCTCTTTTATTGCTCCTGGAGACGGACCTCCAGCCGCCAGCGATCATCCACTTCGCTGCCGGTCCACTCCCCTCGCAACGGACGCGCCGCTACCAGCGTCAGCAACAATCCCTTGTCACTCAAACGCACCCGCCAGTTCACATCCTTGCCGTTGAGCTTGAGTTGGCCCTTCTGCGGCCGGCCTTCTGCTTGAAACAGTAGCGCCACTGAGCCGTCGACAATTTCTCCATGGAGCTTGGGTTCATTGTTGAACCAGGCCACCAGCGTTCCGTCTGTCACCTCGACCTGTTGCAACGCGCTCGGGTCGGGCGTGGTCAGGCGCCCAATCATCAGCCCAACCATCATGCCGAAGATAGCCAAAGAGCCCATCACCCGAAGCATTAGCTTCGAACGTCGGTCGGTTTGCGGCGTAGAATGCCGCTCATCTTTATCTGCGGAGCCGTGCATGTTTCACGTCATCCTTTTTCAACCGGAAATTCCGCCAAATACCGGCAACGTCATCAGGCTGTGCGCCAACAGCGGCTGCCACCTGCATTTGATCGAACCGCTGGGCTTTGACATGGACGACAAGCGCCTGCGCCGCGCCGGCCTCGACTACCACGAGTATGCCACCTTGCAGCGTCACGCCGATCTCGCCAGTTGTCTGGAAAGCCTCGGGCATCCGCGCCTGTTCGCCTTTACCACCAAGGGTTCGCGGCCGTTCCACGAGGCCAGCTTCGTCGCCGGCGATGCGTTCCTGTTCGGCCCGGAAAGCCGTGGCCTGCCGGCCGACGTACTGGACGCCCTGCCCGCCGAGCAGCGCCTGCGCCTGCCGATGCGCGAAGGCTGCCGCAGCCTAAACCTGTCCAATACCGTGGCGGTGGCGGTTTATGAGGCGTGGCGGCAGAACGGTTTCGCCTGAGCCCTGGCTGTCGGCCAGAAACACCTGTGGGAACGAGCCTGTGGGAGCTGAGCTTGCTCGCGATGAGGTCGACACGGTTCAACTGCAAAACCGCGTCATCGTTCATCGCGAGCAAGCTCAGCTCCCACAGGGCTCGCTCCCACAGTTTTGTGCCGGGGCTGGCAGCGCCGCTTACTGAACGGTCGCGCCGCCTTCTTGTTGCATGCGCTGCAGTTCTTGCGCATACAGGGCATCGAAGTTCACCGGAGCCAGCATCAGGGCCGGGAATGAGCCGCGGGTCACCAGGCTGTCCAGGGTTTCACGGGCATAAGGGAACAGGATGTTCGGGCAGAAGGCACCCAGGGTGTGGCTCATCGAAGGAGCATCCAGGTTCTTGATCAGGAAGATCCCGGCCTGCTGCACTTCGGCGATGAACGCCACTTCATCACCGTTCTTCACGGTCACCGACAGGGTCAGCACCACTTCGTGGAAGTCATCTTCCAGGGCTTTCTGACGGGTGTTCAGGTCCAGGCCTACGCTCGGCTCCCACTGCTGGCGAAAGATCGCCGGGCTTTTCGGGGCTTCGAAGGACAGGTCACGTACATAAATGCGCTGCAAGGAGAATTGCGGTGCGGTTTCTTCTTCGCTGGCAGCTGTGTTCTGTTGGTCAGTCATCGCAGATCCTTCTTACTTTCAGGTTCTTTAGTGGGAAATTCAGGCCTTGAGCAGCGCGTCGAGCTTGCCGGCGCGGTCCAGGGCGAACAGATCATCGCAACCGCCCACGTGGGTGCTGCCGATCCAGATCTGCGGCACGGACGTGCGTCCGGCCTTCTGGGTCATTTCGGCGCGCAGTTGCGGCTTGCCGTCGACCTTGATCTCTTCGAAGGCCACGCCTTTGTTCTGGAGCAGGAACTTCGCTCTGGAGCAATAGGGGCAGTAATCGCTGGAATAGACAACAACGTGGGGCATTTCACTTCACCAGGGGCAGATTGTCGGCTTTCCAGCTGGCAACGCCACCGGACAGCTTGGCAGCGGTGAAGCCGGATTTCATCAGCTCGCGGGCGTGGGTGCCGGCATGCTGGCCCTGGGCGTCCACCAGGATCAGCGTCTTGGCCTTGTGTTTTTCCAGTTCGCCGATGCGGGCGATCAATTTGTCCTGGGGAATGTTCACCGCCCCGACAATGTGACCAGCGGCGTAATCCTTGCTCGGGCGGATGTCCACCACCACGCCGGCGTCCTTGTTGACCAACGCGGTCAGTTCGCCGGTGCTCAGGCTGCGGCCGCCGCCCTGCATCGTGTGGGCAACCAGCAACGCCAGCAGCACGACGAAGATACCGACGAGAATGTAGTGGTTAGTGGCAAATTGAATCAGGTGAGCAACCATCGAAGGAGGTTCCAGGGCGTTAAAATGTCGGCCAGTATACACAGCACGCAAGGCCGGCCAAACCCCGCCCGGCGGTGACGCCGCCGGAACTTACCTTTAAACTGCCCGTCCCTTTTCCATCGTCTTCTTTTAACCCGCCACGAGTGGATTCCATGACTACCACGCCTAAACCTTTGGTCCTGATGATTCTCGACGGCTTCGGTCACAGTGAAAGCCACGAATCCAACGCCGTGTATTCGGCCAACAAGCCTGTGCTGGACCGTTTGTGGGCCACCGTGCCCAACGGCCTGATCTCCGGCAGCGGCATGGACGTCGGCCTGCCGGACGGGCAGATGGGCAACTCCGAAGTCGGCCACATGAACCTCGGCGCAGGCCGCGTGGTGTACCAGGACTTCACCCGCGTGACCAAATCGATCCGCGATGGTGAGTTCTTCGAAAACCCCACTATCTGCGCCGCCGTGGATAAAGCCGTGGCCGCCGACAAGGCCGTGCACTTCATGGGCCTGCTGTCCGACGGTGGCGTGCACAGCCACCAGGACCACCTGGTCGCCATGGCCGAACTGGCTGCCAAGCGCGGCGCCGAGAAGATCTACCTGCACGCGTTCCTCGATGGCCGCGACACCCCGCCGAAAAGCGCCACGTCGTCGATCGAGCTGTTGGACGCAACGTTCCAGGCCCTCGGCAAGGGGCGCATCGCCAGCCTCGTCGGCCGCTACTACGCCATGGACCGTGACAACCGTTGGGACCGCGTGTCCCAGGCCTATAACCTGATCGTCGACGGCAACGCCGAATTCAACGCCGCCACCGCCCAGGAAGGCCTGCAAGCCGCCTACGAGCGCGGCGAAAGCGACGAATTCGTCAAGGCCACCACTATCGGCGAGCCGGTGAAAGTCGAAGATGGCGACGCCGTGGTGTTCATGAACTTCCGCGCCGACCGCGCCCGCGAGCTGACCCGGGTGTTTGTCGAAGACGATTTCAAGGAATTCGAGCGCGCCCGCCAGCCAAAACTGGCCGGTTTCGTGATGCTGACCCAATACGCCGCCAGCATTCCCGCGCCATCGGCCTTCGCCGCCGGCAGCCTGGAAAACGTGCTGGGCGACTACCTGGCGAAAAACGGCAAGACCCAACTGCGCATTGCCGAGACCGAAAAATACGCCCACGTGACGTTCTTTTTCTCCGGCGGCCGTGAAGAACCCTTCCCGGGCGAAGAACGCATCCTGATCCCTTCGCCGAAAGTCGCCACCTACGACCTGCAACCGGAGATGAGCGCGCCGGAAGTGACCGACCGCATCGTCGACGCCATCGAAAACCAGCGTTACGACGTGATCGTGGTCAACTACGCCAACGGCGACATGGTGGGCCACAGCGGTGTGTTCGACGCGGCGGTCAAGGCCGTGGAATGCCTGGATACCTGCGTTGGCCGCATCGTCGAGGCCCTGGAAAAGGTTGGCGGCGAAGCATTGATCACGGCTGACCACGGCAACGTCGAGCAGATGTCCGACGAATCCACCGGCCAGGCCCACACCGCCCACACCACTGAACCGGTGCCGTTCATCTATGTCGGCAAGCGCGGCTTCAAGGTTCGCGACGGTGGCGTGCTGGCCGATGTCGCACCGACGATGCTGATGTTGCTGGGCATGGAGAAGCCGGCGGAGATGACCGGGACTTCGATCCTGGTCTGATTGATCCATCAATCACCGCAAACCCTGTGGGAGCGAGCTTGCTCGCGATAGCGATCTTCCAATCAACATCTTTGTTGAATGTGCTGGCGCCATCGCGAGCAAGCTCGCTCCCACATTGGTTTCTGGTGTTTTTTGGGCCAGTTATCACACAGTCCCAAATGGGCGTTTTTTTTGCAGCCTGGGGCGGGCATACTAGGCCGTCCCTTTCCCTGGTGTCGCCCGCCTCTATGCTTCGCGTCCTGATAGCCCTCGCTCTGACCTGCTTGCTCCAACCGGCCTTTGCCGACGAGCGCGCGCAAACCCAACAGCAGTTGGAAGCCACGCGCCAGGACATTGCCGAGCTGAAAAAGCTGCTGGGCAAGTTGCAGGAAGAGAAATCCAGCGTGCAGAAAGACCTGCGCGGCACCGAAACCGAGATGGGCAAGCTGGAGAAGCAGGTCGACGCCCTGCAAAAAGAGCTGAAGAAAAGCGAATCCGAGCTGCAGCGGCTCGATGGAGAGAAAAAAAAACTCCAGAGCGCGCGCACTGAACAGCAAAAGCTGATCGCCATCCAGGCCCGGGCCGCCTACCAGAACGGCCGCCAGGAATACCTCAAGCTGCTGCTCAACCAGCAGAACCCCGAGAAATTCGCCCGTACCCTCACCTATTACGATTACCTGAGCCAGGCCCGCCTGGAACAGCTCAAGAACTTCAACGAAACCTTGCGCCAGCTGGCCAATGTCGAAAAAGACATCGAGCTGCAGCAGGCCCAGTTGTTGGTGCAGAAAAGCAGCCTCGACACCCAGCGCGAAGAACTCGAGAAGGTTCGCAAGGAACGCCAAGTGGCCCTGGCCAAGCTCAACGACGACGTGAAGGCCCGCGACAGCAAGCTCAAGGCCCGCGAGCAGGACCAGGCCGAACTGGCCAATGTGTTGAAAACCATCGAAGAGACCCTGGCCCGCCAGGCCCGAGAGGCGGAAGAAGCGCGCCAGAAAGCGCTGATCGCCCAGCAGGAAGCCGAAAAAAAGCGTTTGCGTGAAGCCCAGGCCGACGCGGACGCCGGTGACGCACCGCGCAAGCCGGCAAAGTCCAGCCCCGGTGCGCTGGTTTCCAGTGACGGCGAAACCTTCGGCGGCGCTTTTGCTTCGGCACGAGGCAAACTTCCATGGCCGGTCAATGGTCGATTGCTTGCACGCTTCGGTGAAACCCGCGGCGACGACACCCGCACCAAGTGGGACGGGGTGATGATCAGCGCCTCCGCCGGCAGCCAGGTGCATGCCGTGCATGGCGGGCGCGTGGTATTCGCCGATTGGCTGCGCGGTGCCGGCCTGCTGGTGATTCTGGATCACGGCAACGGTTATTTGAGCCTGTACGGCCACAACCAGACCCTGCTCAAGGCCGCGGGCGATGTGGTCAAGGCCGGTGAGTCCATCTCCACGGTCGGTAACAGTGGCGGGCAGGATACGCCCGCACTGTATTTCGCTATTCGTCAGCAGGGTCGCCCCAGCGACCCGGCCCAATGGTGTCGTGCGCAAGGATAAGCGCGCCCATCCTATTAAGGAGTTCGTTCGACATGCTGCATTTGTCCCGCCTTACCTCGCTGGCCCTGACGATCGCCCTCGTGATCGGTGCGCCCCTGGCTTTCGCCGCCGAACCGGCCCCGTCGGCCCCCGCCGCCACGGCCGCGACCACCAAGGCCCCGCTACCGCTGGACGAACTGCGCACCTTTGCCGAGGTCATGGACCGGATCAAGGCCGCCTACGTGGAACCGGTGGATGACAAGGTGCTGCTGGAGAACGCCATCAAAGGCATGCTCAGCAACCTTGACCCGCACTCGGCCTACCTGGGGCCAGAAGACTTTGCCGAGCTGCAGGAAAGCACCAGCGGCGAGTTCGGTGGCCTGGGCATCGAGGTCGGCAGCGAAGACGGCTTCGTCAAGGTGGTCTCGCCGATCGACGACACCCCAGCTTCCAAGGCCGGCATCCAGGCCGGTGACTTCATCGTCAAGATCAACGGCCAACCGACCCGCGGCCAGAGCATGACCGAAGCCGTGGACAAGATGCGCGGCAAGATCGGCCAGAAGATCACCCTGACCCTGGTCCGCGACGGCGGCACACCTTTCGACGTGACCCTCACGCGAGCGGTCATCCAGGTCAAGAGCGTGAAGAGCCAGTTGCTGGAGTCGGGCTACGGCTACATCCGCATCACCCAGTTCCAGGTCAAGACCGGCGAAGAAGTCGCCAAGGCCCTGGCCAAGATGCGCAAGGACAACGGCAAGAAACTCAACGGCCTGGTCCTGGACCTGCGTAACAACCCCGGCGGCGTGCTGCAGTCGGCGGTGGAAGTGGTGGATCACTTCATCACCAAGGGCCTGATTGTCTACACCAAGGGCCGCATCGCCAATTCCGAACTGCGCTTCTCGGCCACCGGCAACGATTTGAGCGAGGCTGTGCCATTGGTGGTGCTGATCAACGGCGGCAGCGCTTCGGCTTCGGAAATCGTTGCCGGTGCCCTGCAGGACCAGAAGCGTGGCGTGGTCATGGGCACCACCAGTTTCGGCAAGGGCTCGGTGCAGACCGTATTGCCACTGAACAACGACCGTGCCCTGAAGATCACCACCGCGCTGTACTTCACACCCAACGGCCGCTCCATCCAGGCCCAGGGCATTGTCCCGGACATCGAAGTGCGCAAGGCCAAGATCACCAATGAGCAGGACAGCGAATACTTCAAGGAAGCCGACCTGCAAGGTCACCTGGGCAATGGCAACGGCGGCGCCGACAAACCGACCGGTTCCGGCGCCAAGGCCAAGCCAATGCCGCAGGATGACGACTATCAGTTGGCCCAGGCCTTGAGCTTGCTCAAAGGGTTGAACATCACGTCCGGCCGCTGAGATGGGCCTGCGTTTCACCGTCGTCCTGCTGTGCCTGCTGGCAGGGGCCGTTAACGCGGCGCCCGCCACACCCTCTTCGCCACACAAGGCGTACCTGAGCCTGATCATCGACGACCTGGGGCAAAATCTGCCCCGGGATCGCCGGGTTCTAGCCCTCCCCGGTCCGGTCACCGCCGCGATCATGCCTGACACCCCTCACGCCGCCGAAGTCGCCCGCGAAGCCCATCGCGCCGGCAAGCTGGTCATGCTGCACATGCCCATGGACCCGGCCACCGGGCCGTTCGCCTGGCATCCGGAACTGTCCATCGAAGAACTGGGCAAGCGCCTCGACACCGCGTTCGCGGCCGTGCCCTACACCAGCGGGATCAACAACCACATGGGCAGCCGCATGACCGCCCAGCCCCAGGCCATGGCGTGGCTGATGGCGAACTTGCAGCAGCGCCATAAGTTTTTCGTCGACAGCCGCACCAGCGCCCAGACGGTCGCTGCCGCCGAGGCCCAGAAGATTGGCCTGGCCAGTGTGTCGCGGGATGTGTTCCTCGACGACGAGCGCACCGAAGCCGCCATCGCCCAGCAGTTGCAAACCGCCATCGACCTGGCCCGCCGGCAAGGCTCGGCCGTGATGATCGGCCATCCCTACCCGCAGACCCTGGCGGTGCTCGAACGCGAATTGCCCAAGCTCAAGGCCCAGGGCATTGAATGGATCGACATCAAGTCGATGATCAGCCTGCGCAGCAATCGAGCGATGGCTGGGCATGGGAAAGATGGGGTTTATCGGTAGCGGCTGAGCGCTATCTCAAACCGCGCTGCCGCCATCGCGAGCAAGCTCGCTCCCACAGGGATTCTGCACCGGGCACAAGAATTGTGTTCACGGCAGATCCCCTGTGGGAGCGAGCTCGCTCGCGATGGCGGCGTTGCGATGGGTGAAATTCTTAGAGATACCGCGCCATGATCGCGTCCACCACACCTTCCTTGCGCAATTCATCCAGGGCCTTTTGAAGCCGGGCGACCACCTCGTCAGGCACGTCTTTGTTCAACGCCAGGTACAACTCGGCACTGTTGAATCGCAACACGGTCTTGAGATCGTCCACCCCTTCCTGTCGCGCCAGGTAACGCCCGGCGGGATCCCCGGTGGCCCACAGGTCGATCTGGCCGCTGACCAGTTTTTTAGCGTTGTCCTGATCACGCAATACGACAATCGGGTTCAGCCCTTGTTTGGCCAGCGTCTCGGCAATCGCGTCGCCCTTATATGCACCGATCTTGTATTGGCGCGCCTGCTCCAGCGAGTCGAGGGCGATCTTGCTGTCGGCCTTGGCGAGCATGATCCAGTCGTCCGGACCGATGGGGCCGACCCATTTGAACAGCTTCTCTCGCTCCGGCAACCGCGCCATGACAAACACACCGTAACCCGGATTTTCCAGGGCGAGTTTATAGATACGTTCCCAGGGGAAACGTAGCGTCAGGCTGTAGGAGATATCGGCGCGCTTGAATATTTCGCGGACGATGTCCACGGCAATGCCGTGGATATTCTCGTCCTGGGCGAAGTTCTTGCCGTTCTTGGCCATGTTGTACGGGGGGAAATTTTCCGTCAGCAACACCAGCGATGTATCAGCGGCGCGGACAGTGCCTGCGAGCAGCAACGTGGCGCCCGCAAAGGCAAGAACGAGACGTTTGAGCATGTCGGGCTACCGCAATCCATGGTGTGCCCAAGAGTGCCTTGGGCCCGCCATGGTGTCCAGCGATCAGCGAATGCAGATACCGCGATGCGCCATGTAGGCCTTGGCTTCCGGCACGGTGTATTCGCCGAAGTGGAAAATGCTCGCCGCCAGTACCGCGCTGGCGTGGCCTTCAAGAATGCCATCGGCCAGGTGCTGCAGGTTGCCGACGCCGCCAGAGGCGATGACCGGAATGCCCAGGGCATCGCTGATGGCGCGGGTGACGCCCAGGTCGAAACCGTTTTTCATGCCGTCCTGGTCCATGCTGGTCAGCAGGATTTCCCCGGCACCCAGGCCTTCCATCTTCTTCGCCCACTCGACGGCGTCCAGGCCCGTGGGTTTACGCCCACCGTGGGTGAAGATTTCCCAGCGCGGGGTCTCGCCCGGGCCAGAGACCTTCTTCGCATCGATGGCCACGACGATGCACTGCGAGCCGAAGTGCTGGGCCGCTTCACCGACGAATTCCGGGTTGAACACCGCCGCCGTGTTGATCGACACCTTGTCCGCCCCGGCATTGAGCAGGTTGCGGATGTCCTGCACGGTGCGCACGCCGCCGCCCACGGTCAGCGGGATGAACACCTGGCTGGCCATGCGCTCGACGGTATGCAGCGTGGTATCGCGGCCATCGACGCTGGCCGTGATATCGAGGAAGGTAATCTCGTCCGCACCCTGTTCGTCGTAGCGACGGGCGATTTCCACCGGGTCGCCGGCATCACGGATGTTCTCGAACTTGACGCCCTTGACCACCCGGCCGTTGTCCACGTCCAGGCAAGGGATGATGCGTTTGGCCAGCGCCATGGTCAGTCCTCAGCCTTTGTACGAATCGCAGAAAGCTTGCGCTTCAGCGACGTCGAGGGTGCCTTCGTAGATCGCGCGGCCGGTGATTGCACCGATGATGCCCGGCGCCTTGGCGTCGAGCAGCGACTTGATGTCACCCAGATTATGGATGCCACCGGAGGCGATCACCGGGATTTTGGTGGCAGCGGCCAGCGCAGCGGTGAACGGTACGTTGCAGCCCTGCATCATGCCGTCTTTGGCGATGTCGGTATAAACGATCGAAGACACGCCGTCGGCTTCGAACTGCTTGGCCAGATCAATGACTTGCACGGTGCTGATTTCAGCCCAGCCATCGGTGGCGACGAAACCGTCCTTGGCATCCAGACCGACGATGATCTTGCCAGGGAACGCGCGACAGGCTTCGGCGACAAAAGCCGGGTCTTTCACGGCCTTGGTGCCAATGATCACGTAGCTCACGCCAGCCTTGACATAGTGCTCGATGGTTTCCAGCGAGCGAATGCCACCGCCGATCTGGATCGGCAGGTTCGGGTAACGCTTGGCAATGGCCGTGACCACTTCACCGTTCACCGGCTGCCCTTCGAAAGCGCCGTTCAGGTCGACCAGATGCAGGCGACGGCAGCCGCCCTCCACCCACTTGGCGGCCATGCTCACCGGGTCATCGGAAAACACCGTGGAGTCTTCCATGCGGCCCTGACGCAGACGTACGCAAGCGCCGTCCTTGAGATCGATAGCGGGGATAATCAGCATCTGGCAAACCTTCAAATACGAATATTCAGCTTGGCTCGAAAATCAGTTTTTCTCGAGCGCCCACAAGTCGCTTTCAATGCTTTCGAACCTTTCTTTAAGGTGCGTCTGCACATCGAAAATCGCCCTGTTGTAATAGTGCGGAGCAATTTCGCGGGTAAACAGGTCAAGAATTTCCGCCGCTTCGAACGAACCCAGCTCCAGTTCGAAACGCTCCTCCATGAACCGCTGGATCTTGCGGTTCGCTTCACTCTCCTGCTCGGGCGTGAGAGTGAGGATCGGCGGTTTCTTGCGGGCCATTACCAGCGCCCGTCCCACGCCGCGAAGTTCTGCAACAGTTGCAGGCCATGGGTATGGCTCTTCTCCGGGTGGAACTGCACGGCGAAGCGCGAACCATCGGCCAGGGCCGCGGCGAAATCGACGCCATAGTGACCGCTGCCCACCACCTGCCGCGCATTGCCGGCGGCGATGTAGTAGCTGTGCACGAAGTAGAAGCGCGCCAGGTCCGGAATGTTGTGCCACAGCGGGTGATCCACCGTCTGCTTCACTTCGTTCCAGCCCATGTGCGGGACCTTCAAGTGCTCGCCGTCTTCATGCAGGCCCTTGCCAAAAAACTTCACCTGGCCTGGGAACATGCTGATGCAATCGACACCATCATTCTCTTCGCTGCGTTCAAGCAGGGCTTGCATGCCCACGCAAATGCCGAGGAACGGACGGTCCTGGCTGACTTCGTGCACCAGCTTGTCGAAGCCCAGGCGACGAATCTCGGCCATGCAATCACGAATCGCACCAACGCCGGGGAACACCACCCGGTCGGCTTCGCGAATTACGTCGGCATCGCTGGTGATCAGCACTTTGCCGGCGCCCACGTGCTCGAGGGCCTTGGCCACCGAGTGCAGGTTGCCCATGCCGTAGTCGATAACCGCGACCGTCTGCATTACAGGACGCCCTTGGTGGAAGGCATCTGGCCGGCCATGCGGTCATCGAGCTCCACGGCCATGCGCAGCGCGCGGCCGAAAGCCTTGAACACGGTTTCGATCTGGTGGTGGGTGTTGTGCCCGCGCAGGTTGTCGATGTGCAGGGTCACGTTGGCGTGGTTGACGAAGCCCTGGAAGAATTCCTGGAACAGGTCAACGTCGAAGCCGCCGACAGTGGCACGGGTGTACGGCACATGCATCTGCAGGCCCGGGCGGCCAGAGAAGTCGATGACCACCCGCGACAGCGCTTCATCGAGCGGCACGTAGGCATGGCCGTAGCGACGGATGCCCTTCTTGTCGCCGATGGCTTTGGTAAAGGCTTGCCCCAAGGTGATACCGACGTCCTCCACCGTGTGGTGGTCGTCGATATGCAGGTCGCCCTTGCTGACGATGTCCAGGTCGATCAGCCCGTGGCGGGCGATCTGGTCCAGCATGTGCTCAAGAAAAGGTACACCGATATCAAACCGGGCCTTTCCGGTGCCATCCAGGTTGATCGAGGCTTTGATCTGGGTTTCCAGAGTGTCGCGCTCGACAGACGCCTTACGTTCGGCCATCACCAGCTCCGCAAAATCATTGGGCGAAAAAGGCAGCCATTATAGGGGCGCGAGCGGCAAACAGAAACACAAGAGGTGACATCACTGACGGGCTGAACCCCGGGCTGTCGGTGATAGACATGTCCATACAAGTCTTTTTCATCACCTAAAACGACTGTGGGAGCGAGCTTGCTCGCGATGGCGGTGGGTCAGCAGACAATGATGTCGACTGACACGCCCCATCGCGAGCAAGCTCGCTCCCACAAGGGTTGCCCTGACCTGGTGGTCAGGGCAACGGTCTTAGCGGAACAACACCGCCGTTTTCTGCAGGGTCACCCACACACCCCACGCCAACGGAATGCCCACCACCAGCCAGGCGGCGATCGCCAGGGGCTTGGTGCCCGGTGCGGCTTTCCACTCCAGCGACGTGGTGCTGTCAGCACCCTTGTCATGGCCCAGCGCCTGTTCGGCGGCCAGTTCGGCGTCGGTCATGAAGTACTTGTCGGCGACCGGACGGACCATCAGGTTGCACAGGAAGCCCAGCACCAGCAGACCGGCGAGGATGTACAAGGTGATGTCATAGGCCGCGGCACGTTCAACGCCGATGCTCAATTGATATTCACGCAGGTAGTTCACCAGTACCGGACCCAGCACGCCTGCCGCAGCCCAGGCGGTCAACAAGCGACCGTGGATTGCGCCGACCATTTGCGTACCGAACAGGTCCGCCAGGTAGGCCGGCACGGTGGCGAAGCCGCCGCCGTACATCGACAGGATGATGCAGAACGCCGCCACGAACAGCGCGACGCTGCCCAGGTGACCCAGGTTCGGGATCAGCGCGTACAGGGCAAAGCCCAGGGCGAAGAACACGAAATAGGTATTTTTACGACCCAGGTAATCCGAGAAGGAGGCCCAGAAGAACCGGCCGCCAATGTTGAACAGGCTCAACAGACCGGTGAAGCCGGCCGCGATGGCCGCGATCTGGCCCAGTTGCACGGCGTCCAGTTGACCGAAAGGCAGGTCATTGCCGAGCAGCTTGCCGCCGAACACTTCCTGCAACAGGGGCGAAGCCATGCCCAGGATGCCGATACCGGCGGAGACGTTCAGGCACAGCACCAGCCAGACCAGGCGGAACTGCGGGGTCTTCCAGGCTACGTTCACGTGAACGTGGCGATGGGTGATCATCGCGTTCGCGGCTTTCTTCGGTGCCGGGGTCCAGCCTTCAGGCTTCCAGCCGGTCGGCGGAACGCGATACGACAAGGCGCCACCGATCATGAACACGAAGTAGATCGCGGCCATGACCAGGAAGCTCTGCCAGACGCCCACGCCCGTCGGCGAAGCGAAATGGTTCATCAGCGCCGCGGCCAATGGAGCACCGACCATCGCACCACCGCCGAAGCCCATGATCGCCATGCCAGTCGCCATGCCGCGCTTGTCCGGGAACCACTTGATCAGGGTCGACACCGGGGAGATGTAGCCCAGGCCCAGGCCAATACCACCGATCACCCCGGAACCGACCCACATCAGCCAGATCTGGTGGGTATAGATACCCAGCGCGGAAATCAGCAGGCCACCGCACCAGCACAAGGCCGATACAACGCCAGCCTTGCGTGGACCGGCGTGTTCCAGCCAGCCACCCCAGATGGCTGCCGAGCAACCCAGGAAGATGAAGAACAGGGTGTAGATCCAGCCGAGCATCGAGATCGGCCAGTCACATTGGGACGAAAAGACTTGCGAGATGAAGCTCATATCCGGTGCACAGGCCACAGGCTTGGTGACACCCAAGGCCTTGGACAGTGGCAACCAGAACACCGAGAAGCCATAGGCCATGCCGATGCACAGGTGAATGGCCAGTGCGGCCGGTGGAACCAACCACCGGTTGAAACCGGGCTTGGCGATGATGCGTTCCTTGGAGAGGAACGCTGGCTGGTCGGCGATGCCGCCCGCCGTGATGCTCGTGCTCATTGTGTATCCCCCAATTATTGGAATGGTCCGTCAGCCACGCGTCACCCTCAGCCTTCATTGCACGCAGGCATGGCTGTATTTTCTGGTGAAGCTCCATAGTGTGCGACATCAAGTCGCAGAAGGACGGACGAACGGGCAAAGGTTACCATTTGATCGTGGCAGAGAAACCAAAGTGATATCACCTTTTTCGTGCCATCTGTCTTATCGCACGCTTGCTGGCTTTCTGTAGGGGGCTAACGATTTATTTTTTCAGGAGCTTTCATGCCCATCCGTTGTAGAACCACTGTGTGGGAGCGAGCTTGCTCGCGATGGCGGTCGCCCACTCAGCATTTTCATTGACGGTCACACCGCTATCGCGAGCAAGCTCGCTCCCACATTGATCTACGGACGGGACTTATAACGAGCACCCGACGCACCACCACCAATCCACAGCGTTATACTCCCGGCTAAATTTTGAACTCACCTACAAGGATTCGCCCATGAAAGCGTTCGGCAAAATCCTGGGTCTGGTACTTCTCGGGCTGTTGCTGATCATTGTGGCCCTGGGCTTTGCCCTGACCCACCTGTTCGATCCCAACGACTACAAAGAAGAGATCCGCCAGATAGCCCGCGACAAGGCCCACATCGAGCTGACCCTCAATGGCGACATCGGCTGGAGCCTGTTCCCTTGGCTGGGCCTGGAGTTGCACGACGCCAGCGTCGCGACCCTGGCCAATCCGACCCAACCTTTCGCCGACCTGCAGATGCTTGGCCTCTCGGTCCGGGTGATACCGCTACTGCGCCGGGAAGTGCAGATGAGCGATGTGCGCGTCGAAGGCCTGAACCTGCGGCTCAACCGTGACAAGAACGGTCACGGCAACTGGGAAGACATCGGCAAGGCACCAGCCTCCACGACGACGGCGAACACCCCAGCACCAACCGAACAACCGGCCCCGCCCGCCAGCACCCCGGCAGAAAAACCTGCCCAGCCGACCCGCCTGGACATCGACAGCCTGACCGTGAACAACGCCCGGGTCGAATACACCGACGAGCAGACCGGCAAGCTGTACACCGCCGAGAGCATCCAACTGAGCACCGGCCCGGTCCACGATTCCACCAACATTCCGGTGACCCTGACCGCCTTCCTGTCCAGCAACCAGCCGGCCGTGCGCGTACGCACCGAAGTGACCGGCGAACTGCGCTTCGAGCGGGCCCTGCAACGCTACAAGTTCGAAGACCTGAAACTGTCCGGCGAAGCCACCGGCGCCCCCCTGCAGGGCAAGACCCTGAATTTCGCCGCCCAAGGCCAACTGTTCCTGGACAAGGCGGCCAACGTCGCCGAATGGACCGGCATCAAGCTGTCGCTCAACCAACTGCGCGCCCTGGGTGAACTGAAGGTCAACGACCTCGACAAGACCCCGCAATTGAACGGTGGAATATCGATCGCCCAGTTCGATCTGGCGAAGTTTGTCGACAGCATCGGCCAGACACTCCCGGCCATGGCCGAAGGCAGCCTGAGCAAGGTCGAGCTGGCCAGCCGCATTGCCGGCACGCCGACCAGTGTCGAGTTCAACAACATCAACCTGAAGCTCGACGACAGCAACTTCAGCGGTCGTATCGCAGTGGAAGACTTTGCCAAACAGGCCCTGCGCGTGCAGCTCAAGGCCGACACGTTCAACGTCGACCGCTACCTGCCGCCAAAATCCGCCGAAGCCGACAGTTCCAAGGCGGCCCGTGAGGCCGAAGTCAGCAACACCGAAGCCAGCGCCCTGGCCGGCGCCGGCAGCACACCGTTGCCGAGCGCTCCAACCCAGGGTGCCTGGAGTAACGATCGGATGTTTCCGGTGGAGCGCCTGAGCAAGCTGGACCTCGATGCCGACCTGACCTTCGGGCAACTGACCCTGGATAAACTGCCGATCCAGAACGCCGCGCTCAAGGCCACCGGCCTGGGTGGCCTGCTGACCCTGGAAAATCTGCGGGGCGATCTGTACAGCGGCAACTTCGAAACCAAGGGCACCCTGGATGTGCGCCAGCCTACGCCACAGTTGAGCCTGCAAACCCGCATCAACCGGGTCCCTGCCGAGAAGATCATCGAAAGCCAGGGCAAGAATCCGCCGGTCAAAGGCCTGGTCACGCTCAACAGCGCGATCACCGCCACCGGCAATAGCCAGAAGGCTCTGATCGACAGCCTCAACGGCAACGCCGGGTTCGTCATCAACGATGGCGTGCTGCTCAATGCCAACCTCGAACAGCAACTGTGCAAAGGCATTGCCACCCTCAATCGCAAGTCCCTCAGCGGCGAACCCCGGGGCAAGGACACGCCGTTCCAGCAACTCAACGGCAACCTCACCTTCAACAATGGCGTTGCCCACAACCCCGACCTGAAAGTCCGCATCCCCGGCATGGCCGTCAACGGCAACGGCGATATCGATCTGCGGGTGCTGGGCATGGATTACCGCGTCGGCGTCATCGTCGAAGGCGATAAGAGCGACATGCCCGACCCGGCCTGCCAGGTCAACGAACGCTACGTCGACGTCGAATGGCCGTTGCGCTGCCGCGGCCCACTGGAGTTGGGGGCGAAGGCCTGCCGCCTGGACAACGACGGGCTGGGCAAGGTCGCGGCGAAACTGGCCGGCGACCGGCTCGGCGACAAGATCGATGAGAAACTCGGCGATAAGGTCAGCCCGGAGCTGAAAGATGCGCTCAAGGGGTTGTTCAAGCGATGAGAGCCGAGCAGTTTTCCACCGCCGTCCTGGACTGGTTCGATCGCCACGGGCGCCACGACTTGCCCTGGCAGCAGGACATCTCACCCTATCGGGTGTGGGTCTCGGAAATCATGTTGCAGCAGACCCAGGTCAGTACTGTGCTCAACTATTTCGACCGGTTCATGGCCTCACTGCCCACCGTCGAAGCGCTGGCCGCCGCGCCGGAGGACGAAGTGCTGCACCTGTGGACCGGGCTGGGCTATTACACCCGTGCGCGCAACTTGCAGAAAACCGCGAAAATCGTCGTCGAGCAGTACGATGGCGAATTTCCCCGGGACGTGGAAAAACTCACCGAGTTGCCGGGGATCGGCCTGTCCACCGCCGGCGCCATCGCCAGCATCAGCATGGGCCTGCGGGCGCCGATCCTCGATGGCAACGTCAAGCGGGTGCTAGCGCGCTTCACCGCCCAGGAAGGCTACCCGGGCGAACCCAAGGTGGCGAAACAGCTATGGGCCACCGCCGAGCGCTTCACGCCACAAGACCGGGTCAACGCCTATACCCAGGCGATGATGGACCTGGGCGCCACGCTCTGCACCCGCAGCAAGCCCAGTTGCCTGCTCTGCCCACTGAAGCAAGGCTGCGAGGCCCACATGCTGGGCCTGGAAACCCGCTACCCGATTCCCAAGCCTCGCAAGGAGGTGCCCAAAAAGCGCACCTTGATGCCGATGCTGGCCAACCACGAGGGCGCGATCCTGCTTTACCGACGCCCTTCCACCGGGCTATGGGGCGGGCTGTGGAGCCTGCCGGAACTCGACGACCTCGACGACCTGCAACACCTGGCCCTGCAGCACTCGCTGGAACTGGGCAGCCAACACGAAATGCCAGGCCTGGTGCACACCTTCAGCCACTTCCAGTTGGCGATCGAACCCTGGCTGGTCCGGGTCCGGGAAACCGGCCATCACGTGGCCGAGGCCGACTGGCTCTGGTATAACCTCGCCACCCCGCCGCGCCTGGGCCTTGCCGCCCCGGTCAAAACCTTGCTCGAACGCGCGGCCGCCGTAATGAACGCAGGAGAGTTGCAATGACCCGCACCATCATGTGCCGCAAGTACAAAGAAGAACTCGAAGGCCTGGAACGTCCACCGTTCCCGGGCGCCAAGGGCGAAGATATCTTCGACCACGTCTCTGCCAAGGCCTGGGCCGACTGGCAGAAACACCAGACCCTGCTGATCAATGAAAAACGCCTGAACATGATGAACGCCGAAGATCGCAAATACCTTCAGGGCGAGATGGACAAGTACTTTTCCGGCGAAGATTACGCCAAGGCCGAAGGCTACGTACCGCCATCCGAATAAGCTGTTCAGTGCGGGGGCGAATCGTAAGCGACGGTAATAGTTAAATATTTTTTGAAAACTTGCTTGACGCCCCCCTGAAAAACCCGTTTAATGCGCCCCGTTGCCCAGATAGCTCAGTCGGTAGAGCAGGGGATTGAAAATCCCCGTGTCGGCGGTTCGATTCCGTCTCTGGGCACCAAATACCGAAAACCTCGAT
Organism: Pseudomonas sp. Soil_N_39; assembly: GCF_057655955.1. Lineage (NCBI taxonomy): Bacteria > Pseudomonadati > Pseudomonadota > Gammaproteobacteria > Pseudomonadales > Pseudomonadaceae > Pseudomonas > Pseudomonas sp. Soil_N_39. Next base: position 400,543 of record NZ_JBDGLI010000001.1, read on the forward strand.
CAAGCAATTGATCGGGGTTTTTTATTGCCTGGGATTTTCTTCCTGTGCACTGTCGACTCAGCTACATTCGTCCGCTCCCCTCTGGCAAACGAGTCGACATGGACATCACCGGCATCCCCTTCGGCACCACCGATTGGTCAACCATCGAACCTACCGAGCACAAAGGCGTCACCGGAACCGCCTATTGGCGCACGCAACAATTCGGGAACATTCGGGTACGGATGGTGGAATACACAGCCGGGTATCTGGCCGACCATTGGTGCACCAAGGGCCACATCCTGTTTTGCCTCAAGGGCGAGCTCAATACTGAACTCGAAGACGGTCGGCAATTTTTGCTCAAGCCCGGCATGAGCTATCAGGTCGCCGACCAGGCTGAGCCCCATCGATCCTCCACCTCATCGGGGGCTACGCTTTTCATAGTGGATTGAGATTCGAAGCGTGCGCGTTGAAGCTGTAGGATAGATGGCCTTATCCATCAGGAATCCGACCATGTCATCGGCGAACAAACAGCACAAGCGCAGCCAGCGCGCCAAGGCGAAAGCCAAGCAGAACCGTACTAAGCGTGCTGCTGCGCCGAACGATTTCCTGGATCCGAACGACGAGCGCATCGATCTGGAAACCGTGGACCTGACGGAGTTGTTCCAACTCATGAGTGCCGCTGAAAAGGTCAGCCAGAAGGCGATGTGCGAAGCGTTCCTGGCCCATCCCCTGCTGGCGCTGGTACTGGAGCAGGAAGGTGAGGAAGAAGCGACCGACTTCATCATTACCGCATTGATCGAATACCGCCGCCTCACCACCGGCGTGGATGAGCAGACCGCGCTGGATTGGGTGGAAAGCAAGCAGTTCCAGGCCGACTATGTGGCTGCGTCCCAGGCACTGACACAAGGCCAGGACTGACTGTCTGGCCGGGACCGCGGTGGATGACGCCCTGCGGGGATAATTTCCACAATCCAAGGTTAACCAACATGGGGCGGCGTCATACCCGTCCTGCGTCAATCAGCTATTTTTCCTCCCAAGCAATCAGCCTCGTCCGGCATCATCGAAACGTCGCCCGGAGCATCCTTGCGGTCTGCCCCTCTCAATGGCTGGACACTGCGATGACGCCACTGCTGCCCCAAGATGCCCCTCAGCTCGCCCCCTTGATCAACGAACTCGGCGAGCTGATTCGCCAGGCACGCCAGAAGGTTCTGCGTGCCGTCGATACGCTCCAAGTGCAAACCTGCTGGCAGATCGGCCGGCATATCATCGAATTTGAACAAGGCGGCGCCGAACGGGCGGCCTATGGTGCAAGGTTGCTACCGTCGTTGGCGAAGGTGTTGACGGCGCGGTTTGGGAAAGGGTTTGATGCTTCAAATTTGCGCTACATGCGCCTCTTTTATCAGGCGTTTCCAATCTGTGACGCACTGCGTCATGAATTGAGCTGGACTCACTATCGAACGCTGCTACGCGTCGAAGTATCAGCTGGTGCTCCCCACCGAAGAAGAACTGCGCAACGAGCTGGACCGTGAACAGGCGCGCCTCGAGGAAGGGGCGATCGGGCGCAGCGACTTGAAGGAGTAAAAGCCAATGACCGCGCACTCAAAAAACCCATGTAATATTCATGCGCTTTTTTTCCAGCAATGCTTCAGTCAATGAGCTTCATCCTGCATGTCACCGGCCGCGCCTCACCCTTCCCTGATCCAGGCATTGCGGACCGAAACCGCTGAACTGCACGTAGCCCTGGAAAAACGCTTGCCGTTTTTCTCGCAACAGTTGGACCTGGATCTGTACCGGCGCCTGATGGCGGCCTACTACGGTTTTTATCAGCCGCTGGAGCAACGGCTTCATGTGCTGGCGTTGATTCCAACCGGGCTGGACCAATCCTTGCGCATCAAACTCCCGGTATTGCGAGCCGACCTCGCGGCACTGGGCCTGGATGAAGCGGCTATCGAGGCATTGCCCCTTTGCCAGGCACTTCCGCGAATCGACTCCCGAGCCGCCGCGCTCGGCGTTTCCTACGTACTGGAAGGCGCGACCCTCGGCGGGCAGATCCTGCGGCGCAGGGTGGCCGAGCAGCTCGGCCTTGATGCTTCCAGCGGCGCGGCCTTTCTCAATGTGTATGGCGAACTCACCGGCCGACGCTGGAGGGATTTCCTCCAATACCTGGACGACAGGAACCTTGGCGAGGCCCAGGTGTTCGAAGTCACACGCGCCGCCAAGGCGACGTTCTCTCATTTTGAACACTGGCTGGACAGCCAAAAGGTACTGTTATGACCCCGGAAAACCAGGAAGCCTTCGAAGAACTGCTGGCCAATTGTGCAGACGAACCGATTCGCTTTCCTGGGGCCATCCAACCTCACGGCGTGTTGTTGATGCTGTCCGAGCCCGATTTCGTGATCCGTCAGATCAGCGCCAACGTGCTGCAATTGATGGCGCAAGATCCCCACAGGTTGTTGGGCCAGACACTCGATGCACTGTTGGGGCTGGAACAGGCCGAGGCGATCCTCATCGCCTGCCGCGCCGCGCCGGAAAGCGACAACGCGCCCGTGGCCATTGTCGTGAATCAGCAGCGTTTTGATGCCCTGGTGCATCGCCACCAGGGCGCCCTGATCATCGAACTGGAACAGCACCTGAGCGACTATCGCCCCGAAGGCGTCAGCGGCGAGGCCAACATGGGCCGCATGCTGCAACGCCTGCAAAGTGCGAAAACCCTTCAGGCCCTGTACGAAATCAGCGTGCGGGAAATCCAGGCCATGACCGGTTACGACCGGGTGCTGATCTACCGCTTCGAGGAAGAAGGCCACGGCCAGGTGATTGCCGAGGCCAGCGCGCCGTCGATGGAGCTCTACAAAGGCCTGTTTTTCCCGGCATCGGATATTCCCGAACAGGCCCGCGAGCTGTATCGCACCAACTGGCTGCGGATCATCCCCAACGCCGACTACGCGCCGGTGCCGCTGGTCCCGGAACTGCGCCCCGACACCCTGGCACCCCTGGACCTGAGTTTTGCCACACTGCGCAGCGTCTCGCCGATCCACCGCCAGTACATGAAAAACATGGGCGTGCTGTCGTCCATGAGCATCTCGCTGATGGAAGGTGAACGCTTGTGGGGACTGATCAGTTGCGGCAATCGCCAGCCGCTGCTGGTTCCTCATGAAATGCGCATGGCCTGCCAGACCATCGGCCAGGTGCTGTCATTGCAGATCAGCGCCATGCAGGCCCTGGAACTGACCCGGCAACGGGACGCCAAGCTGGAAGACCTCAAGGTCCTCGCCGCGGTCATGGCCGAATCCAGCGATAACGTATTCGACGGCTTGTCCCACGAGCCGCAACGGCTCATGGACCTGACCGGCGCCAGCGGCGTGGCGATTTTCGAGAACAACAAACTGCATCGCCATGGCCAGTGCCCGGAACCGGAGCAGATCCGCGAGCTGCACAAATGGATCCTGGAAACCGGCAAGCCCGTGTTTTCCCACCACAACCTGAGCAGCGTCTTCGCACCTGCCCAGACTTATCAGGACGTGGCGAGCGGCGTGCTGGCGATCCACCTGCCCAAGCCTGTGGAAAACGGCGTGCTGTGGTTCCGCCCCGAGGTGAAGCAAACCCTCCAATGGAGCGGCGACCCGCAAAAACCCCTGGACCTGGAAAACAGCGAGACCGGCCTGCGCCTACGGCCCCGGACGTCTTTCGAGATCTGGAAAGTCGAAATGGCCGGCATCAGTGCCAAATGGACCCATGGCGATCTGTTTGCCGCCAACGACCTGCGCCGCTCGGCCTTGGAAAACGACCTGGCCCGCCAGGTGCACAAAGAGCGCCTGGCCGTACAAGCGCGCGATGAACTGGTGGCCGTGGTTTCCCATGACCTGCGCAGCCCGATGACGGTCATTTCCATGCTCTGCGGCATGATGCAAAAGGCCTTCAGCTCGGACGGATCCCACAGTTCCAAGCGAATTTCTTCCGCCATCGACACCATGCAACAGGCCACCAGCCGCATGAACACGCTGCTGGAAGACCTGCTAGACACTTCACGCATCGATGCCGGGCGCTACACCATCAATCCCCAGCCGATGGACGTCAGCCAGATCTTCGACGACGCCTGCTCGCTACTGACGCCGCTGGCCACTGCCAAGGCGATCGACATTTCCTTCCATGCCGAACCCAACCTGAGGATCAACGCCGACCCCGAGCGGCTGTTCCAGGTGCTGTCCAACCTGATCGGCAATGCCATCAAGTTCACGCCGCAGCAGGGCTCGGTGGGCATCAGTGCGATGTCCGTCGGTAACGAGATCGTGTTCAGCGTCCGCGACACCGGTGAAGGGATTGCGCCAGAGCAATTGCCTCATGTTTTCGAGCGCTACTGGACGACCAAGGAAGGCAACCCGAACGGCACCGGGCTGGGGTTGTACATTTCCAAGGGGATTGTCCAGGCCCATGGCGGTAAACTGCACGCCGAAAGCCAGCCAGGCCAGGGCAGCGAATTCCGCTTTACCGTGCCGAAAATCGACTGAGCCGGGCACCGTCCCCTAACGAATTGGAAACCGAAGCCCAATGGCCTCACTGAACAAACAGCAAAAACGCGCCAAGCGCGCCAAAGACAAAGCCAAGCAGATCCGCATGACCGGGCGCAAATCCATCCCGATGTATGGTGACCCGGCCCACGCCACAGCTCAGCCACCGGTCTACGTGCTGGAACTGTTCGCCAAGCTGCGCGAAGCCGAGGCCGTCAGCCGCAGTGAAATGCTCGATACGCTGCTCACGTCCCTGAGCGTGATGATCATCGAACGCCCAGGCCTGCTCGACCTGAAAAACGCCGAAAACGAAAGCATGGCGGCGACCAACCTGGCCGCCGACATGCTGGTGGATTACCGCATGTGGGTCGATGACATGGACCGCGAGACCGCCCAACGCTGGCTCAGCACACCGGAGTTCATCAAGGACTTCAGCGAGGCGCTGGACCGCTATCGCCAGACCCTGGAAGAACCCGCCAGCGAATAAGCCGACCGGCTATTCGTCACTGTTCCAATGGAACACCAGGTTGCGTGCGGCCCCGCTGCCTACCTCAGCGGTGTCGCGCCGCGCCTCACCGTTGCGCGTCGCCACCACGTTGTACTTGCCCGGCGGCAGTTGCACATAAACCAGCGGCCCGGCATCGCTGAGGGTCAGCACTGTTTGTCCCGATGCGTTCTGCACGGTCACGTCCACATCCGGGACGTACTTATTTTCCGGGCCGATCGCAAAGGTCATGTGCACGTTGTAACCCTGGGCCTGCCCGATGGCCCGAGCTTCGTCCTCGCCGATACCGCCGGACAGATACGTGATGCCGTTCTGCTGCATGGGGTGGACCTGGACGCCTGTGTTGTCTACAGGGGCGAGGTTGGTGGCGTTGAGCATGACGGGAAAAAGCAGCGCGCCTAACACGATGAGGCAAAATAGCGACTTCATGACCACAACTCCTGATATTGGACGCCACCTCGTTTGATCGATTTATGAACATCGATGTTCAGACCGATTGGAAGTTGAGTCGAATGCCAATCGGAATAGCACGCTCATCCGGTTAACCCTTCCAACCCCCGCCCAAAGCTGGCACCATCGCGCCTTTTTTTACGCGACTCCCCGGGTTTTTCACCGGCAAACAGGGTTCAAACGGCCGTTCGGTTGTTGATGGCGCGACAGTCTGCTGTGCCGATGCGACAACCTGCCGCACATCACCGGTTTACCGCCCGTAGCGCTGTTGGCTGCCATTCGGACGCATGCTAGCTTGGCCGCCTCGCCAAGGAAGGCAGCCAACAGCAAGGGAGCACATACCATGAGGACCGCACATGGCCCAGGCCACGCCCGCGCTTGAAATCCGCAATTTGCACAAACGCTACGGACAGCTGGAGGTGCTCAAAGGCGTCTCGCTGACCGCCCGCGACGGCGATGTGATCTCGATCCTCGGATCCTCCGGGTCCGGCAAGTCCACGTTTCTGCGTTGCATCAACCTGCTGGAAAACCCCAACCAGGGCCAGATCCTGGTGGCCGGCGAAGAACTCAAGCTCAAGGCCGCCAAGAACGGTGAGCTGGTGGCCGCCGACGGCAAACAGATCAACCGCCTGCGCAGCGAGATCGGTTTTGTTTTCCAGAACTTCAACCTCTGGCCGCACATGAGCGTGCTCGATAACATCATCGAAGCCCCGCGCCGGGTGCTTGGCCAGAGCAAGGCTGAAGCCGTCGAAGTCGCCGAAGCACTGCTGGCCAAGGTCGGTATCGCCGACAAGCGCCACGCCTACCCGGCCGAACTGTCTGGCGGCCAGCAACAACGCGCGGCCATCGCCCGCACGCTGGCGATGCAGCCCAAGGTGATTCTGTTCGACGAACCCACCTCCGCCCTTGACCCGGAAATGGTCCAGGAAGTACTTAGTGTGATCCGCGCCCTGGCCGAAGAAGGACGCACCATGCTGCTGGTCACCCATGAAATGGGCTTCGCCCGTCAGGTTTCCAGCGAAGTCGTGTTCCTTCATCAAGGCCTGGTCGAGGAGCAAGGATCGCCACAGCAGGTCTTCGAGAACCCGCTTTCGGCGCGCTGCAAACAATTCATGTCCAGCAACCGCTAACGGAGCAGTACACATGCAGACCTACAAGAAATTCCTCGTGGCCGCAGCGGCCAGCCTGGTCTTCTCGGCCAGTGCCATGGCGGCCGAAAAGCTGAAGATGGGCATCGAAGCGGCCTATCCGCCGTTCAACAACAAGGACGCCAGCGGCCAGGTCGTGGGTTTCGATAAAGACATCGGCGACGCCCTGTGCGCCAAGATGGAAGTCGAGTGCGAAGTGGTCACCTCCGACTGGGACGGCATCATCCCGGCCCTGAACGCCAAGAAGTTCGACTTCCTGATTTCTTCGCTGTCGATCAACGAAGAACGCAAGCAGGCCGTGGACTTCACCGACCCGTACTACTCCAACAAACTGCAATTCATTGCACCGAAAGACGTCGATTTCAAAATCGATAAAGAATCTCTCCAGGGCAAAGTCATCGGGGCACAGCGCTCCACGCTCGCCGGCACCTGGATGGAAGACAACATGGAAGGCGTCGAACTGAAACTCTACGACACTCAGGAAAACGCCTACCTGGACCTGACCTCCGGCCGTCTCGACGGAATCCTGGCAGACAAATACGTGAACTACGACTGGCTGAAAACCGACGCTGGCCGTGCTTACGAATTCAAAGGTGACCCGGTGGTAGAGGGCGACAAGATCGGCATCGCCGTGCGCAAGGGTGACCCGCTGCGCGACAAGCTGAACGCTGCCTTGAAAGAAATTGTTGCCGACGGCACCTATAAAAAGATCAACGACAAGTACTTCCCGTTCAGCATCTATTGATGCTGGCGTGCCTGGCCGGCGCGGCTCCCAGCAGCGCCGGCCCTTAGCAAAGCCTGCCGCGATATGAACTCTTACCCATGATGATCGATCTCTACGGATTCGGCCCGGCGCTCGCCGCCGGCGCGCTGATGACCGTCAAGTTGGCGCTCACGGCCCTCTGCCTGGGGCTGGTGCTCGGCCTGCTCGGCGCCTTGGCCAAGACCTCGCCCTACAAGCCGCTGCAATGGCTGGGCGGCACCTATTCGACGCTGGTTCGCGGCATCCCGGAATTGCTCTGGGTGCTGCTGATCTATTTCGGCACCGTCAACCTGATGCGTGCCCTGGGTGAGTATTTCGGCAAACCCGACCTCGCCCTTGACGCCTTCGCCGCCGGGGTCATTGCCCTGGGCCTGTGCTTTGGCGCCTACGCCACCGAAGTGTTTCGCGGCGCGATCCTGGCGATCCCGAAGGGCCACCGTGAGGCCGGTGTTGCCCTGGGCCTGTCGAAGTGGCGGATCTTTACCCGGTTGATCATGCCGCAGATGTGGCGCATCGCCCTGCCTGGCTTGGGCAACCTGTTCATGATCCTGATGAAGGACACCGCGTTGGTCTCGGTGATCGGCCTGGAAGAAATCATGCGCCATGCGCAAATCGGCGTGACCGTGTCCAAGCAACCGTTCACCTTCTATACGGTCGCAGCGTTCATGTACCTGGGCCTGACGGTGCTCGCCATGATCGGCATGCACCTGCTGGAACGACGCGCCGCCCGTGGATTTACCAGGAGCACCCAATGAACTGGGACGTCATCATCAAGTGGCTACCGAAGCTGGCCCAGGGCGCGACACTGACCCTGGAGCTGGTGGCCATCGCCGTGATCGCCGGGCTGCTGCTGGCGATCCCACTGGGCATCGCCCGCTCTTCGCGCCTGTGGCAGGTGCGGGCATTGCCCTACGCCTACATCTTCTTTTTCCGTGGCACGCCGCTGCTGGTCCAGCTGTTTTTGGTCTACTACGGCCTGGCGCAATTCGATGCCGTGCGCAGCAGCGCGCTGTGGCCGTACCTGCGAGACCCGTTCTGGTGCGCTACGGTCACCATGACCCTGCACACCGCCGCCTACATCGCCGAGATCCTGCGCGGCGCGATCCAGGCCATCCCAAAGGGCGAGATCGAAGCCGCACGGGCCCTGGGCATGTCGCGGCCCAAGGCGCTTTTCTACATCATGCTGCCCCGCGCCGCGCGCATCGGCCTGCCGGCCTACAGTAACGAAGTGATCCTGATGCTCAAGGCCAGCGCCCTGGCGAGCACCGTGACCCTACTGGAACTCACCGGCATGGCCCGCACCATCATTGCCCGGACCTACCTGCCGGTGGAGATCTTCTTCGCGGCTGGCATGTTCTACCTGCTGATGTCCTTCGTGTTGGTGCAAGGCTTCAAGCAGCTGGAACGCTGGTTGCGCGTCGATGCCTGCCAAGGACGCTGACAGCGGCCTGCTGACGGGCGAGGCATTGCTCGCCCGCTTCACGGCACTGGACGTTTTTCTCACGGCGCACCAGGCACTGTGGAAACCGCGCCCGTTCACCCATCTGCAGTTGCCTTGGGAAACGTCTCACCCAGAATTGGCCCGATGGCTACGCCAGCGTTCGCTGGAAGCTGCGGAAAACGACCATCATCAGCCGTGGTTGATGGAAGACGCACCAGCGCCCTTCCCGGAATTGGCCACAATCTCCCGCGCATTGAGCGCTGTCGCAGAATTGCCTGCCAGCACGCTCGAAGCGCCAAGCCACCGCCTGAACGTCGACGTGCCCGGGCGTAAATGGCAGCAGATCGAAGCCTTCGCCAGTCGCCTGCGCTTCACCACCCGGCCAACCCACTGGCTGGACTGGTGCGCCGGCAAAGGCCATCTCGGTCGACGCCTGCTACACAACGAACAGCAACTGACCTGCCTGGAGTACGACCCCGCACTGGTCGCCAGCGGCCAACAACTGAGCCTGCGCCATCGCCTGCCTGCCACGCACCTGCAACAAGACGTGCTAGCGGCAGACGCCACCCAGGCGCTCCACCCCGAATATACGCCCGTGGCTCTGCACGCCTGCGGTGACCTGCATGTGCGCTTGATACAGCTGGCCAGCGCCGCTGGTTGTGCACAACTGGCTATCGCGCCGTGCTGTTACAACCGCATCAACACCGAGCGCTATCAAGCGCTGTCCGACGCCGCCAAGGGCTCTGCCCTACAGCTGTCGCTCGACGATCTCAGCCTGCCCCTGACCGAAACCGTCACCGCCGGCGCGCGCGTCAGAAGACAACGGGACCACTCCATGGCCTGGCGCCTGGGCTTCGATTTGCTGCAACGGCAAATCAGAGGGTGTGACGACTACCTGCCCACGCCGTCACTGCCCACCGTTTGGCTGGAAAAATCCTTCGCCCAGTACTGCACCGATCTGGCGGCCCTGAAAGACTTATCCACAGTCGGCACGCCTGATTGGCTCGCCTTGGAAGCAGCGGGCCACCAGCGCCTGGCCGAGGTGCGCAACCTGGAGTTGCTGCGAGGCCTTTTCCGACGGCCGTTGGAGCTTTGGCTGGTGCTGGACCGGGCGCTTTTCCTCACGCAAAAAGGCTACGACGTTCGCCTCGGCACCTTCTGCGAAACGCCGCTGACACCACGCAATCTGTTGTTGCTGGCAGAGCGTTACTGAGACGAAACAGCCTGTGGATAACTCTGTTGATGAAATAAACTCGGATCCCAGAAATCCGTGATTTCCTGACCGAATCAGCATTGGTCATTTTTTGTTCATATGGATAAAAAACCATGAAAACAGGCATTTGCGACGAAACGCGAAAGCGGTCACAAAATCGCAAGATGCACCGCGACTCATCCTGCCCGTTGTGCATAAGCGTCTAAGCAAAACGACATAACCGCCGAATTCAGTGCCCGCCCTTCGGTGGAAAACGGCTTTTACCTCGACGTCGGCGCCAACCATCCGACAGATGATTCGGGCACCCGTGCGTTTTACGACCGCAGCTGGCGCGGCAAACATCGAGCCAGTGTCGGCCTACTACGACGCGCTCTGCCAACAACACCGCGACGCCGGCATGGACGTGCGCAACCAGACCGTCCAGTCCCGCACCCTGGCCGCCATCTGCGAGCAATACGCCCTGGACCGCCCCATCCACTTCCTGAAAATCGACGTCGAGGGCCACGAAGAAACCGTGCTGCGCGGCATGGACTTCACCCGCTGGCGCCCCTGGATCATCCTCATCGAAACCCATGGGCCCGCGACCAGGTCTGGGAAACCCTGGTGACCGACGCCGGCTACCAGTCCATCCTGTTCGACGGCATCAACACCTACTACCTCGCCGAAGAACACCTGGCCCTCAAACCCGCCTTCGACATCCCCCCGTGCAACCTCGACGGCTTCCAACTCTGCAAAGGCCACAAATTCAGCCACCCCGTCGACGACACGAACCAACAACTCAGTGTCGCCCTGCAACGGGCTGAACAAGCCGAAGCCCAACTCCATGCCATGCAAAACAGCCGCACCTGGCGAGCCCTGAACAAACTGCGCAACCTGCTGCACCGCGCCTAAGCCGGACCTGCGCAAAAATAGTCAGAATTCAGGGGTTTACAGAACGCACCCAATCGCTATAATCGTCGCCCACACGCCGGTATAGCTCAGTTGGTAGAGCAACTGACTTGTAATCAGTAGGTCCCGGGTTCGACTCCTGGTGCCGGCACCATACAAAACAAAGCCCTCGCAGAAATGCGGGGGCTTTGTTGTTTCTGGGGTGTTCACTTTTCGTCCAAACCCTGAAAAACCTGTGGGAGCGAGCTTGCTCGCGATGAGGCACCAAACCCACCGACAATCTTTCGGCCAAGACAACGGGGTGCGTTTCCTAGACCAGCTCAACCAAACAACATCTTTTGCCAGTGATCCTCACCCACAATGGCAATCGAAGCACCCGCCTCCCGCAGTTCCACTGCCTTCATGATCTTCGTTCCGTAGGTGCTGTGGCGCCATTGCTCATTACCCACGCTGCCGACCACCAGGTAATGCACCTTCTTACTCACCCCGCCCCCAATCAAACCGCCACGCTCCTCGACCAATGCCTGACAATCTTTGCGTAGCCCAAAGGCCATGACGCCTGTGAATACAAACATTCGGCCATCCCATACCAAATCAGGGGCTGGGAAATTGAACGGAAGGTCAGTAGGAACAACGGCGAAAAGCTCCGCCGACCTGCGATCTATCGATGCCCACGCCAGAAAAACTACTCAGAACGTTAAGCAGCTCAAGAGACTCATCCGGGTCCAGAGCATCATCCCGAAGCATGGACGCCAAACGCGAATAGGCCAGATTGATCACCGGGTCATTCAGACAGGCGAGGTTGCCTTCCAACCATTGCTTTAGAAAAACCGCTTCGTTGGTTTTCACGATACCGTCCAACGCTATTCCAGCAGCCAACCCCACTAGGGCATCGGCGACGCGTTGATCAATGCGGGGGCGGTGGAAGAGGTTGCTGTTTTCAAATTTGTTATGTAGGCCCATTACGAATTTTCCTTCGGGCGTGTATTGGCTCGACACTAAAACATTGCCAACTGAGGAAGTGCTGGGTTCAACCTAGCACTCCTGCGCGCGCCCTCTTTTTTCAAGGAAAAAAATCGCCTCCTTTCCCCTCGCGTAGACGCGCGCTCGATAGCTTCATGCTGGGTAGCGCTCTCTTCTATAGCCGTTTCATATCGCAGTAATTTCTCAGGTATGCTATGAATTAGCAGCGACATCAACGACAATTGGTTTACATAAAGCGCATCAGGATGGCGCATTAAAATGAACCTCAACGACTTCAAGAAACTCATTAAATCCCAAGCACCAAAAAACATTGCGGAAGAGTTCATACTGAAGAAATCGATACATGCCTTTGAAACCGCAGCAGAGTACAGTGATTATCTAGACATTATTAAGCAAGATCATCAAAATGCTTATCGGATTGCCATCGTCGGCTCGGCAAATTGGAAATTCAGTTTAAATCCTGAAAAAAATCTAAGCGAATTCCACGTAAAGTCCGATATTGACATAGCAATTATTTGCGCCGAACACTACTTACAAACGTGGGATGAATTAAGATCCTTCCACAGAAATCAGTACTATTCAATGGGCCTAGATGCGAGACACTCCCTGCGGAGGAACGGAGAAAATGTTTATTCTGGCTTTGTTTCACCTAAATGGGTTCCATCGCTAAAATCAACATTGCGACAGCGGTATGAGAAGCTGACAAACAAGTACTCGAACATATCGGTTGGCTATAGAGCCGTCAATATGATGTACTTCCGAAACATGGACGAAACAATTGACTATTACGTGCGTGGAATCCGCGCCGTAAAAAGATAAGGGATACCTATGGAATACGAAGTTAGTCTACAAACCATCGCATGGTTTAATCGCCTAAAGAGTGATGATAGCTTACAGATAAGTCCTAAGTTCCAAAGAAGAGCCGTTTGGATGGATAAGGAACGCTCCCTCTTGATGGACACCATCCTAAGTAACCTTCCATTTCCAGAAGTTTATATGCAGGTTCAGACGGACACTGACACTGGAGATCAGCAGCATATCGTTGTGGACGGCCAGCAGCGGATAACATCTATCTTGCAATTCATTGACAACTCATTTCCACTGCCTATTAATGACAATTGGAAAGGCCAATACTTTAGAGATCTAAATGTTGAGCAGAAGGAATTGTTCTGGGATTACAAAATCGTGGTTCGCTTCCTTAGAAAGACAAATGATGATGAAATCCGTAACATTTTCACTAGGCTAAACACCAACAACATCGTCCTCAACGATCAAGAGCTGCGAAATGCAAGATACACAGGTCATTTCAAGCAATTAGCTGAGCGACTAGCAGACAACCCTTACTTCCAGAGCATTGGACTTTTTACTGCAAGAGATGTTCGCAGGATGCTTGACATTGAATATGTTAGCGAGCTTTTTGTTAAGACAAGTGTATGGAATCACTAACAAAAAAGACCTGCTAGAACTCGCTTACATGGAGTACGACGATGAATTCCCTATGGAAGTCGAACATGAAAACTCGTTCAACTCGACCATTGGCTTAATAAAAACTATTTTGGACAAAGAAAACTTACCACTTTTCAAATCCAAGGGTGTATTCCACTCTCTGTTCGGCGTCTGCCTTGAATACAACAACTCACTAGACCGCTTGTACTTCCAAAATATTGACGAAGTAAAGCGACGCCTTACCGAGTTAGTTGTCCGTGCCAAGAACAATGATTTTCTTCCGGAGGACACCGACATTGCATCCTATGCAGAGGTTTCGTCTCGATCCACGTCAGACAAATCTAAACGAGCAGAAAGAGAGAGAATATTCTGGGAAATAATTAAAAGCGCGGAACAACTAAATTAGTTTCAATAGGCAATAGCCATTAATGCGGTACCTATAAATAAGCGTCGCGCGACTGGCTTTAACCGAAAATTCAACGAATTCGGGGGCACAAATTCGGGGACAGACTACGATTACTGGAGGCAATGGACTAGACTGCCCCTACGCTGGCCTCTCAAGGGAGCTTTTGAGGACTCTTTCCTGCTCCAACGCCGGGCAGACATCGCTACCACCTGATTATTGGAGGCGAACTTACCTTGAACGGAGACCTCTACGGCGGAAAAGTTACGACGGCTTGAGCAAGCACCACCTTCACGATCTCATTGGAAGGTATCCTTCCGACTGAGTCAGTCCTGCCTGCCCACCGAACTCAGGGCTATAGATCATCCATTGAAACTTTAACCCGCTGTGGAGCGGCAAGCCGCTCTCGCACCTTAAGGATCAAGGCTACATCATCCTCGTTCGTCAGGACCGACTTGGAGGACAATTGGCCCTTGTGCGCCACAACCCGCATGGCTTTTCCCGCTGCCATTTGATGTTCAGAGTCGAACACGTCCTGCTGAAATTGCTCGCATTCATCATCCAAACGGAAATCTCCTCCAATCGCTCGACTTCGCGCGTCGATAGCCGGCTATTTCGACAGGGATGTAAATTATTGCCCATCCATAAAAATACCTAAACCTCACCCGCCAGCATCACGCCACGATTGCAGCCTCCTCAATCGCCCGCTACTCTCTGACCGTCGCTGCCAATTCAGTGACCGGGCGTGAGAACCCGAAGCAATCAAGGCGCAAAAGCGCCCATAATCCATCGCGGCGTTTTTTTTCGCCTGCGATGTCGTTTTATGGCGGCTGTGCGTGGGAGACCTTCGGGTCTACCGGTTGCCTTGATTGCCGGATTCTCACCCCGCGCATGGCTGCCACCCCAACCTGTGAGAAGGTCGGTGGCAGCTCTTTCAAGTCAAGGAGCCAGACAATGCCAAACCCGCAAGACCTCAAAACCCCAGGCCTAACCCCCTTCTGCTACCACTCCGACCGCCCGCTATTCCGTGTCAACAGCGGCATCCCCATCGGCGAAGCCCTGTCCCACGCTTCCGACCTGCTCCACGTTGCCAAGGTCCTGGCCGAGGACGCGGCGATGATCCGCAGTACGGACCGGTATGCCTGGGCGTCGTGTTATTTGCAGGATATGAGCAAGGCCGTCATCGATGACGTGGTGAAGGTGCTGGAGGCGCCGGGGAGCAATCCTGCTTAAGAGCTACTGGTGCAATGCTGCTCACTGAGCGGGGCACGGGAGCACGCTCCCTCGCCACGGGGGTTACGGAGTAGTTCCGGGGCAGACCACGATGACTGGCTGCAATGAGTAGACAGGCACTAAATTAATCTGCCCCGTTTTCCGTCTATAAATTGTCAGGAGGTCAAACCACCTGTAAATCACGTAGGGCTTCAGGATGCTGAGTCGCGACTCTCAACAATGTCTGCGCAGCTCCTGTTGGTTGACGACGCCCCTGTTCCCAGTCTTGCAGAGTGCGCAAACTGACTCCGAGCAATTTGGCGAACGCATTTTGAGAGACCCCCACTTTGGCTCGCGCTTGGGCGGCAGCCGATAAAGGTACTTCTGTTATACGAGCCGCCTTGCCAGCTTTCATTTGACGTACAGAATCCAACAAGTCTTGCTGGAACTGCTCCAGTTCATTGACCATTGCTGATTTCCTCCTTCAGTTGCTTGAGGAAGGCTGTGGGTAAATTGTCGAATTTCGCCTTGGTGTAGGCGATCAGCAACCAAATAGAGCCTTCGGCAAGCGTGTTGTAATAAATGACACGTGCGCCACCTCGTTTGCCCATTCCGCTACGGGACCAACGGACCTTTCGCAAACCTCCGCTGCCAGGAACGACATCACCGATCAGCGGATTGGCCGCCAGCCAAGTAATGAACTCGTGACGTTCGCCATCGTCCCAGATGGACTGCGCATAACGTTTGAAAATTTCAGTTTCGATAATCGTGTACATGTGTCGGACTATACGGCCTTGCCGTATAGTCCGACAAGACGCGTTTGTCTGATGGGAGCCTTCCTAGCTGTACGTCCATCGTCTCTCCACGACTTTGCGCTCACTCCAGCGGGAGCAAGCCCCCTCGCCACGAGCTTGCAGCGAATTCATCAAATCATTTCCTCCGCCGATAGCCTCAGATAAGAGCATCGCCTGACCCAAGGCTCGGCCGGCACTCGACTACACTTTCCCAGAATTCCCCCGCTCCAGGAGCAGTAGGCAATGAAGATCCGCACCAAGGTCATAGGCTCGGGGTTGGTCAGTCTTTCCTTTGCGTTGCTGCTCGGTGGTATCGGGCTGTGGGGTTATCACTCCATGACCGAGGCCCTGGTGCAGAACGAGACCAGTATTTCGGCCATGCGCAAGCACATGGAGGCGGACATGATGCACGACGCCATTCGTGCCGATGTGCTGGCCGCGCTGCTGGTGAAGCCGGGGGATGCCCAGGGGGCGAAAGAGGTGCTGGAGGCGTTCGATGAGCATACGCAGCGGATGCGCAAGGTCATCGCCGAAAACGCCGAGGCGAAGTTGCCGGGGGATGTCGCCAAGGCGATTGGCGAGCTCAAGCCACAGGTCGAAACCTACATCGATAAAGCCAAGCAAGTGATCGGCAAGGCGCTGAATGGCGCCCAGGATGGCCAGGCGTTGCGGGCGGAGTTCGACGGGGCGTTTTCGGCGTTGGAGGAGCGCAACGAGGCGGTGAGCGAGCTGATCGAAAACCAGGCACAGTCATCGCGCGAGCATCAGGACCACAGCATTCACACCTCGGAGCGCTGGCTGATCGCGACGTTGTTGGCCACCTGCGTGGCGCTGGCGCTGTTGTCGTGGAGCCTGCTCAAGGCGGTGCTGACGCCGCTGAACAAGATCATCCTCAATACCCAGGCGATTTCCCAAGGGGATTTGCAGCGCTCGATGGGGGCTCAGAGCAAGGATGAACTGGGTCAGTTGCAAGGCGTGATCGAGCAAATGCAGACCAATCTGCGGCAGATGATCGCCACCATCCGCAACCAGAGCGATGAATTACACGGCACGTCCCAGAATTTGGGCGATACGGCGCGGCAGATTGTGTCCAGCGCCGATCAGCAGGCCCAAAGCGCGACCAGCATGGCGGCGAGCATGGAGCAGATGATGGCGAACATCAGCCAGATCCATCAGCACGCCGACAGCGCCCGGACGATTTCGGCGCAGTCCGAACATTTGGCGAGCAGCGGCGGCCAAGTGATTCTCGGGGTGGTAGAAGGCATGAACCGGATCGCCGAGGTGGTCAACCAGTCGTCCAGCAAGATCACGGCGCTGGACGCCTCGTCTGAAGACATTCACTCCATCATCCAGGTGATCAAGAGCATCGCCGAACAGACCAACTTGCTGGCCCTCAACGCCGCCATCGAAGCGGCCCGCGCCGGTGAGGCGGGGCGCGGTTTTGCGGTAGTGGCCGACGAAGTGCGCAACCTGGCGGCGCGCACGACGCAGTCCACCCAGGAAATCACCGCGATGATCGAGCGCATCCAGTCCAGCGCACGGGACGCGGTGGCGAACATGCAGGCGTGCGTCAGCCGCGTGGACGAAGGTGTCAACCTGGCCCAACAGGCCGGGGTCTCCATCAGCGAAATCCGCACTGGTGCCCGGCATGCGGCCGAAGTGGTGGAGGAGATTTCCCAGACGATTGCCGAGCAATCCAAAGCCAGTGACGAGATGGCCCAGCGAGTGGAGTCGATTGCCGAGCAATCCCGTGAGAACACCCGCTCGATTCACAACCTGACGCAAACGGCGGATCAATTGAACGATGCGGCGGGATCGATGCAGGCTTCGGTGCAGCAGTTCAAGATTTGATCAGTCGACACTTTTGTGGCCAAGGAGCTGGCTCCCGCTGGGCTGCACAGCAGCCGCCAGTTTCAATAATCGTCAATTATTGAAAATTATGGCTGGGCAATAATTATTGCTCAGCCATAAAACGCGATAAAAAGCCCTGGCTCACACCTGACTCACCTCAAACACAAACGAAATCTCCCGCTTCTGGGCGCTCCAGACGTATCGAATATGCTTGCCCTGCA
Source organism: Pseudomonas sp. Soil_N_39 (assembly GCF_057655955.1). NCBI lineage: Bacteria > Pseudomonadati > Pseudomonadota > Gammaproteobacteria > Pseudomonadales > Pseudomonadaceae > Pseudomonas > Pseudomonas sp. Soil_N_39. Next base: position 418,346 of record NZ_JBDGLI010000001.1, read on the forward strand.
CCGGAATCGACACCGCCGGGGGGCGAAACGCGGCCACGCATTCATGGCCAGGCAGGCGGACGCTGTTGTACAGCAGCCCCCAAGACAAGGTTTCCCGCAGCTGTCGGGCGAACACCTGGGATGGGCCGTAGGCCGTAGGGTCCGGATTGTGGAGGTGGGGGTAGTCGTGGCGGATGTCGTGCAGGGGTTTGACGACCTTGTTGACGTAGGTGCGCATGGTCAATTCCAGGTCTGGCTCGTTGGTCGCCCCGAGAAATCGTGCCTGGTGGTAGCAAGTTTCGGCAATGGCGGCTTCCTGGCTGCTGGCGGCGTAGTAGACGCCGAAGGTGCCGTCGCTGAAGCGGCTGCTTTTGCCGATGTGGGTAAACGCCGCCATCACCGGCGAGGAGCCGGGCCCGGAAACGCGGTCCTCGGGGCGGACCCGGGACAGCACGCCGGCTTGTTCCATCAGCCGGTCATTGGTCAACGCCTCCAGGGCGTAAGCCGTGGGCAGGTCTTCAGGGTCGAGTACGTCTTCAAACAGCGAAATCGGGGGGAAGCTGCTGTTGACGATCCGATAGGCCCGTTTCCATTGCGGGTCCGTCAGTGGTGGCACCATCAGCCGCGCACTCCATCGAGGTATCGCCGCACATCGGCGATGTCCACCACCCGCCCGGTCAACATGTAGGACAGCGCCGACTGACCGTTGAACGGTGCCGCGGTATTCGGGCTGCTGATCCACTGATAGGCACGGTCACGGCTGTTGCTGAAGATGATGCTCAGGGCCTTGTGAATACCCATGAGGTATGAAATGCGCTCCAGCGTATCGCGAGGCAGCTTCACGTTTTCCGGCAATTGTTTGTATTTGTAGAAAGTCGTATTTCCCACCTTGCCCAGCAATGTGCGTTGCTGCTCGACGCTGCAGCCCCAGAGCGCCATGAGATTGAAGAAAAACTTCAACGCGACTCGACCCGCGTCCGGGGAGTCCAATTGTTGCTGTGCGTTGAGGGTGATGGAGGAAGTCGCCATGGGTTTGGGCTCCTTTTTAGCGGGGTGGTGCTTAGAGGATAGTACATATATGGATTATTTTTAAGTTTTTATTCGTATACGAATAAAAAAGCCTGAGTAGATAATTTTCCACGCTTCCTCTTGTTACATTTCTGACTTGAAGAAGAACAGGGGGACGGGATTGACATAAACCTTAGCCATGTCAGAAAATCGGCCTCAAGAGCGCGAAACCGACTGCCTTCAGGTGGCGATAGTCGGCGTTAGGAACCCCGTTGATAACCTGAACATCAGCGCTCGGGTGAGACCTCTTCTCCCCTGCTTGAGGGAGCACAATATCAAGCGCCTCTTCAAAAAAAAGCAGCCCTTGGGCTGCTTTTTTCATTCTTGGGGGGCCAGGCATCGCTGATAAACCAAATGGCCATGTCTGTGCTTGTTGAGTGTTTTTTATCGCAATTCATGAAATTCCAGAGTACCTGTCCATGATCGACATTGATCACCACAAGCATCTGGTATTTCGCCGCGTAAGCGCCGATGAACGCGAGACGATACGACCCATCAGAATAAAGAACCCGCCAAATCTCCAAAGGGTTGCGCACCGTATCCACTGCAAATTCCGTGAAGCGCTCTCGAGCGTTGGGTCTTTTCTCAACGATATGTAAAAGGTAGCGCCGCCTGACAATCACCGGCACATACGGTGTATCTATCCAGACAGTATCCATACCTTCCTGCAGCCCAAAACCCAGGGCTACTTGTTTCAGGGCACTGTCGAAGTCAACTGCACCGGGTAATTCCCGCACTGGGGAGGCCGTTGGTGCGACCGAAATATCTCGAATATCGGGCAAGCCAAGATTTTTCCAGCTTGTTTGCCCAGACACCTCCTTCGTCCCAGGAAGATTCATGCAAGTGACCTTCAGCAACCACTTGCATGTTTCGTAGACGCCGGTAATTACCTTTATCCAAACGATCCAGACGTGGCGATGCTTCTCTAATGTAAGCGCCACATTTCAACCGTTCGAACAACACGCGGGATATCAGCCAGAGCCTTTTCTTTCCTGGGAAGTTTCTGACAAGGTTGCAGGCAAAGCGTTAACCAGGCGAACGATACAAGCCAATTCACGCCAAACCGGCAAAATCCCCAAATCCCGCATAAGCTCCAACCATCGCCAGCCAGCGCTTTTCGGCACAAAATCGCGACAAGCGTGGCAAGGTGCATGATGATAGCCAGCATGACCACCTGGCCCGGCCCAGGTGCACAACAATAGCGAGCCCACTTAAGCAGAGGGCATTACCTCATGGATAGCAGAACCCTACGCAACCTTATGCGTATCGTGCAGACCGGCTCGTTGTCGGCAGCGGCCGAGCATTCGTGCCTCACGGTACAGGCGTTGGCGGCGCAGTTGAACAAGGTCGAGGAACAGTTCGGTTTCCGGTTGTTCCGGCGCTCGAACAAGGGCCTGACGTTGACGAGCCAGGGCTCGGAATTGACCCCTTTCATGGATCAGGTGCTGATTGCCACCCGGCAATTGGAGGAAAAAGTCGCGGCGCTCAAGACGCCGCGACAGCGCACGCTCAGAGTGGCGCTCAATACCACCCTGCCGGCGGAGTTCAACCGGCGGATGATTGATCGGTTGATCGCCGTGTTCCCCCAATATCAATTGGAATTCAGCTACGCCGAGTCGATGGAGAACCTGAGCAAGCTCAGGAACGAAGATTTTGACCTGGCGATCCTTATCGGGCAGCAACCGGGCGGCTTTACCAGCATCACTATGCCGGATGTGCAGGTGCAGGTGGTTGGCGCCCATTGTGGCGACGAAGACGATTCCCTTGGCCTGCTGGGTGGCAAGTTTCAGGTGCGTCCGGCAGAAGAATGTCCGTATTCCCACAGTTTCCTGCGCTTTCTCGACGCTGGCCTGGGCGAATACGGGTCGAGCCAGCGGATGGTGTATTCCTGCAGTGAAACGCTGACGTTGTCGCTGATCACCCAGCTCGATGGCTTGGGACTGGTGTCCCTGGAGGCAGCGTTGCGCAACGGCCTGGCGATTTTCCCGGACTTCGAGGATTTCCTTGAGGTCCGCCTGGCCGTGAATAATCCGGAGCTGTCTGGCCAGGCGCTGCATGATGTGGTGGACCTGACGCTACAGCAACGAACCGAGCGCGATGTACGCCGCCGTGCCCAGCGCCACACTGAGAAACAGGTTGCGGCTGAAATACGCACATAACAGCGTCGGAATCGCGGCATAAAACTCAGGGCGATCAAGCTGTATCTGCTGGTCCTTGATCAACAACGGGGTCAGGCTGATGGCAGCGACGATCGCCACTGGCAGGTATTCCAGGGCACGGGCGACGAAGGGCGGCCAGTGGTCGGTATTGATCTGCAGCGGCAGGGCCCGCGGCAGGAAGGTCACCGCCATCATCAGGACCACGACCAGAATCAGGAACGTTTGGTCAAGCATACGCCCACCCCGCAGCCAACGAACGTGGCAATGAAGACATTGAACGGCGAGCTGCCCAGCAGGCTCAGCCCGCCCATGCAGACGACAGCCGCCAGGGCTGCGATCAGTTTGTTACGGGTGTCGCACAACGAAACCAGCACATAGAGCATCATCGCCGTCAGCGCATAGTCGAGCTGGTATTTGATGAGGTGCGCCGCGTATTGCGCGCACACCGCGCCCAGCAAGCCACCGAGCACCCAGGACGTATGGCAGAACAGGTTGAAGCCAACCAGGTAGCGCACGCTCACCGGCGCCCCGCTGCCAAGCTTGACGCTGTGGAAAGCGAATGACTCGTCGGTCAGCCCTGCCGCGTAGCACCAGCGCTCGAAACGACTGAGCCCCAGCGCACGCAGAGCCTTGGCCATGTAGACCGACATCAGCATGTGCCGAGCATTGATCAGGAACGTAGTGAGCACGATGGTGGTCAGTGACGCACCGCTGGAAATCAACGCCAGCGCTGCGAATTGCGAAGCGCCCGCGTAGACGAACAGGCACATCGCCACCGGCAACCACAGGGGCAGCCCGGCGTTGACCGCCATCAGACCGAACACAAACGAAACCGTGAAATAACCCGCTACCACCGGACTGGCTTCAGCAAAGGTACGCGAGGCTTGTGGTTCGACCGCCAGCGGCTGGCTGGAAGTCTTGTTCATAAATCCCTCTCGAAGGTGATTTCACCCCGGGGCTCACAGAACCCCTGGGCGGCCCAGAAACGCTTGCCGGCCAGATTAGCATCGTCGACGAAAAGGAACATGCGCAGCACGCCGACCCGCTTCATGTCCGCCGATGCGGCCTCGACCAGGCGCTGGCCCAGGCCTCTGGTGCGATGCCGCGGGCTGACCGCCAAGTGATTGATCGTGCCACGGGTACCGAGCATGCCGCCGATCACCGCGCCCACTACTTCGCCGCTCGCATCGATGGCCAGGTAGGCGGTGGTGGTTTCCTGTAATAACACACCACGCAAGAATCGGGCGTCCTGCCACTCGCAGAAAGACACTTCGTCGAAACCGCGAAAGAACCGCTCCAGTCGCTCGGCGTCCCGGATCATCGCCCGGCGCAGCAGGACTTGCTGCGTCGGCTCGTCCATGGGTTCGAGCCGTTCAGCGAACAATGTCGAAAGCGGTCCCGGGCCGCGAGAAGGAAATGGCCAGGATCTGCCGGTACGCCATGTCATGGCTATGGGTGTTGCGTGCCGGGGTCACGTAATGACGCATGTCGCGATCCAGGAAAAACGTGGTGTCGAGGATGTCCTCGTAGGTCGTCGCCGCCAGCTGTTCTTCCTGGGCGGTGTACAAGCGGCTTTCCGCACCCGCCACATTCTGGCGGCCCCAGAAGTGCACGCCGCTGAACGGATAGCCGTCGCAGTGAATCCCTTCGGGGGTGATTTCCAGTTGTTTACCCGGCTTGATCTCGATGCGGATCTGATGGATCTGGCACTGCCAGATTTCATCGTGCAGCTCCTGCGGCAGAACGTTCTTGTACACCTCGAAGTCCGTGTCGATCAGGCTGCGCATCACCGGCGAATTGATCACTTCGTTGGAGAAATCCTGGAAGTGCCGCTCCAGTCCGCCGACATAGCTGTTGTTGGCCTTGGACTGAACGTAGGCCCGGTGTTCGAGCTGCTTGAGCTCACGGGTCGTAGGGTTGTATTCGAAGTCGCTGTAGCGGCGAAAACGCATGCCTGACTCGGCCTGGCCGTAGTAACTGTCGGGCTCCATGTTTTCCCAGCTTTTGGTCAGCCGGACAAAATCGCCGAAATGACCGTAGAGGTTGAAGTCCCCACCGCGAACGTTGACGAATTTGTCACGTCTCAGCGCTTCGCCCACTTCCCTGTTCAGAACGATCATTTTTCATAGGTCTCCACTGCATTGAGCGGCCTAATCTAGTAGGTGCAGGATTTACGTCCATGAGAAAGTATTTGAGGCATTTCAAGCGACGCTTGAAACGGTGGGCAGCGTTGCATTAGTACGACTTTTTCTCGGGAAAACAGGTGGTTTCAGTGGCTTTTCTGGCGCTAAAGGCCAAAAGAACCCGAGTTTGGCGACGCAACCCTATTCACTTCAGGCAGGTATGAATCAATTGTGGCGAGGGAGCTTGCTCCCGCTTGAGTGCGCAGCGCTCACCCAAGAAGGGCTGCTGCGCAGCCCAGCGGGAGCAAGCTCCCTCGCCACGGTTTTATACGCTCGTAACCTGATCAGGCATCAGAAGACGCTGATCGGGTAATCCACGAACACCCGCAGCTCATTGCCGCTGACGTTGTACTCGCTGGACTTTTGCGACACCCGCAACACGGAGCTGCGCAACCTGACGCTCAAGTCCTTGGCCGGGCCGCTCTGGACCACGTACTTGAACTGGTTGAAGATCTCGCGCTCGGTACCGCCTTCGCTGGTGGAGGTGGTGATGTTATCGCCACGCACATAAGCGACGTTGTAGGTCAGGCCCGGTACGCCAAAGGTGGTGAAGTCCAGACCGTAGCCCAACTGCCAGCTGCGCTCATCCTCAGCGTTGAAGTCGGACCAGTAGGAGTTGGCCAGGTAGATGGTGTTGCCGCCATCACCCACCCGATTCTGCCCGCGCTGATAGCCACCGTAGGCGTAGCCCAGGTTGCTGTCGCCGGTGCTGCGCTGGTGAGCAAGTGTGAAGCTGTGCGGGCCGGTGGCGAAGGTGGCGGCCAGGCTCCAGATCTTGTTGTCGTCGCCAGTGACGTTGTTTTCGCGAACGTAGCTGTTGTCCAGCTTGGTGCGATAACCGTTGAAGTCCAGGGTCAGGGATTGATCCTTGGCCAGCGGAAACACGTAGTTGGCGTTCACGTATTGCTTCTTCAGTACGTCCTCGACATCCGAGGCGTAGAGCGAAGCCTTGAACTGCTCGGTGAACTGATAGCTGCCGCCCAAGACGTTGATCGACTTCAGGCCACCGCTGTCACGGCCCTCGGCGCTCTTGCGCGATTCGGCGGTGAAACGGCCGGCATTCAGTTCCAGGCCCTTGATCTCCTTGGAGGTGATCAGCGTGCCGGTGTAGCTTTCCGGCAGCAAGCGCGAGTTGTCATAGCTCAGCACCGGCAGGGCCGGCATCTGGTCACCGTAGGCCAATACAGTATTGGAGACACGGAACTTGACCGCCGCACCGAACTTGGACAAGTCATCGGCCGCGTTGCCGCTGTCACCTTTCTTGAAGAAATCGATGCCTTGCGCACCGCTACGCCCCTTGCCGCCGTCCAGACGCAACGCGTACAGGCCGAAAGCATCTACACCCACACCCACTGTGCCTTGGGTGAAACCGGACGAGAACGTACCGATGGCCGCCTGGCCCCATTCGGCCTTGTCCTTGTTGCCGTCTTTGTAGTCGCGGTTGATATAAGCGTTGCGCAGCAGCACTTTCAGGCTGCTGTCTTCAACGAACCCCTTTGATTCCGCCTGGTCGTTGGCCATGGCGTGTGTCGTGCTCAAGATCCCCAGTGCGATCAAACTAATGCGCTTGTTCAACATGATTATTTTCCTTGTACGGGTTGATACGCACCGCGGCGAGCAGCCGAAATGGCGCTTTGCGCTCTTTTTCGGACTCTTGCTCCTGAAAATAATGAAAAGGCCCGCCCACGTCTGATCGTGTCGGGCCTTTTTATTATTTAAGAGTCATGGCTGTCAGCCACAGGCGTAGGGCGAATCCTAGTCGCGCCCTCAACGGTGTGTCAATTTCGTGAATTGTCTGTAATTAGGCGAAAAATGTCTAAGAACCGATCAAAACGAACAACCATCCAAACCGCAAGTCGCTGATGGCGCAGCGGCCTGCTCCGGCAGGGTTTGCTTCAGCCATTGGGCGAAGGCCTCGGGCTTGCCCAGCCAGGGGCCGATGTCGATCAGCGTGAACCGGCCGTCCTGCTCCAGGGCCAGGGTTGGGAAGCCCTGGCCGCCGACCTGGGCCAGCAAGGTGCGGCTGGCCTTGATGTGCCCTTGCACATCAGCCGCACGGAACGCCGCCAGGAATGCCTCGGCCGGCAGGCCGACGGAGTGAGCGAGTTCCAGCAGGACGGCGTCGTCCGAGATGCGCCGGCCTTCGACGTAGTGCGCGGTTTGCAAGCGCCCCAGCAGTTCCAGGCCGTGGCCGCCGAGCTGTTCGGCCGCCAGGACGGCGGCGGTCGGCGGCGTCGAATCGAACACCGCGCTGTGGTCTCGCAGCAAGCCTTCGAAATAGTCCTCGCCAAATGGCTGCCCGGAATATTCGGCGATGCGCCGGTCATGGGGCATCACATAATTGCGCAACTGCGGTGAGACCTGCTGGCGATTGGTGCCGGTCATCATGCCGCCGCCATGCAGGGTCACCGGCAATACGCTCCGGGCCGCCTGCACCAGCGGCTTGGCGCCATAGCACCAGCCGCACAGCGGGTCGTAGATGTAATGAAGAGTGGTCATGGAAACTCCGCTAGCCATGAGGGTTCGATGGCAGCAGGTTAGTCTCTGGAGTGCTTTGGAAAAACGCTGGAACGGTTTTCAGTGTGTTTCGTGGATCGGGCGAATGCCCACTTGAATTGAACACCCTCCCACAGGGATTTAAGTGAATTCGACATCCAGCGGGCACAAAAAAAGCGCTGCCATCCCGGCCAGCGCTTTTTATCAATCCGTCGAATTCTATCCTTGCATTACATCCCACAACGCTTCCAGCTCTGCCTCGCTAAACAGGCCAACGGGATAACGCTCAACGATCATCCGGCGCGGATCAGGTTCTCTGATCTGACGCGTTCCGTTGGACTTCAACCACTGCGCCAAGGCTTGAAGCGACTCACCATTAACGGCCAAGGGATGGCATGTGCGCTCGCTTGTCATATTCATTCCAGCGCCCTCTCCTGGTTGATGAGCGGCTAATTTATCCAAGGTTTATGACAAAACAACTCAGCTCCACTCCCCGGAACTGCCACTGATCCGATACAAGAGCTATGCCAATGTAACCGCGCCCCCCATTAACAGACACAAAAAAACCCACGGCCCAATCGGGCCGCGGGCTTGCCGGGATGGATCCAAAATCGCCGAGTTAGAGCCGGCGCAGGCGCTATCAGCAGGCTGTTACATCGCCACTCATTTTACGTATGGCGCGGGTTGCTGTTGGGTAAGGCAATGGATATTCCCGCCGCCCAGTAACAGTTCGCGCCCTGGCACCATGACCACTTCGTGCTCCGGGAACAGGCTCTGCAGAAGCGCCTGGGCCGGGCCGTCCAGCGGATCGTCAAAGCTGGGCGCAATGATGCCGCCGTTGACGATCAGGAAGTTCACATAGGAACCGGCCAGTCGCACGCTCGGGTTGCGTTCCTGGGATCCCTCCACCGCATCCACCCCCGCACATTCCTCTTCGGTGGCATACATCGGCCCCGGAATCGGCATTTTGTGCACTGTGAACGGGCGACCCTTGGCATCAGTGCTGTTTTCCAGCACGTCCATCGCCGCATGGCAGCGGGTGTAGTTCGGGTTTTGCGGGTCGTCGGTCCAGGCAAGCAGCACCTCGCCAGGACGCACGTAGCAGCAGAAGTTATCCACATGACCGTCGGTTTCGTCATTGAACAGACCGTCCGGCAGCCAGATGACCTTGTCCACGGCCAATTGTGCGCTGAGTACCGCCTCGATTTCTTCACGGCTCATGTGCGGGTTGCGATTGCGGTTGAGCAGGCATTCCTTGGTGGTGATCACGGTGCCTTCGCCGTCCACATGGATCGACCCGCCCTCGAGCACAAAACCTTCGGTGCGATAACGCGGGCTGCGCTCGATCTCGAGGATCTTGCTGGCCACTTGCGAATCGCGGTTCCACGGCGCATACAGGCCGCCGTCAAAACCGCCCCAGGCGTTGAAATCCCAGTCGACACCGCGCACTTCACCGCGGTCATTGATCACGAATGTAGGACCGGTATCGCGGACCCAGGCATCGTCGCTGGACATTTCCACCAGGCGGATATTAGGCACGTCGAGGCGCGCCCGGGCATTTTCGTATTGGGCCGCGGAGACCGCCACGGTCACCGGTTCAAAACGGGCGATGGCCTTGGCAACCGCGACATGGGCAGCCTGCGCGGGCTTGCCGCCCAGGCGCCAGTTATCCGGGCGCTCGGGCCAGATCATCCAGACCTGGGTCTGGGGCGCCCATTCGGCTGGCATGTGGAAACCATCCGCGCGCGGAGTGCTGTGCAATGTTGTCATGGGTCATCTCCTGGGGCGATGGGCAATGACACCTTTATAGACGATAAATATCGACTAATAAAGTCTAAAAACCTAACAACCACCAGAAGGAAGGTAAAAACATCGACAAAAATCGATTTAAACACGCTAAGCCCCTGTGGGAGCGAGCTTGCTCGCGATAGCGGTGGGTCAGCCATATTAATAGTGGCTTGGACACCGTCATCGCGAGCAAGCTCGCTCCCACAGGGGAAACAGCTTCACAGCTTGACGTTCCCGATCGGTTACAGCCCCTCGTCCAATACCTTCGCCAGCATATCGACAAAGAAATCCACACTCTGACGCGTGGTCACCATCGGTGGTTTGATCTTGAGGATGTTCAGATAATCGCCCGTCGGTTGCATGAAGATTCCCAATTCTCGCAGGCGATCGCACAGCGCCATGGTTTCTTCAGTGGCCGGCTCCAAGGTCTCGCGATCACGGATCAGCTCCACGCCCAGGTAGAACCCGGAGCCATGCACCGCACCGACCAATGGATACTGGTCGATCAAGGCCTCCAGTCGAGCCTTGAAATGCCCGCCAACCTCCCGGGCATTTTCCCAGAGGTTGTCTTCTTCCATGACATCCAGCACGGCCATGCCGATCTGGCAACTGACCGGGCTACCACCGGCCGACGAGAAGAAATACCCCTCGGCTTCCAGCGCTTCGGCGATTTCCCGGCGGGTGATGACGGCTCCCAGCGGCTGGCCGTTGCCCATGCCCTTGGCCATGGTGATGATGTCCGGCACCACGCCTTGCTCTTCGAAGCCCCAGAAAAACTCGCCCATGCGCCCGTAACCGACCTGCACCTCATCGGCGATGCAGACCCCACCGCGCTCGCGCACCATCGCGTAGACCTGCTTCAGGTAGCCAGGCGGCAGTGCGATCCCACCAGCATTGCCGTACACCGGTTCGCAGATGAAACCGGCGAGCTGGCGCTTGCTCTCGGCAATTTTCGCCAGATTGTGCTCGACGCTACGCACGTAGTCCGGCGCACTGTCGGGGCCACGGAACTCGCCGCGATAGGTGTTCGGGGCGGTCACCGGGTGCACCCACTCCGGGCGACTGCTCAGGGCCTGGGGGTTATCGGCAATGGACGTCGACACCGCATCGGCGGCCACCGACCAGCCGTGATAGGCCTCCAGCACACTGAGCATGTCCCGTCCGCCGCTGTAGGCCCAGGCCAGGCGGATCGCCAAGTCGTTGGCCTCGGTGCCGCTGTTGACCAGGAATACCCGGTCCATGTTGGACGGCGACAGCGCCAGCAGGCGCTCGGAAAACTCGGCGATCGCCGCATAGTGGAAACGCGAGTTGGTATTGAGCAGCGACCATTGCCGGGCAGCCACCGCCGCCATGCGTGGATGGCCGTGGCCCAGCACGGCGACGTTGTTGAGCATGTCCAGGTACGAGCGGCCCTGCATGTCGATCAGGTGGTTGCGCCAGCCACGCTCGATGCGCGGCGGATCGACGTAGTAGTGTTTCTGCGAACGGGCGAAGCTCGCATCGCGGCGGGCCAGCAGTGCCTCGGGATCGACGTCTGGCTCGGCATCGCACGCCAGCCCCAGCAGCACCGCCGGCGAAGGGCAAAGCGCCTGCCAGGCCAGGGCCCTGGAGGGCGTGCAGAACAGCGGCGGATTCACCTGGGCGCCCCGGCACAACTGGACCTGCAACGGCCCTGTCACTTCACCCAGCACCTGCCCCTTGACCAGCGCCGCGCCGGAATGCAGCGGCGATGTCACGCCCCACAAGCGCACGCTCAGTTGCGCGCTGTCCAGTTGCAACATGCCGTCGGCGGTCTTGTGCACAACCCCGGCGAACGGTGATTCGAGCGGCGTACCCTGGGGAACACTCAACGCCACGTGCAACGGATAAGTGTCGGGTTCGACGGCGCTGTCCGGACGGGTGCGAGACAAACGGTACTGCCCGTAGCGGCTGGCGGCCAGGCCGTGAAGCCCGGCGGCTTCATCCAGCAGGCGCTGGTCGATCCCCGGCTGCTCCCAATTGCCAGCCTCGAAATGCGGGCTCAGCACACCCAGGTCAATCAAGGCGAACTCACGCCCTACCAGGGTCGGCAAAAGCGGCGCAAAGCCCTCGCTGGCAATGGCCGGAAGGCTGTGGCCGACGGCGGTGAGAATCGCCGCTTCCATCAGTTCGAAGGGCACCGAGTGGGCGACGCGGAAAATTTCCCACTCATGGGCCAGGTTGTCGCGGCTGTATTGATTATCCGGGTCGATGGAAACCTGCTGTTCACCACTGAGCACCAGCACCGCGGCGCGCGCCACGATCAGCGGCCACAGGGCCAACAGCTCCTGGCGCTGCAAGGGGTTGACCGCGTGGTAGGCCTTGATCGCCGGCAAGATGAAGAACGGGTCGCCGTCGGCGTGATGCAGCAGGGCCGCGCACGTCACCGACAAGTCAGTGATGCGCCACGTACGGACCAGGTCGCCGAAATCGATGACGCCCTGCAAGTGCCACTGGCGCTGGGCATCGCGCTGCCAGACCACGTTGTCATCGGTGATGTCCATGTGGATCGCCTGCACCGGCAGGCTGGCCTTGAGCGGCTGCAAGCGTCGCTCGGCCTGTTGTGCAACCTCGGCAACCAGATGGCGCCGTTGTTCATCCTCAATGACAGGCAACAGGTACTCGACCAGAGCCGGGGCGTGGCGCGCGTCCCATTGCAGGGTGCGCTCCAGGCCCGGGTGATCGAATGTCGCCAGGGCCAGGTCCATTTCCGCGCACAGGCGGCCCAGGCCGGTCACCAGCTCGGGCGTCAGGTGCTTGAGCTGCGTGAGGGACTGGCCGTCGATGTACTCCAGCAGTCGCATGTGAACCGCTTGGCCGTCGACGTCCAATGTCAGCAGGTCCTGGCCGTTGGCGGCCGCAATGACCCGCGGCACTTTCACCGCGTCGTGTCCGGCCAACTGCTTGAGGGCGGCGTGTTGGGCCTCTATTTCCGGGACAGCGTAGTCACCGTGGCAAATTTTCAACACAAAGCGCCCGCGCTCGCTGTCGACGCGGTAGTTGAGGTCCTGGTTGCTGCCAAGGGGGCGCAGGTCACCGCTGAGTCCGTAATTCGAGCGCAGCAGCACCAGCGCTTGCTCGGCGCTGATCTGTGGGCTTGGCAAACTGGCACGGTGAACCAACGTAGCGAATGGCATACAAGGACCCCTGAGGTGGTTTTGTTCGGATGCCTATCTCGCCACTGAGTCGGAGGATAAGCAACCCCCCTGTTCAAAAATATGCACAGTCCTCTCGAGACGCTGTGTGGGGAGGGTGCATCCGTGGGATATTCGCTTGCACCGCTCCCGCCTTGCCGACAAGCTATGCGCCTATGCTTTGTGGTCCCACGGAAAAAGGCTTTAACCGGATGCGCATTCTCATCACTGGCGGTGCGGGCTTCATCGGCTCGGCGCTCATACGGCACTTGATTCTCGATACCGAGCACCAGGTCCTGAACCTCGACAAGCTGACCTACGCTGGCAATCTCGAATCGCTGAGCAGCATCGATCACGACAGCCGCTACGAATTCGTCCAGGCCGATATTGTCGATCAAGCGACCGTCAGTGCGGTGCTGGCGCGATTCCAGCCTGAGGCCATCATGCACCTGGCGGCCGAGTCCCATGTGGACCGCTCCATCGATGGCCCGGCGGACTTCATCCAGACCAACATTGTGGGCACCTACAGCCTCCTGGAAGCCACCCGCGCCTACTGGCAGGCCCTGGCCGAACCGCAGAAGCGCGCGTTTCGCTTCCACCACATCTCCACCGATGAGGTGTATGGCGACTTGCACGGCGTGGATGATCTGTTCACCGAAACCACTGCCTATGCCCCAAGCTCACCGTATTCGGCGAGCAAGGCGGCGTCCGACCACTTGGTCCGCGCCTGGCAACGCACCTACGGTTTGCCCGTGCTGCTGACCAACTGCTCGAACAACTACGGGCCGTTTCATTTCCCCGAAAAATTGATTCCCCTGGTGATTCTCAACGCGCTGGCTGGTAAACCGCTGCCGGTCTACGGCAACGGTCAGCAAGTGCGCGACTGGCTGTTCGTCGAAGACCATGCTCGTGCGCTGCTCAAGGTCGTCACCCAAGGCGCGGTCGGCGAGACGTACAACATTGGCGGGCACAACGAGCAGAAAAACATCGACGTGGTGCGCAGCATCTGCGCGCTGCTCGAAGAATTGGCGCCACGCAAACCCGAAGGGGTGGAGCACTATGCCGACCTGATCAGCTTCGTCCAGGATCGCCCAGGCCATGACCTGCGCTACGCCATCGACGCCAGCAAGATCGAACGGGAACTGGGCTGGACACCTCAAGAAACCTTCGAGACCGGGCTGCGCAAGACGGTGCAGTGGTACCTCGAAAACCTGCTGTGGTGTCAACGTGTCCAGGACGGCAGTTATCAGGGCGAGCGCCTGGGCTCGCTCGACAACAAGGATGCAATTGCATGATGAAGGGTATTGTTCTGGCCGGCGGTTCCGGCACCCGCCTGCACCCGATTACTCTCGGGGTTTCCAAGCAGCTATTGCCGATTTATGACAAGCCGATGATTTATTACCCGATCTCGGTGCTGATGCTCGCGGGCATCAAGGACATCCTGATCATTTCTACCCCTCAGGACCTGCCGCAATACCGCAACCTGTTGGGCGACGGCCAGCAGTTTGGCGTGCAGTTCAGCTACGCCGAGCAGCCATCACCCGATGGCTTGGCCCAGGCGTTCCTGATTGGCGAGCAGTTCATTGGCGGCGACTCGGTGTGCCTGATCCTGGGCGACAACATTTTCCACGGCCAGTATTTCGGCGAGCAACTGCAGACGGCCATCAACCGGACAAGTGGCGCGACAGTGTTCGGCTACTGGGTCAAGGACCCTGAGCGATTTGGCGTGATCGACTTCGACTCAGAAGGGCGGGCGATGTCAATCGAAGAAAAACCCACCGCGCCTAAATCCAGCTACGCGGTGACCGGCCTGTACTTCTACGACAACGACGTGATCGAGATCGCCAAGGCCATCAAGCCATCCAAACGTGGCGAACTGGAAATCACCGACGTCAACAATGTGTATCTGCAACGCGGCGACCTGCACGTCGAGCGCTTCGGCCGTGGGTTTGCCTGGCTGGACACCGGCACCCACGACAGCCTGCTGGAAGCCTCGCAGTACGTGCAGACCATCGAACATCGCCAAGGCCTGAAAGTGGCGTGCCTGGAAGAAATTGCCTACCAGCAAGGTTGGGTCAGCCGCGAACATATCCTTGAGCGCGCCCAGTATTTTGGCAAGACCGGCTACGGCCAGTACCTGTTCAAGATCGCCGGAGAAACACGTTGAACGTCATCGCCACCCGTTTGCCGGACGTCCTGATCATCGAACCGAAAGTCTTCGGTGACGATCGGGGGTTTTTCTACGAAAGCTTCAATGCCCGGGCGTTTGCCGAGGCAACCGGCTGCACCCTGCAGTTCGTCCAGGACAACCATTCACGCTCCACCCGGGGCGTGCTGCGGGGCCTGCACTACCAGATCGAACAGGCCCAGGGAAAACTCGTGCGCGTCACTGCCGGGGAGGTGCTGGATATCGTGGTGGACATTCGCCGCAGTTCGCCGACCTTCGGCCAATGGGCAGGCGTTCGCCTGTCGGCGCAGAACCATCGGCAGTTGTGGGTACCACCAGGATTTGCTCACGGCTTCGTCGTGCTGAGCGAATCGGCGGACTTCCTCTACAAGACCACCGATTACTACGCGCCCTCGGCCGAACGCTGCATTCGCTGGGACGACCCGCAACTGGCCATCGACTGGGAGCTGGAAGGCGCGCCGATCCTCTCGGCCAAGGACCAGAACGGCAAGGCCTTGCACGAGGCAGACCTGTTCCCATGAATACCCCCCTGCGCATCCTGATTATCGGCCAGAATGGCCAGGTTTCCCGGGCGCTTCAATCGCGCCTGAGCGGCATGGGCGAGTTGCTCGTACGCGGCAGCGACCAGCTCGACCTGGCGCAGGCGGATTCCCTGCGCGCGCCCATCGAGGCCCTGAGGCCCGGCCTGATCATCAATGCCGCCGCCCACACAGCCGTCGACCAGGCCGAGAGCGAGCCGGAACAAGCCTTTGCCATCAACGCCACGGCACCGGGCATCCTGGCCCAGGCCGCGGTCGAACTAGGCATACCGTTGATTCACTACTCCACCGACTACGTCTTCGATGGGCTCAAGCCCGCTCCCTACACCGAAGACGACACGCCCAACCCGCTGAGTGTCTACGGGCGCAGTAAACTGGCCGGCGAAAATGCCATCCGCCAGGCTGGCGGCCAGCACCTGATCCTGCGCACCAGTTGGGTCTACTCCACCGAGGGCCGCAACTTCCTGTTGACCATGCAGCGCCTGCTGCAGGAAAAACCGCAACTGCGGGTGGTGGCCGATCAGATTGGCGCACCAACCTGGGCCGGCACCATTGCCGACAGCACCGCCCAACTGATCGAGCGCTGGCAGGCCGGTCAACCCGGAGCCTGGGGCACCTATCACCTGACGGCCCGGGGCGAGACTTCCTGGTTCGGTTTCGCCCAGGCCATCGGCGAAAACCTGCTCGAACGACACAAGCCGTGTGCGCTGCTAGAGCCCATTGCATCCAGCGACTATCCGACGCCGGCCCCTCGGCCGTTGAACTCGCGCCTGGATTGCAGCCGCCTGCTCAAGGAATGGGCGGTGAGCCAACCCGACTGGCGAAACGCGCTGCAACAGTGCCTTGCCGGACAAGCCTGGTAAGGCCTTACAAATAGTATTTGCGAAGCAACTAGGCATAATACGCCTGTCACCACAGGCTCCCGATGCTCATGAATTCCACCCTTCCCCGCAGACCCCGTTGGCGCAGCCTGGCCTTGCTCGCGCTGTGCCTGGCGCCGTTGCTGTGGCCGTTGGAGCACCTGGCCGAGCGTTATTACCGCAGTGAACTGGCTGGGCAGAACCGCCAGACCCTGGACCTTTACGTCGCCAACCTGTTGGGCACGCTGCACCGCTATGAGGTGCTGCCACAGATTCTCGGCGAGCTGCCGGCCCTGCGCGCCGCCCTGTCGGCCCCGGACGACGGCGTGACCCAAGGCAACGCCAACCGGCTGCTGAAAAACATCAGCACCCAGACCGGCGCCGAAGTCATGTACCTGATGGACCCTTCCGGTAAGACCCTGGCCGCGTCGAACTGGGACAAACACGACAGTTTCGTCGGGCGTAATTTCGCCTTCCGACCGTACTTCATCGAAGCCATGGCCGGGCGCCTGGGTCGCTTCTTCGGCTTGGGCACCACGTCGGCCAAGCGCGGTTATTTCTTCGCCGCCGCCGTGCACGACCGCGAAAAAGTCATCGGCGTGCTGGTGGTCAAGGTCGACCTCGACCACACCGAAAGCCTGTGGGGCAAGACCCCGGAACAGTTGCTGGTGACTGACCATAATGGCGTGGTCATTCTCACATCACGCCAGGAATGGCGATTTCGTGCGACCCGGCCGTTGGGTGACGATGAGCGCAAGGCCATCAGCGCGGTACAACCTTATCCAACCCGCGATCCCAAGCCACTGAACCTGGATGCCAACGCCTGGCTGACCCAGACCCAATCCATCGAAGAAACCGGCTGGAGCGTGAGCATTCTCGCCCCGCGCACGCTGATCGACCGTCCGGTGCGCACCGTGGTCGCCATCGGTGGCGCGGCGTTGCTGGTCTTGATGCTGTTGCTCGGGTTGATGATGCAACGCAGGCGCCATTACCTGGACCGGATCGCCTTCGAAGCCAAGGCCCGTCAGGAACTGGAGGGCCGGGTGGCCGAACGGACCAGTGACCTGGAAGGATTGAACCGACGTTTGAAGCAGGAAGTGCTGGAGCGCGAGCAGGCCCAGCAGGAATTGGTCCGTGCCCAGGATGATCTGGTGCAGGCCGGCAAGCTGTCGGCTCTGGGCACCATGTCGGCGAGCATCAGCCACGAGCTCAACCAGCCGCTGGCGGCGATTCGCAGCTACGCGGAAAACGCCGAGATATTGCTCGATCACCAACGCACCGAGGATGCCCGCGGCAACCTCAAGCTGATCAGCGAACTGACCGGGCGCATGGCGTCGATCATCGCCCACCTGCGCGCCTTCGCCCGCCGCGACCGCCACGCCCCGGAAAGCGTCGCCCTGCAGCCGGCGCTGGACGATGCCCTGGCGCTGCTCGCCAAACGTCGGCGAAGCATGGAAGTGGAACTGATCCGCGACCTACCGGCCGCCACGCTGTGGGTCGAGGCCGGCGAAACCCGCCTGCGCCAAGTACTCGGCAACCTGCTGGCCAATGCTCTCGATGCGCTCACCGAAAAAGGCCCGCCGCGCAAGCTCTGGCTCAGTGCCCAGGCCACCGAAACCGGCGTCAACCTGTACATCCGCGATAACGGCCCGGGGTTTTGCATGGAAGCCCTGGGCCGCGCCGGCGAGCCCTTCTACACCACCAAGACGCGCACCCAGGGCCTTGGCCTGGGGCTGGCGATCTGCGACACCCTGATGCGCGCCTTCGGCGGCGAACTGTCGTTCGCCAACCACAAGGAAGGCGGCGCCCTGATCACCCTGAAGCTGCGCGCCGGCGCGCCCGGGGTGAGCCTGCAACCGTCCGAGGACCGAAGTGTATGACCATCGATAACCGGATTGAGGTGGTGCTGATCGATGACGATCCCCATCTACGTCAGGCCTTGAGCCAGACCCTCGACCTGGCTGGCCTGAAAATCCTGCCCCTGGCCGAAGCCAAGGGCGTGGCCGGACAACTGCCCCGTGACTGGCCGGGTGTGGTGGTCAGTGATATTCGCATGCCGGGCATGGACGGCCTCGAATTGCTAGGCGAACTCCACGCCCAGGACCCGGAGCTACCGGTGCTGCTGATCACCGGCCACGGCGACGTGCCGCTGGCGGTACAGGCGATGCGCGCCGGGGCCTACGACTTCTTGGAAAAACCTTTCGCCAGCGATCATCTGCTCGACAGCGTACGCCGCGCCCTGGCCTTGCGCCGCCTGGTGCTGGACAACCGCAGCCTGCGCCTGGCCCTGAGCGATCGCCATGAACTCAGCGCCCGCCTGGTCGGCCAGTCGACCCCAATGCTGCGCTTGCGCGAGCAGATCGGCGCACTGGCCGCCACCCGCGCCGATGTGCTGATCCTCGGTGAAACCGGCGCCGGCAAGGAAGTGGTCGCCCGGGCCTTGCACGACCTCTCAAGCCGGCGCAACGGCCCCTTCGTGGCGATCAACGCCGGGGCCCTGGCCGAGTCGGTGGTGGAAAGCGAGCTGTTCGGCCACGAACCCGGTGCTTTTACCGGCGCGCAGAAACGCCGCATCGGCAAGTTTGAGTTCGCCAACGGCGGCACGCTGTTTCTGGATGAAATCGAAAGCATGAGCCTGGATGTCCAGGTCAAGCTGTTGCGTCTGCTGCAAGAACGCATGGTGGAACGGTTGGGGGGCAATCAACAGATCCCGCTGGATATCCGCGTCATCGCCGCGACCAAGGAAGACCTGCGCCAGGCCGCCGACCAGGGGCGTTTTCGCGCCGACCTCTATTACCGCCTGAACGTCGCGCCGCTGCGCATACCGCCGTTGCGCGAACGGGGCGAGGATGCGCTGATGCTGTTCCAGCATTTCGCCAACGAAGCCAGTGCTCGCCATGGCCTGCCGCCTCACGAATTGCAGCCGGCACAACGGGCGTTGCTGCTGCGTCACAGCTGGCCAGGCAACGTCCGGGAACTGCAGAACGCCGCCGAACGCTTTGCCCTGGGCCTGGAATTGGCCCTGGACAACAGCGCGCCCGACGGCAGCCCGGGCGCGCCGGTGGAGGTGGTCAGCGGCGGCTTGAGCGAGCAGGTGGAAAACTTCGAGAAAACCCTCATCGCCGCCGAACTCGCCCGCCCCCACAGCTCGGTGCGCAGCCTGGCCGAAGCCCTGGGCATCCCCCGCAAGACCCTGCACGACAAGTTGCGCAAGCATGGCCTGACCTTCGGCGACAGCGGCCAGGGTTCGGCCGATGAGCCTGATTGAATTATCGTCATTTCCCGTCAAGCAAGAGGCCCCGCAATGAACCGCGACAGTCGTTACCTGGAATCGATCCTGCACCACGACATCCCCTTGACCCGGGACATGGGCCTCAAGGTGCTCGATTGGCAGGCCCGGCAACTGCGCCTGTCCTTGCCGCTGGCGGCTAACGTCAACCACAAGAGCACCATGTTCGGGGGCAGCCTGTACTGCGGCGCCGTACTCGGTGGCTGGGGCTGGCTGCACCTGGCCCTGCGCGAGGAAGGCATCGAAGACGGGCATATCGTGATTCAGGAAGGGCAGATCAGCTATCCGCTGCCAGTGACACGCGATGCGACTGTGGTTTGCCAAGCGCCCGAGGAAAAGCTCTGGAAGCGCTTCCTGGCCACCTACCGGCGTTATGGACGGGCGCGGCTGGCGTTGCAAACGCAGGTGTTGAATAGCGGGAGCGAGGACGTGGCGGTGCAGTTTGAGGGGCAGTACGTATTGCACCGCTGAAACAGCGCATGACCCCGTGGCGAAGTACTTCTGTGTGGGAGCAAGGCTTGCCCGCGATACAGGCGCCGCGGACTTTCAGGAACCGGGGCGCCTGTATCGCGAGCAAGCTTTACTCCCACAATCCTCTCTGCCACAAGGGATCGAGCCGGGCTCAGGAGCGAGCAAGCTCCAACAACTTCCCACGCCACGCCGCTTTCGCCGGCAACGCCAGGAACGACGCATTCAACAGCGACTCACGCGGTGGATAACAGAACGGCTCACCGCTCAAGTCCAACACCTCGCCACCCGCGCCTTCCAATACGCCCTGGGCAGCGGCCGTGTCCCACTGGGAGGTCGGCGCCAGCCGGGGATAACAATCCGCCGCGCCTTCGGCCAGCAGGCAAAACTTCAACGAACTGCCGATACTGGTCAGTTGCAGTTCGCCCAGACTCCCACTCAAGCCCTCCAGCAGGCGCTCCTGCTCAGGGCTGGTGTGCCGGCGACTGGCGACCACGGTGAACGCCTCGCCCGGCGCCAATACATCACGAACCGCGATCGGCAAAGGCACACCGCCCTTGTCACCACGCCAGGCACCCAGCCCTGCGCCGCCCACGTAAAAGCGACCATTGGTGGGCATCGACACCACGCCGAACACCACGCGCCCCTGTTCCACCAAGGCAATGTTGACAGTGAACTCTTCGCTGCCGGAAATGAATTCCTTGGTGCCATCCAATGGGTCCACCAACCACCAGCGTTGCCAGCCGGCGCGTACGCTTTGGGCAATATCGGCGTCTTCTTCGGAAAGGATGGGAATATCCGGGGCCAGCGCCGTCAGCCCGGCCACGATCACATCATGAGCCGCCATATCTGCGGCAGTCACCGGCGACTCGTCGGCCTTATGGTTGACCTGCACGTTGGCGCGCCAGAACGGCAGGATCGCCTCGCCGGCCTTGAGCGCCAGCTCGACCACCGGAGCCATCAGCGAATGAGGAAATGTCATGACAGGAACGCTCCACGCTGGGTCAGCAGGTCACGGGCCAGGTACAGCGCCGCCAAGGCCCGGCCCTCGGTGAACTGCGGGTTCTGCGCCAGGGCCGAGAGCTCACGCAGGTTGACCTTGTCCACGCGCATCGGCTCGGGCTCGTCGCCCTCCAGCCGTTCTTCATACAGATCGGTGGCCAGCACCACCTGGATCTTCTGGCTCATGTAGCCAGGGGACAGCGACAACTCGGTCAGGTGTTCCAACTGTCGCGCACCGAAACCGGCCTCTTCCTTGAGCTCCCGCTCGGCCGCCGCCAGCACATCTTCCCCCGGCTCGATCAAGCCCTTGGGCAGGGACAATTCATAGGCATCGGTGCCGCCGCAATATTCTTCCACCAGCACTGCGTGATCGGCGTCGAGCATCGCCACGATCATCACCGCGCCGTAGCCTGCACCCTTGCTCGCCAGACGCTCATAAGTGCGCTCCACACCGTTGGAAAACCGCAATTTCAGTTCTTCCACGCAGAACAGGCGGCTGGTAGCGACGATCCGGCGATCGAGTATGGTGGGTTTCTGGCGCATAAACGGCTCCCTGGGCGATAGCGGGCTACTATACCCGGCCTATTCTGATTGTTTGTGTCGGATATCCGATTACCGCTGGAGAAGTTTTATGGCCTTGCTGCCCTGGCATGAGATCGATACGGTTCTGCTGGACATGGACGGCACCCTGCTGGACCTGCATTACGACAACCATTTCTGGCTCGAACACCTGCCCCAGCGCTACGCCGAACTGCATGGCGTGAGCCGGGCGATGGCCGAGATGGAGCTACAGCCGCTGTTCGAGCGCAACGCCGGCCAGTTGCAATGGTATTGCCTGGATTTCTGGAGCACTGAGCTGAAACTGCCGGTGCGCGAACTGAAGTTGGAAACCGCGCACCTGATCGCCTTGCGCCCGGACGCCGATACGTTCCTGGCGGCGATCAAACAGGCCGGCAAACGGGTGGTGATGATCACCAACGCCCACCGCGATTCGTTGTCCTTGAAGCTGGAACGCATCGAACTGGCCCCCTACTTCGAACGCTTGATCAGTTCCCACGACTACGGCTTCCCCAAGGAAAATCCGCAATTCTGGGACGCGCTGCAAGCCGACCTGAATTTCGACCCGGCCCGCAGCCTGTTCATCGACGATACGTTGCCGGTGTTGCGCAGCGCCAGGGACTTCGGCGTGGCGCACCTGCTGGCCGTGAGCGAGCCGGACAGTCGCAAGGGGCCGAAGGACACGGGGGAGTTCGAGGCGTTGGGGGATTATCGAGTCCTGATCGAAGGGCTTTGACAGGCTCTAATGTGGCGAGGGGATCTATCCCCGCTGGGCCGCGAAGCGGCCCCCAACCAGCCAACTCGGCATGCAAGGAAGATTGAGTTCACTGCTTTAGGGCTGCTGCGCAGCCCAGCGGGGATAAATCCCCTCGCCACAGGGGGCCGGTTACTCAGGGATACGCAACACCTGCCCCGGGTAGATCTTGTCCGGGTGCGACAGCATCGGTTTGTTGGCCTCGAAGATCTTGTTGTACTTGTTCGCGTCGCCGTACTCGGCCTTGGAGATGGCGCTGAGTGTGTCGCCTTTCTTCACGGTCACGAAGCGCGCTGCTTTTGCTACTGGGCCGGTCACGGTGATCTGGTCGTCGACACTGCCGACACCGGCGATGTTGCCCACCGCCAACAGGATCTTTTCCTTCTCTTCCTGGCTCGCCACTTCACCCGTGACGATGACTTTGTCGCCTTCGACGGTCGCCTGGACATTCGGATTACCCAGACCGACCTTTTCAATATGCTCTTTCAGTTGTTCGCTGGCATTGGCATTACCGGGGGTCAGCAGGTCGATCAGCTTTTCACCGGCTTCCTTCACAAAGCTAAAGATACTCATGGCACACGCTCCTTGATTAAGTGTCCAGACGCAAAGACTAGACCAGGCGAAACGAACCCGGTTCCCAGCCGACCAATGACCCCGCCACGCGCAAGCGCTAGAATCCGAACCTTCCCGCGCCCTGGAGCGAAGATGGACATCAAGCAGCTGAAATTTCTCATCGCGCTGGACGAAACCCGTCACTTCGGCCAGGCCGCCGCACGCTGCCATATCACCCAGCCGACCCTGTCGATGCGACTGCGCAGCCTTGAAGAAGAACTCGACCTGCCGCTGGTCAACCGCGGCCAGCGCTTTGAAGGTTTCACCGCGCCGGGGGAACGGGTACTGGCCTGGGCGCGCACGGTGCTGGCGGCCTATGACGGGCTGCAGGCCGAAGCGGCAGCCTGTCGGGGCAACCTGGTGGGTACGCTGCGCCTGGGCGTGGTGCCGTTGTCGGACTTCGACCCGCTGGCGATGATGCAGCGCTTGCACGCCGAGCACCCCAGCCTGCGTTTCGAATTGTCGTCCCTGAGCTCCGAACGCATCCTCGAACAGTTGGCGAACAACCGCATCGACCTGGGGGTTTCCTACCTGGAACGCCTGGACAACGAACGCTTCGAGGCCCTGCCCTTCAGCCCCACCCGCATGGGCCTGCTTTACGACCAGCGGTTTTTCTTTTTCGGTGAACAACCGCTGAGCTGGGAAGCCCTGATCGAACTGCCTCTGGGCATGCTCACCAGCGGCATGCATTTTCGCCAATCCATCGACCACAACTTCCACAGCCGGGGTCTGACGCCCCAACCGCTGTTGCAAACCGACGCGGTGCATCAATTGTTACAAGCTGTGCACGGCGGGCTGTGTTGCGCGGTGATGCCCCTGGACAGCGGCCTGGACGTCTTGACCGAAGACTTGCGCATCCAGCCTATTGAAAGCGCCCAGACGCTTGTCCCGCTGGGCCTGATCATGCGCCGCGGCGCCCCCCGCTCGGCGTTGGCGGAGGCCTGTTTCGCCCTCTATCAGAAATCACCGACAGCTTCTTGATCGACGTCATCTATTGGAAGATCAGTAATAGCGATTAGACGTGGCAGATTGCCGCATTTAGTCTTAACACTATTCCTACTTTCAGTGATGCCTATGAACGACAAGCCTCCGGTCAGTCCAGCGCCCGCGATGGAAACATCCACGCCGGTCGCCAGCCAGAGCTATCGCTACTGCAATCTGGACCACTCTCAATCGGACAGCACCGCGCTGGCCGAGGAAGTGGCGCTGGCGATTGCCTATAACGGCATCAGCCAGGCGGTCATGCTGGTCACCCCCACCGACCTTGAAGACTTCATCGTC
Source organism: Pseudomonas sp. Soil_N_39 (assembly GCF_057655955.1). Lineage (NCBI taxonomy): Bacteria > Pseudomonadati > Pseudomonadota > Gammaproteobacteria > Pseudomonadales > Pseudomonadaceae > Pseudomonas > Pseudomonas sp. Soil_N_39. The sequence goes on from NZ_JBDGLI010000001.1 coordinate 442,722, forward strand.
GGCTTCAGTCTTGGCAGTGGCATCATCGAAGATTCAGCGGATATCTATGACCTGCAACTGAGCGGCACGGGTGCCGCGCACTATGCCCAGGTGACCATCGCCAACCGCGCCTTCTGGAACCTCAAGCAGCAACGCCGACAGTTGGCGGGCACCAGTGGCTGCGGATTGTGCGGCGTGGAAGCGGTGGAACAGGCCTTGCCAAACCTCAAGGTGCTACCCGGCGCACCACTGCCTGCGGCGCAATGGCTCGATGGCCTGCGTGACCGTATCAGCCAGTTCCAGCCCCTGGGCCAACATTGCGGCGCAGTGCATGCGGCGCTGTTCATGAACGCCCAGGGTGAATTACTGCTGGGCCGCGAAGACATCGGCCGGCACAACGCTCTCGACAAGCTGATCGGCGCGTTGATCCGGCAACAGGTCCCGGTAGCCGGTGGCGTGGCGATCGTCACCAGCCGCTGCAGCCTCGAACTGATCCAGAAAGTACTGCGCGCCGGCATCCAGACCCTGGTCAGCCTGTCGTCGCCCACGGGCCTCGCCGTGCAGTGGGCCCGCCAACACAACCTCAACCTCATCCACCTGCCGCAAAAAAGTGCGCCGCGGGTCTACAGCCCTGCGATGGAGAAACAAGCGTGAGCAATCATCAACAAGCCGACCAGAAACCCGTACCACGCTACAAGCCCTACAAGGGCCCCGCTGGTGGTTGGGGTGCGCTGATCAGTGTCGCTCAGGCCTGGTTGACCAGTGACAATGCGCTGAAAAATATCCGCATGATGCTCAAGACCAACCAGAATGGCGGTTTTGACTGCCCCGGCTGCGCTTGGGGTGACTCTCCGGAAAGCGGCATGGTCAAGTTCTGCGAGAACGGCGCCAAGGCCGTGAACTGGGAAGCCACCAAACGCCGCGTCGATGGTGCATTTTTCGCCAAGCACAGCGTGACCTCGCTGCTGGAGCAGAGCGACTACTGGCTCGAGTACCAGGGTCGTCTCACCGAGCCAATGCGCTACGACGCCGAAACCGACCGCTACAAGCCCATCAGTTGGGAAGCGGCGTTCGCCCTGATCGGCAAGCACCTGCAAGGGCTGTCCAGCCCCAACCAGGCCGAGTTCTACACCTCGGGCCGGGCCAGCAACGAAGCGGCCTACCTGTATCAACTGTTCGTGCGCGCCTATGGCACCAACAACTTCCCCGACTGCTCGAACATGTGCCACGAAGCCAGCGGCGTAGCACTGGCCCAGAGCGTGGGCGTGGGCAAGGGCACGGTGACGTTCGACGACTTCGAACACGCCGACGCGATTTTCGTCTGGGGCCAGAACCCTGGCACCAACCATCCGCGGATGCTCGAACCACTGCGCGAGGCCGTGAAACGCGGCGCCCAGGTGGTGTGCATCAACCCGCTCAAGGAGCGTGGCCTGGAGCGTTTCCAGCATCCACAGCATCCGCTTGAAATGCTTACCAACGGTGATAAGCCGACCAACACCGCGTATTTCCGCCCCGCCCTGGGCGGTGACATGGCGATCTTGCGCGGCATGGCGAAGTTCCTGCTGCAATGGGAACGTGAGGCGCAGAACACTGGCGCTGCGGCGGTGTTCGACCACGCGTTCCTCAATGAGCACAGCACCAACGTGCTGGATTACCTGGCGGCGGTCGACGATACGCCGTGGGAACAGATCGTCGAGCAATCGGGCTTGACCCTGGTCGAAATCGAGCAGGCGGCGCGCATGTACGCCAAAAGCGAGAACGTGATCATGTGCTGGGCGATGGGCATCACCCAGCACCGTCATTCGGTGGCGACCATCCAGGAAATCGCCAACGTGATGATGCTGCGCGGCAACATTGGCCGGCCAGGCGCAGGCCTGTGCCCGGTTCGCGGCCACAGCAACGTGCAGGGCGACCGGACCATGGGCATCAACGAACGTCCACCAGCGGCATTCCTCGACGCGCTGGAGCGGCGCTTCCATTTCAAGGTACCGCGGGAAAACGGCCACAACGTGGTCGAGGCGATCCACGCCATGGCCGACGGCCAGGCGAAGGTGTTCATTGCCCTGGGCGGCAACTTCGCCCAAGCCACGCCGGACAGCCATCGGACGTTCCAGGCCTTGGCCAATTGCGACCTGACGGTGCAGATCAGCACCAAGCTCAATCGCAGCCACCTGGCTCACGGCAAGGACGCGCTGATCCTGCCGTGCCTGGGCCGCACCGACATCGACCTGCAAACCGAAGGTGCGCAAGCAGTGACCGTGGAGGACTCCTTCAGCATGGTGCATGCTTCCAACGGCCAGTTGCAGCCGCTGTCGAACCAGATGCGCTCCGAACCGTGGATCATCGCCGGCATCGCCGCCGCCACGCTGGGTAGCCGCCCGGTGGACTGGAACTGGCTGGTGGCCGACTACAGTCGCATCCGCGACCTGATCGCCGATACCATACCCGGCTTCAAGGACTTCAACGAAAAGCTGAAGAACCCCGGTGGATTCTATCTGGGCAACAGCGCCGGTTCGCGACGCTGGAACACCCCGTCAGGCCGCGCCAACTTCAAGCCCAACCTGCTGCCGACCGACCTCGTGCATGAACGCACCCGTGCCACCGGCCAGTTGCCCGATCTGATCATGCAATCCATGCGGTCCCACGATCAATACAACACCACCATCTATGGCCTTGATGACCGCTATCGCGGCGTCAAGGGCCAGCGTGACGTGTTGTTCGCCAACGAAGCGGACATCATTCGCCTGGGCTTCAAGCCGGGGCAGAAAGCCGACATCGTCTCGCTCTGGGATGACGGTCGCGAACGTCGGGTCAAGGGCTTTACCCTGCTGGCGTTTGACATTCCGGCCGGGCAGGCTGCGGCCTACTACCCTGAAGTGAACCCGTTGGTGCCACTGGAAAGCACGGGCGACGGCAGCCACACCCCGACCTCGAAATTCGTTGCGATCCGCCTGGAAGCGGCAAGCGAGAATGGACTGATCCTGGCCAAGTCGGCCTGACACACAGTTCCATGGCGAGGAGATTGGGTTGTGTGGGAGCAAGGCTTGCCCGCGATGAAAGCGATGCGGTCTTGCAGAAATAGAGTCGCCTGTGTCGCGAGCAAGCTTTGCTCCCACACAGTGTTGCTCCCATCATCGTACTTTTCGAACGCCCACAAAAAAGGCCGTTTTCCATAGAAAACGGCCCATCTGAAGTAACTAAAGACCGGCCGATTTGCCTTAAGTTCCCGCCGAAAAACAATAACTTAGAGAATTGTGCACAAGTCGTGTTACTCGTCGGATTTCGATTGTAACCAAGCGAAGCCAGCCTCAGGATCGCGCCGTCATCCCTTTGAGGCTCCTCTATGAAGTTCTCCTCCATTCTCTTGTTGTCCCTTAGCCTGGCCAGTGGCATCGCTTCTGCCGGTGGTACTGCCGAAGCAGGTGTAGGCGGCGCATTGGGCGGGGTTTTGGGTTCGGTCGTCGGCCAGTCCCTGGGCGGCAACACCGGGTCCACTATCGGCGCGGCGCTGGGCGGTGCGGGCGGTAGTGCAGTCGGTGCAGACAAACACAGCCGCGGCGAAGCGGCGATCGGCGGCGCACTGGGCGCAGCCGGCGGTAACGTGGTCGGCCGTAGCGTCGGCGGCAGCACCGGCAGCCTGATCGGTGCGGCAGCGGGCGGTGGTGCCGGTGGTGCCCTGGGTAACTACATGGGCAAGGACGATGACGACGATCGTTATGAAGGTCGTCGTGGCGATCGTCGCTACTATCGCGACGGCCATCCGGGTCGCGGCCATGCCTATGGGCATCGCAAGCACAAGCATAAGCATCGCTATCACGATGACTGACCGCTGGCTTTAACTACCCGCCGGTAAAAGATCGCAGCCTACGGCAGCTCTTCCCAGAGTCTGACCGAAGGCTGCGATTTTTCGTTTCAGACCACCAACTGCTCCAATGCCCCGCGCAGCCGATCCGGAATCGCCACCGGCCGATTCGTTGCCCGATCCACGAATACGTGAACAAAACGCCCCGCCGCGCAAGCCTCCTCCTCGCCCGCCTTGAACACCGCCAGCTCATACTGCACCGAACTGCTGCCCAGCTTGCCGACCCGCAGGCCGATTTCAATCCGGTCCGGAAAGGCGATCGAGGCGAAGTAGTCGCAGGCCGAACTCACCACGAACCCCACCACGTCTCCATCATGGATATCCAGGCCGCCGACTTCGATCAGGTAGGTATTCACAGCGGTATCGAAAAAGCTGTAGTAGGTGACGTTGTTGACGTGACCGTACACATCGTTGTCGTGCCAGCGCGTGGTGATGGGCTGCAGGTGTGGGTATTCGTTGCGTTGGGGCATCAGGTGTCCTTTACGGTTGTTCAATGATCTTAGCGTGGCCAGGCCTTAGGCCTGCGCGAATCCCTTGCCCCGCGCCGCCAGCTCGCCGATCAGCCGCGCGGGCTTCCACTGGTCGCCCTGCTTCGTTTCGAGCGCCAGCAGTCGTGCGTGGATGGCTTCCAACCCCTGCCCGTCAGCCCAGGCCATCGGCCCGCCCTTGTCCGCAGGGAAGCCGTAGCCGTTGAGGTAGACCAGGTCGATATCGTGGGCCGACTCGGCAATGCCTTCCTGCAGGATCTTCGCCCCCTCGTTGACCAACGCCAGCAAGCAGCGCTCAAGGATTTCCTCCGGGCCGATCTCGCGCCGCTGGAAACCCAGCGTTTCACTGACCCGCAGCACCAGCGCATCGACCTCGACATCATGCTCGGCCTGTCGACTACCCGGCTCGTAGTGATAATACCCATTGCCGCTTTTCTGGCCGAACCGTCCCAGCTCGCACAAACGATTGTCCACCTGCACCTCGGGCGCATCCTGGCCCTGGCCCGCCAACTCACGGGCGCGCCACTCCAGGTCGATGCCCACGACGTCGTACATGCGAAACGGCCCCATGGCGAAGCCGAAACCTTGCAACGCCGCATCCACCTGATGGGGGAACGCCCCCTCCAGCAGCATCTTGCGCGCTTCCAACACATAAGGATGAAGCATCCGGTTGCCGATGAAGCCATGGCAGTTGCCCGATATCACGCTGACCTTACCCATGCGCTTGCCCAGCACCAGGGCCGCATCCAGCACCGCTTTGGAGGTGTGTGCGCCGCGAACGATCTCCAGCAGCTTCATGATGTGCGCCGGGCTGAAGAAATGCAGGCCCAGAACCTGAGCTGGCCTGCGCGTGACGGCGGCGATGGCATCGATGTCCAGCGCCGACGTGTTGCTCGCCAGGATGGCCTCGGGCTTGAGCAGGCCGTCCAGCTCGCGAAAGATTTTCTGTTTGAGTTCCAGGTTTTCGTAGACCGCTTCGATCACCAGATCCACGTCACGGATCGCCGCATAATCATCCGCCCGTGTCACCCGGGCGATCCGCGCATCGGCCTCACCCTGGTCGATACGGCCCTGGCGTACGCCATGGGCATAGGTCTCGGCCACGGCGACCAGTGCCTGCTCGAGCATCTGCGGATTGTTGTCGACCCACTGCACCGCCACGCCGGCGTTGGCCAGGCACATCACGATGCCCCGCCCCATGGTGCCTGCACCGACCACCGCGGCGCGCTGAATATCGAAAGGTGTCTGGCTCATGTTGGCTCTCTTATTGGCGATCCGAAGACAGCCTTCACCTTAGTCAGCCGCCGAATGTTTTTGAAATTTATTCGTGTGATGAGGGGCATTCAGCGGATGGATGCAGCTCACAGGTGCGCTTGGGCCCATTGGCGAACCTCAGCGTATGGATACGCTTCCAGTGCGGCATACCCAGGGATCTTCCGCGCCTTCAATCGGGTAAACAGCGGCACGCTGATCCCGCACAGGAAGCGAGTCAGGCGCTCGGCAGACGGCACGTTGCCGCTGTGCTGCTCATGCTTGTGGATAAAGTCGCCACACAGCGCCTCGAAATTTTTATCCACAAGCGCCGGCAACGCAGGCGGCTCCGGCAGGCGAGCGACATGCCCATGGCACACCGAACAATGGCCACACGGGCGTGGCGCATTGTCGTCACCGAAATACTGCGCCAAGCGATGACCCAGGCAACGGTCGGTGGCGAACAATTCGAGCATGGCGTGGATCCGCGCGATTTCACCCTGTTCATGCCGAGAGAAATAAGCATGTAGCTCGGCGCTCAAGACCGGCACATCCAGGTCCGCTTCCAGCACGCTGTACACCTCGGTCATCTGCTTGCTTTCCAGCTCGATCCAGCCTTTTTCCTGGAAATAATCCAGCGCCTTGACCACGCGATTACGCTCAGCGTGATACTGCTGGTACATCCCATCGAAATCCACCGTGGCCCAGGCCCGGGCGCGACTGGAGGTCTGGATGATGGCCGCGACAAAGTCCCTTCGCTCACCTTCGAAGCGCTCCAGCAGCTCGTGCGGCTCGGTCAGGTACTTGAAGCGATACTCCGCGAAATAGGCATAGCGCGGCGCGATCAACCGGCGCAACTCCAACTGGACCAACAACGTCTTGAGCGGCAATTGCCGGACGTTGCTCTGATCCGCCAGCGGGCCCAGCAAGAACTCCCATTGCCCATCGGCGGCGGCAGCCTTCAGTTCATCGAGCACGCAACGAATACCTGCAAGCTCCGGCGTATCGCCATACACAAAATTTTCCAGCACATTGAGGCTGTCGCGGTTGGCCAGCACCAGGCAATCGGACGGCTGCCCATCCCGTCCGGCACGGCCGATCTCCTGGCTGTAGTTTTCGATGGACTTGGGCAGGTCGAAGTGCACGACGTTGCGAATGTCGCTCTTGTCGATGCCCATGCCGAAAGCGATGGTCGCGACGATGCAATTGGATTGCCCACCCATGAATCGCCGCTGGATGGCTTCACGTTGGTCATGGGGCAAACCGGCGTGATAGGCCTCGGCCTCGATACCGTGCCGGCCCAGGTGTTCGGCGATCTGCTCGGCGGTTCGCTGCAAGGTGACGTAGACGATGCTCGGCTGCCCGGTACGCTCGCCCAACCACTGCACCAGCCGTTCGCGCTTATCGGCACCCCGCACGGGCTCGACCAGCAGATTGAGGTTCGGTCGGTAGAAGCCGGTCGTCACCACATCGGCGGCGGCAATGGCGAATTTCGCCTGCATGTCAGCGATGACCTTGGGTGTCGCGGTAGCCGTCAGCAGCAATACCTGGGGAATGTTGAACTGGTGCTGGTAATCGGGGAGCTTGAGGTAGTCAGGTCGGAAGTTATGCCCCCATTCCGAAATACAGTGGGCCTCGTCCACCACCAACAACGAGATCGGCACCTGCTGCAGGAAATTGCGAAAACGCTCGTTCTTCAGGCGCTCCACGGAAATCATCAGGATTTTCAGCTCACCCGAACGGGCCCGCGCCATGGCGTCGTTGGTTTCGTCACGGCTCTGGGCCGAATCGATACTGGCCGCCGCGATGCCGTGGCGCTTGAGGAACGCCAACTGGTCCTGCATCAACGCCAGCAGTGGCGAAACCACCAGGGTCAGGTGCGGCAGGAGTAAGGCTGGCAATTGATAACACAGGGACTTGCCCGAGCCGGTGGGGAAGATGGCCGCCGCCGACCGACCGGCCAGTACAGCGCCAATGGCTGCCTCCTGACCGGGACGAAACTGTGGATAACCGAAAACCTGTTCCAGGGTGCTGTGCATGCGCGGTCGCTCCTTTGACTGCTGCGATGCCCAAAGCCTAGCGGGACAACGCAGCGAGTCGAGAAAAGGTCGGGGTCAAAAACGATACCGGATGATACAGCCTCGGCGTCCTTGCGCCCTGCCACGAAGTGATACAAACCCGGGCACTTTGATGCCTCGTTCCCCTTCCGTTTGCAGTTTAAGGTTCGCGTCCAACTCATGCGTTACATCGAGGCCAGGAGGCCTGGTGCTCAAGACGATGTTCAAGGAACGAACGATGCCATACCCAATTTCCGCGCTGCGCGCCCTGGCGATAACCTCGGTCTCACTACTGGTCGGTTGCTGTCCATTCCCGAACGACCCGGCGTAGAACCGGCGGTGTTCGAAACCCCGGAATATCACGCGCAGCGAGGCTTGGCCGTGGTCAAGGCTTCGGCGTTGTATGCACGCGGCGGCACGGGCCAGGACGTGACCGTGGCGCTGATCGACTCAGGGCTCAGCACCGGCCTGAAGGAGTTCGAAGGCCGGCTGAGTGATCCGGGATTCGATTACGTCGAGAACCGTCCCGGCACGGTTGACCGCGTTGGTCATGGCACGCAAATGGCCGGCATGGCCGAGGGTTGATGGACCTTGAGGCGGCTTCGCGGCATGCTCCTGGGCCCATGGTTGACTGAGTCGTTGCATGGGGTCGGAGCAGGGGAAAAATATTCATCGTTGCGTTGAGGATTGGGTGCAAGTTTGGTGGTTACCAAACATCCCGATAATCAAAAGACACTTGATAGTCATACATTGATAAATCCAACGAACCTCTCCCAACAATTTTCACTGCGTGTAATCATTGCAACTAATTTGAAAAATGTAGTCAGGATCGTAAATACGCTTTCCTAAAATTCCTTCCAATTCATTAAGCTGTGAGTTTGTGAGGTCATAGCCCTCCCAGCCCTGCTGTTCGTTAGTCCACCCCATAATCTTCTTTAGATGTTCGTCATGCCCCTCCGGTAACCGTTCCTCAAAAGCGAGGAATCCGGTTTTTTTCTCAAAGGCTTCAATTATATAAATCATGGCTCAACGCTCCTGGTTTTATCTGCGGGCTTGGTTTGTTCTCCTGTAGTCGGATCATACTCACCGAGATGTAATCCACGCTTGTTATACATCTCGACTGTTCCGTGCTGTGAATCCCATTCAAGAATAGTTCCCTTAAGTGTTTTCCAGCGTTTTCTGAGGGCGCCACCACCTTTAACCCGAGTTTTACGGTCGGTGCGCACAGCATCAGGAAAGGCAATCAATTTTTCTGGAGCTTTATAATATTTATGATCCCCCGGAAGATTTAAAACAATATAAAGCGGCGAAACCCCAGAATCCGCCGGAAACACAAGAATGAAATCCTTGTACTCAGGTGGATAAATCGGGTTTACGATGATGCTGTCCGCCGCAAGCGTTGGCGGAAAAATCCAGATATGGGGAGCCTGTGGCGCGGCCTCCAGCGCTGGGATGCCCAACGTCGCGGAAGGGTCGATCGCCGGCGTCCAGATCAACTCCACCCCATCGCCAAAGTCCGCCACTTGCTGATCGCCGCGAGCCTGGAACGTCACGACGGGAATCATTTCCCACTCACGTCGCGTCTGGGTGTTGTAGCCGTATCCCTTGAGCGTGCCATCAGCCTGGGTTTCGACATGCAACCGAACCCGCGTACGAGCCTGCTCCAAGGAGCGCAGTTGCTCTTCGGTGTACAACGAACCGTCACCTAGGTTGGTGGGCATCAGCAATCCCACCAGGCCGATCAGTACACCCGCCGCCACCGGCGCCGTGACCGCGCCAGCAGCCCCGGCCGCCGCACTATAGCCGGCCGGCATCGTCCTACCCAAGACAAACGTGCCGAAACTTGCCGGCAACGACCCGCTGATGCGCTTAAGTTGAATGAGCTCTGAGTCGTCGGTCTGACGCCCACCCAACAAGGTAAATTGGCCGTACTCCCTCAGGGCTTCAGTCGGGATGTAACCGGTCGGGTTGTGGTAGTCGATCACCGAATCAGGCAGCTTGCAGGACTTGGCAAATACGCAGCCCTTCAAGTCTGAAGGTGGCGCTTCGCGAACCTGGACCAGACGCTTGCGCATGTACGCCGCTTGCCTGGCGAGCATGTCCTCATAGGCCTGTTGATCGGCGTCTCTTTTCTCCAGTTCACTCGGGGTCATGTCCCGCAGGATCCTGTAGCCCCGATCACCACCGTAATGCTCCCAGACCTGCGGAACACCAGTCTTTCCTTTTGTCATGCTTCGCCCTTGCTCGGTCGTCTTTAACCCATTGAAAGGGCGTGGCAAACCTTACCGGGCGACTAAAGGTTTACTCAGCAGACGGTTCCTAGACGGCTGTGAGATCTTTCTTCTTTTCCAATGAGCAACGATTTCCCCCTAAACTTTCCCTCCAGACGGACGCGCACCAATACCCCGGAACCCTCGCCATGCACCTCGCCCCAGACTTCCCCGACGATCACACCATGCGCCAGCTCATGGAACTGCTGCACGAAGAGATCGGCCTACCGGAGCGCAAGACGATCCGCCTGGGCACCGCGATCAATCTCGACTTGGGTTGCGATGGCGCGGATGCCCGCCACTTGATGGAGGCATTGGAGGAACGGTTCGCCATCGAGCTCATCGACTACGACGCCTACCGCTATTTTCAACCTGAAGGGTTCGATGTGTTTCAAAAACGCAGGGCCAAGGGCCGGGGGAACAAGATGCCACTGACCATCGGCATGCTTTACAAGGCAATCAAGGCGCAGAGATGGGACACGCGGGAAGTGGAGGAGAATGAGGTGACTTGAGCACCTTAAGTGGCATTATTCTGGCTGTCTGGGTCGATTTTCAGCTGGAATAATGGCAGTTTCCAGCCCTGCACACATAACTAACCGCCCATAAAAAACCGCCCATAAAGGGCGGTTTTTCATTCAACAACCAAGCCTTACAGCTGCGGACCCGCAGCCTTGATCGCGTCGCTCACGTCGAACTTCTTGAAGTTCTCGGTGAACAGACCGGCCAGTGCCTTGGCCGCTTCGTCGTAGGCGGCTTTGTCGGCCCAGGTGTTGCGTGGGTTCAACAGGCCAGTCTCGACGCCCGGAACAGCCAGCGGCACGTCCAGATTGATGATGTCCAGGTGTTCGGTTTCAGCACCGATCAGCGCGCCGCTCTGGATGGCTGCGATCACCGCACGGGTGGTCGGGATGTTGAAGCGCTTGCCAACGCCGTAGCCACCGCCGGTCCAACCGGTGTTGACCAGGTAGACCTTGGAGCCGAAACCGCGGATGCGCTTGATCAGCAGCTCAGCGTACTCACCGGCTGGACGCGGGAAGAACGGGGCGCCAAAGCAGGTGGAGAAGGTCGACTTGATGCCGCTGCCCGAACCCATTTCGGTCGAGCCCACCAGTGCGGTGTAGCCGGACAGGAAGTGGTAGGCGGCTTGTTCTTCGCTGAGGATCGACACCGGCGGCAGTACGCCGGTCAGGTCGCAGGTCAGGAAGATCACGGCGTTTGGCTCGCCACCGAGGTTCTTCGGTGCGCGTTTTTCGATCAGCTCACGCGGGTAGGCGGCGCGGCTGTTCTGGGTCAGGCTATCGTCGGCGTAGTCGGCTTTCTTGGTGACCGGGTCCAGGACAACGTTTTCCAGTACGGCGCCATGCTGGATGGCCTTCCAGATGACCGGCTCGTTCTTCTCGGACAGGTCGATGCACTTGGCGTAGCAGCCACCTTCGATGTTGAAGACTACGCCCACGCCCCAGCCGTGTTCGTCGTCACCGATCAGGTAACGGCTTTCGTCGGCGGACAGGGTGGTCTTGCCGGTGCCCGACAGGCCGAAGAACAGGGTCACGTCGCCCTCTTCGCCCATGTTGGCAGCGCAGTGCATCGGCAGCACGTCAACCGCTGGCAGCAGGAAGTTCTGCACGGAGAACAGGGCTTTTTTCATTTCACCGGCGTAGCGCATGCCGGCGATCAGCACTTTCTTGGCCGCGAAATTGATGATCACGGTGCCGTCGGAGTTGGTGCCGTCGCGCTCAGGCTCGCAAACGAAATTCGGCGCGTTGAGGATCTGCCACTCGTCCTTGCCGCCGGCGTTGTATTGCTCGGGGTTGATGAACAGGCAGCGGCCAAACAGGTTGTGCCACGCCGTCTCGGTGGTCATCTTGACCGGCAGGTAGTGCGCAGGATCGGAACCTACATGCACGTGGGAGACAAAACGCTCGCGCTCGCCCAGATAGGCTTCGACGCGGTTCCACAGGGCATCGAATTTGTCGGCCGGGAACTTGCGGTTGATCGGGCCCCAGGCGATGGCGTCCTGGGTGGTTGGCTCTTCCACAATGAAACGGTCGACTGGCGAGCGACCGGTACGATGACCGGTACGAACAACCAGCGCGCCAGTATCGGCAAGCTCGCCTTCACCGCGATTCAGGGCTTCTTTGACCAGTTCATCGACACTCAGATCGGTGTACACGGCGTTATTGGCTTGCGTCATGAGATTCCCCGTCGGCCCGTGGCCGAGTGCTCCAAACGTTTTGTAGTAGGAAGTCGCGCACTACTACCCGAAAAAAGTGGGCCGGATTATGCCAGAAAAGCCCAAAAAAAGTAGGGCCCTCCCGTCAGTACGGCGTAAATCCGGCGTTTGCCAGGAGATTTACCTGCGCTGAACCGTTTTAGTGTCGAGTATCTGACGGTGTGTCGACACCCGCACCGGCGAACAATTGAGCGATGTCGGCCGCGTCGAACAGGTAGCGCTCGTTGCAAAACTGGCAGTCGACCTCGATGGCGCCACCATGCTCGATCACCAGTTGCTGCGCATCTTCCAGACCCAGACTGACCAGCGCATTGCCGGAACGTTCACGAGAGCAGCTGCATTGGAAGCGCAACGGCTGGCCGTCGAACAAGCGTACCTGCTCCTCGTGATAGAGGCGATGCAACACGGTTTCGTTGTCCAGGCTCAGCAGCTCATCGGCGCTCAAGGTACTGGCCAGAGCGGTGATGTGCTGCCAGCTGGCGTCACGTTCTTCCGGGTCGCGCAGGCGATCGGCGGGCAGTTGTTGCAACAGTAAACCCCGCGCGCGCCGCCCGTCGGCGTAGAGCCAGAACCGGGTATTGGTCTGCTGGGACATGACGAAGTAGTTGGTGAAGCAATCGGCCAGGGTTGCGCCGTCCAGATCGACGATGCCCTGGTAACGCTGGCCTTGGGTCGGATCGACCGTCAGGGCCAACACGCCATTGGGCATCATGTCGGCCAGGGTCGCGTCGGGCGCGATCTGTTCGGCGTCATAACGGGCCAGGCCGCGGATTTCGCGCTCGCTGGAGCACTCGATCATCAGCAACGGCACCGGGCCATCGGAGCGGGCCTGAAGAATCAACAAGCCATCGAACTTCAAGGTGCCCACCAGCAACGCCGCAGCCGCCATCAGCTCGCCGAGCAGCTGTGCGACCGGCTCCGGATAGGGGTGCTTGGCAAGGACTTCGGCGTAGCTACGCTCCAACGCCACTAGCTCGCCACGGGCGTCGCTGTCATCGAAGATGAAACGTTGGGTGAAGTCAGTATCCGGTAAATCAGTCATAAGGTCTGGTATCTGAGGTGATGACAAATGATGGCGGGCATTTTATGGCCATTCCGGGTGGGTTCCAAGCAAGGCGGGGTTTTCTGACGGGAAGGCGCTGCCAACTCATCTGAATGTGTGGCCTGACACATTGTGGCGAGGGAGCTTGCTCCCGCTGGGCTGCGCAGCAGCCCCAAAATCTTACGGTCGCTACGCAACCGAGTGGGAGCAAGCTCCCTCGCCACGGATGATCTCCAATGGCCGGTGCCTTATTCGCTGTTGCTGCCATGAAACTTGAACAGGTCCCGGCGCTGCTTCTTGCTCGGCTTGCCGTCAGTGCTGACACCCAGGGCGCCGGCCTTGCGTTGCGCGGCGGCGGTTTCGCGCTTGGCGATGCTGGCCTCGGTTTCGCGATACAGCGCCTGCGCTTCAGGTGCACCGCGACGCACGATCGACAGGGCCTCGACCACCACGGTCTTTTCATCGAACCCGGTGCGGATGACGAACTCATCGCCGATGCGAGGCTCCTTGCCCGGCTTGCAACGCTCTCCCCGGTGATGGACCTTGCCGCTTTCGATGGCGGTCTTGGCCAGGGCCCGCGTCTTGTAGAAGCGCGCCGCCCACAACCATTTATCGAGACGAACCTTGTCGTCCTCTTCCTTTTTTTGTGCCACTGCCATTCCTCTTTCTGCCGATAGCCGGAACTGTACTACCGTTTTTGTCGGGCGCACGAATCCGGCCCGACGGATAGAATGCCCGCCAAACCGACGCCACACCTATCGCCTGGGTCGGAATCGGTTACAAGCACACACAAGTGCGTAGATAACTGTCGCCATTTTGTGATTATTCTGCGTGAATACCGCGATTCGCGGAGTCCACGATCCGATGCACTGATCGCAGGTTTTTTTATTGAAGACTTTTGACCATTTGACCGTTGTCGGTCTGCGCGAGTGGGTGGCGCTCCCGGACCTGGGAGTCGCGGGCCTGCGGGCAAAAATCGACACCGGGGCCAGCACCTCCAGCCTGCATGCCACTGACATCGAGCCGTTCGAGCGCGATGGCGAAAAGTGGGTGCGCTTCACGGCGCACCTCGGCACGGTGGTGCAGTTGCGCCATCGTCGCTGCGAAGCCCCGCTGGTGGCGCGCAAGACCATAAAGAGTTCCAACGGCCACGCTCAGGTCCGCTACGTGATCAGCACCACGTTGGCGCTGGGTGACAGGGTCTGGCGGGTCGAGTTCACCCTCGCCTGCCGCAAATCCATGCGATATCGCCTGTTACTGGGTTCCAAAGCCTTGATCGACGGCCAACTGGTGGTCAATCCGGGTACCAAATACGTTCAAGAAAAGCCGGTATTCCCGGTGTCCACTACCTCTGCCACAGGTGTTGCATGAAGATCGCTGTGCTGTCGCGTAATCCGCGTCTGTATTCCACTCGTCGCCTGGTTGAAGCCGGGACCGAACGAGGCCACGAAATGGTGGTGATCGATACCCTGCGCGCCTACATGAACATCGCCAGCCACAAGCCGCAGATCCATTATCGTGGCAAGCCGCTGGAAGGGTTCGACGCGGTGATCCCCCGCATCGGCGCATCGGTGACGTTCTATGGTTGCGCGGTGTTGCGCCAGTTCGAAATGATGGGGGTGTTTCCCCTCAACGAGTCGGTGGCCATCGCCCGCTCCCGGGACAAACTACGCTCGCTGCAACTGCTGTCGCGGCGCGGGATCGGCCTGCCAGTCACCGGTTTCGCCCACTCCCCCGACGACATTCCCGACCTGATCGCGATGGTCAACGGCGCACCGCTGGTGATCAAGGTGCTGGAAGGCACCCAGGGCATCGGCGTGGTCCTGTGTGAAACCGCGACGGCGGCGGAGTCGGTGATCGAAGCGTTCATGGGTCTGAAGCAGAACATCATGGTCCAGGAATACATCAAGGAAGCCGGTGGCGCGGATATTCGCTGCTTCGTGGTCGGCGACAAAGTGATTGCCTCGATGAAGCGCCAGGCCAAGCCCGGTGAGTTCCGCTCCAACCTGCATCGCGGTGGTAGCGCCAGCCTGATCAAGATCACCCCGGAAGAACGCATGACCGCCCTGCGGGCCGCAAAAGTCATGGGCCTTGCCGTGGCCGGCGTGGATATCCTGCGCTCCAATCACGGACCGCTGGTGATGGAGGTCAACTCCTCGCCAGGCCTGGAAGGCATCGAGACCACCACGAGCAAGAACGTGGCGGGGATCATCATCGAGCACCTGGAAAAGAATGGCGGGCCGAACATGACCCGGACCAAGGGCAAGGGCTGACTCAATACAAGACCCTGTGGGAGCGAGCTTTTGTGGGAGCCGAGCTTGCTCGCGATGGCGGTGAATCAGTAAAGTTGATCTTGACTGACACACCGCCATCGCGAGCAAGCTCGGCTCCCACAGGGCCCGCTCCCACAAAGTTCTCTGTCTTACTTGAGAGAGATCGCTACACCGCATCCCGAGGCAGCATCAAGCCCAACGGCAACCGTACCCGAGCCTCCAACCCGCCACCGGCGCGGTTGCGCAGCTCGACATTGCCGCCGTGCATCGAGGCGATGCGCTTGACGATGGCCAGGCCCAGCCCCGTGCCTTTCCCACCCCGGGCGCGATCGCCCCGGGTGAAGGGGTTGAAAATGGCTTCCAGCTCCGAGGGATCGATGCCGGCGCCACGGTCCATGACGCTTAGCACCACGTAAGGCGCGCTGGTGTCGCCGGAGACATAGGCCGCGACTTCGACGCCAGCACCGGCATGGTTCAGGGCATTGCCGATCAAGTTGTTCAGCAAACGTTTCATCGACACCCGGCGCAACGGGAACGGCTGGATCGGCTCCAGGCGCAGGTGCACTTTCTCGTCGTTCTGGTTATAGGGCGCAACCACTTCCCGCACCAGCTCGCTGAGGTCCACCTCCTCCACGGATTCATCACGACCGTCGCGAATGAACGCCAGGAACTGGTCGAGAATCGCGTCCATGTCCTCGATGTCGCGGACCATCTCGTCGGTCAGGTCGGTATGTTCGCCCATCAACTCCAGCGACAACCGCAGCCGGGTCAGCGGCGTGCGCAGGTCATGGGAGACGCCCGCGAGCATCAGTTCGCGCTCCCGCCCGGCCTGTTCCACATCCTCGGCCATCTGGTTGAAGGCGCGGTAGACCTCGGTCATCTCGCTGGGCGTATCGCTGATGGGCAGTCGCACGCTGCGTCCCTGACCCAGCTGGCGGGCAGCGTAGACCAGGCGTTTCAACGGTTGGTTGAGCTGGCTGACGAAGATCCACGCCGACGCCGTCGACAGCAGGCCGATGGCCAGGAACCAGCCAAGCACGTTCCAGATTTTCTGGCCGCGCAGCGGATGCGGGTACAACGGCACTTTCAGCCAGCCGTCCCCCAGGCTCGGGGCCCGCACCCAAAGCGCCGGCGGCGAGTGCATGCGCAATCGCACCTCGGTATCGGCGCCCAGTTCGGCCTGCATCTGGCGTTGATAAATCTCGCTGTAGGGCCAGTGCTGCTCACCCTCCGGCACGCCGGCGCCAACGACACGGATCAGCGTCGCCGCCTCGGCAATTTTCGCCCGGTTGGTTTCGTCCGCCGCCCAATACGCCCGCAGGGTCAAGGCAACGCCGTGGCTGTACTGCCGGTCCACGAGCACGTCCTCGTTCATCAGCAGGTACACCAACGTCAGTGCCTTGGAGAAGAGCACGACGATCAGCACCAGCCAGAGGGTGCGGGAGAAGAAACTCTGGGGGAACCAAACGGGGGTTTTCATGAATAACCGCTACACACTTGCAGGAGCGAGCGATGCTCGCACAATGACAGACCGCGAGTCGCCTGGAAGAAGACATTTCAACCGGCCAGACCACCCGCTCCTACAAATCGCCGATCACTTGCTGGCGGCGCCATCCGGCACGAACACGTAACCCACGCCCCACACGGTCTGGATATACCGCGGCTTGGAAGGATCAGGCTCGATCATCCGGCGCAGGCGGGAAATCTGCACGTCGATGGAACGCTCCAGCGCATCCCATTCACGACCACGGGCCAGGTTCATCAGCTTGTCGCGGGTCAGCGGCTGACGGGCGTTCATCACCAGGGCCTTGAGCACGGCGAACTCACCGGTGGTGAGCATGTGGACCTCATCGCCGCGCTTGAGCTCGCGGGTGGCCAGGGACAGTTCATAGTCGCCGAAGGTCACGCTTTCGTCTTCGCTGCCCGGCGCGCCAGGCACCGGCGCCGACTGACGACGCAGCACCGCCTTGACGCGGGCCATCAGCTCGTCGGGGTTGAACGGCTTGGCCAGGTAATCGTCGGCGCCCAGTTCAAGGCCCTTGATACGGCTCAACTCGTCGCCCTTGGCGGTGAGCATGATGATCGGGATCTGGTTGTTGGCACCGCGCAGGCGGCGGCAGGCGGTCAGGCCGTCTTCACCGGGCAGCATCAGGTCGAGTACCACCAGGTTGAACACTTCACGGGCCAGCAACCGATCCATTTGCTCGGTGTTCGGTACGGTGCGGGCGCGGTAGCCCTTGCTGACGAAAAAGCGTTCCAGCAGGCTGCTCAGCCCCGGATCGTCGTCAACAATAAGAATTTTTTCGCCTTCAGCAGTTTGTGCTGTGCTGCTCATAGGAAGCTCCTTTGATCTCGGCGCGCATTATGGCCTAGCTGCCGTTATACGCACCGTGTGCATTGTTAGCAGATTTTTCCTCTATCTCCACAAATCCGGGTATCAAGCCTACAGACCCTGTCACCCCCTCAGGACGGAACGCTGGTTATAATGCCCGGCCTTTTGTGCCAGGGAATGCCGGATCGTGATCCCGGCGTGCCATTTTTTAGCGTTGGCCAGGCAGTACTTTTTGAATTTCGCGGGTCAACAAGCAGCCTTTTGACCCAGGCAGCGGCGCACGCCAGGCCGCTCAACCAGTCTCGCCGAGCCCGGTTTCTGTGGTGGCGAGCCTGATTTCACAATTTTTCAGGTGGTTTTATGGACAGCATCAACAGCCGCATCGCCGAGGAACTCGGTGTACGCCCACAACAGGTCGAAGCGGCCGTCGCGCTACTCGATGAAGGTTCCACGGTGCCTTTTATCGCCCGTTACCGGAAAGAAGTGACCGGCAGCCTCGATGACACCCAATTGCGGCATCTGGAAGAGCGCCTGCGCTACCTGCGAGAACTCGACGAACGGCGCATCAGCATCCTGGCCAGCATCCAGGAGCAAGGCAAGCTGACCCCGCAACTCGAGCGCGACATCAAGTTGGCCGACACCAAGACCCGCCTCGAAGACTTGTACCTGCCCTACAAGCAAAAGCGCCGCACCAAGGGCCAGATCGCCCTGGAAGCCGGCCTCGGCGAGCTGGCCGACGGCCTGTTCAACGACCCGACCCTGGCCCCGGAAACCGAAGCCGCGCGCTTCGTCGATGCCGAAAAAGGCGTGGCGGACGTGAAGGCGGCGCTGGAGGGTGCCAAGTACATCCTCATGGAGCGTTTCGCCGAGGACGCCAACCTGTTGGAAAAACTGCGCAACTTCCTCAAACAGGAAGCCATCCTCAGCGCCCGGGTAATCGCCGGCAAGGAAGAGGAAGGCGCGAAGTTCCGCGACTACTTCGAACACGACGAACCGCTCAAGAGCATGCCGTCCCACCGCGCACTGGCGATTTTCCGCGGACGCAACGAAGGCATCCTCAGCTCCGCGCTGAAGGTCGGTGAAGAATTGCCCGGCACCATGCACCCGTGCGAAGGCATGATCGGCCAGCAGTTCGGCATCCAGAACCAGAACCGCGCCGCCGACAAATGGCTGGCTGAAGTGGTGCGCTGGACTTGGAAGGTCAAGCTCTACACCCACCTGGAAACCGACCTGCTGGGCGAGTTGCGCGACAACGCCGAGACCGAGGCGATCAACGTATTCGCCCACAACCTGCACGACCTGCTGCTGGCCGCACCGGCCGGCCCGCGCGCCACCCTGGGCCTGGACCCGGGCCTGCGCACCGGTTGCAAGGTGGCGGTAGTTGATTCCACCGGCAAACTGCTGGACCACGCCACGGTCTACCCACAC
Source organism: Pseudomonas sp. Soil_N_39 (assembly GCF_057655955.1). Lineage (NCBI taxonomy): Bacteria > Pseudomonadati > Pseudomonadota > Gammaproteobacteria > Pseudomonadales > Pseudomonadaceae > Pseudomonas > Pseudomonas sp. Soil_N_39. Next base: position 461,937 of record NZ_JBDGLI010000001.1, read on the forward strand.
GTGCCACACAACAAGTGGGACCAGACCCTCGCCGTGCTCGCCGCCCTGTGCGCCAAGCATTCGGTGGATCTGATCGCCATCGGCAACGGCACCGCCAGCCGCGAGACCGACAAACTGGCCGCCGAGCTGATCAAGAAATACCCGGCCATGAAAATGACCAAGGTCATGGTCTCCGAGGCCGGCGCTTCGGTTTACTCGGCCTCGGAGCTGGCCTCCAAGGAATTCCCCGACCTCGACGTGTCGATCCGTGGCGCGGTGTCCATCGCCCGTCGCCTGCAGGATCCACTGGCGGAGCTGGTGAAGATCGACCCCAAATCCATCGGTGTCGGCCAGTACCAGCACGACGTTTCCCAACTGAAACTGGCGCGCGGCCTGGACGCGGTGGTGGAGGACTGCGTGAACGCCGTGGGCGTGGACGTGAACACCGCTTCGGTGGCGTTGCTGGCGCGGATCTCCGGCCTGAACGCCACGCTGGCGCAGAACATCGTCACCCACCGTGACGAACATGGCGCGTTCAAGACCCGCGCCGCGTTGAAGAAAGTCCCGCGCCTGGGTGAAAAAACCTTCGAACAGGCCGCCGGCTTCCTGCGGGTCATGAACGGCGACAACCCACTGGACTCTTCGGCTGTCCACCCTGAAGCCTACCCGCTGGTGCAACGCATCGCCGCCCAGACCGACCGCGACATCCGCTCGCTGATCGGTGATGCCGCGTTCCTCAAGCGCCTGGACCCGAAGAAATTCACCGACGAAACCTTCGGCCTGCCCACCGTCACCGACATCCTTCAGGAACTGGAAAAACCGGGCCGCGACCCGCGCCCCGAGTTCAAGACCGCCGAGTTCCAGGACGGCGTCGAAGACCTCAAGGACCTGCAACCGGGCATGATCCTCGAAGGCGTGGTGACCAACGTCACCAACTTCGGTGCCTTCGTCGACATCGGTGTGCACCAGGACGGTCTGGTGCACATCTCGGCGTTGTCCGAGAAGTTCATCAAGGACCCGCGCGAAGCGGTGAAGGCCGGCGATGTGGTGAAAGTGAAGGTCATGGAAGTCGACATCCCGCGCAAACGCGTCGGCCTGTCGATGCGCATGAGCGACACACCGGGCGAGAAAATCGACGGTGCCCGCGGTGCGCGCCCTGGCTCGACACCCCGCCAGTCGCAAAACACCGCGCCGCGCAAGGAAACCGCCACGGCGGCCCCGGCCAATAACGCCATGGCCTCGCTGTTCGCCAACGCCAAGCAGTTGAAGAAACGCTGATGGACGCGCCAGCCGGGTTGGTGGAGAGCGCGTTCTTCAAGCTGCTCGGCTGCCGTCTGCAGAGCCTGGGGGACGGGGTGGCGCAAGTCGCCCTGAGCCTTGAGCCGCCGTTGCGCAACCGCGGCGGCAAGCTGCACGGCGGCGCGCTGTTCAGCCTGGTGGACATCGCCATGGGCCTGGCCTGTTCCAGTGTCCATGGCTTTGACCAGCAGAGCGCGACCATCGAATGCAAGATCAACTACATTCGCGCCGTGTCCGACGGCGACGTGTTGTGCACCGCCCGGGTCATCCACCCCGGTCGGCGCACGCTGGTGGTCGAGGCCGAGGTGATGCAAGGCGACAAACTGGTCGCAAAAGCGCAAGGCACGTTCGCTGTCCTATAGCTCCCTGTCATCGATTTGAGTTAATTTCGACGCCATGAATGCGGCATCGAACTTCCCTGTGGGAGCGAGCTTGCTCGCGATAGCGGTATGTCAGTTGGCTCGTTATTGACTGCTCCACCGCCATCGCGAGCAAGCTCGCTCCCACAGTGGGGTTGCGGTGGCGAGTCTTTGGCACGAAAACCAGGCGAAAACGCCAGTTTTAACTTCACCCTTGTAGACCGTCTTGCCCACCCCCATATTGGGGCGACTGACGCGTGAAGGAATTCAACTTGAGCGACCTTTTAAACCGCCGCCTGGCCCTGCTCGGCGAGCGCGCCAACCTCTCCCTGCTCGAACAGTGCCTGCATGGCATCGAGCGTGAATGCCTGCGCGTCACGGACGATGGACGTCTGGCGCAGACCCCGCATCCCAAGGCCCTGGGTTCGGCGCTGACCAACGAACAGATCACTACCGACTATTCCGAGTCGCTGCTGGAGTTCATCACGCCGGCCCTGGCCAACCCGGCCGATACCCTGCGCAGCCTCGACAAGATCCACCGGTTTGCCTACAGCAAACTTGGCGACGAGTACTTGTGGAGCCCGTCGATGCCGTGCCCGCTGCCGGCGGAAGAGGACATCCCTATCGCGTATTACGGCACCTCGAACATCGGCCGGCTCAAGTACGTCTACCGCAAGGGCCTGGCCCTGCGCTACGGCAAGACCATGCAATGCATTGCCGGGATCCACTACAACTTTTCCCTGCCGGAAAAACTCTGGCCCCTGCTCCGCCAGAACGAAGCGGCCGAAGTGAGCGACCGTGACTTCCAGTCGTCGGCCTATATCGCGCTGATCCGTAATTTCCGCCGCTACAGCTGGTTGCTGATGTACCTGTTCGGTGCCTCGCCGGCCCTGGACATCGGTTTCCTGCGGGGCCGCCCGCACCAGTTGGAACAACTGGACCCGGACACCTTGTACCTGCCCTACGCCACCAGCCTGCGCATGAGCGACCTGGGTTACCAGAGCAACGCCCAGGCAGGGCTCACGCCTTGCTACAACGACCTGGCGAGCTACACCGACAGCCTGCGCAAAGCGGTGGCAACGCCCTACGCGCCGTACGTCGAAGTCGGCACTCACCAGAACGGCGAGTGGGTGCAGCTCAATACCAACATCTTGCAGATCGAAAACGAGTACTACTCCAACATCCGCCCCAAACGCGTGACCTACACCGGAGAGCGGCCGATCCAGGCCTTGATGGCCCGGGGTATCCAGTACGTCGAAGTGCGTTGCCTGGACATCAACCCGTTCCTGCCGATGGGCATCGACCTCACCGAGTCGCGCTTCCTCGATGCGTTCCTGCTGTATTGCGGCCTCAATCACAGCCCGCAGCTGGAAAACAACGAATGCGGCAACGCCACGAGCAACTTCCTGACCGTGGTCAAGGAAGGTCGCAAGCCAGGCCTGCAATTGCAGCGCCAGGGTCAAGCGGTGGACATGCAGGCCTGGGCCGTGGAATTGCTGGAAAAAATCGCCCCGCTGGCCTCGCTGCTCGACCAGAGCCAAGGTGGCGATGCCCATCGCCAGGCGCTGGACGCGCAATTGGCGAAAGTCCGCGATCCGTCCCTGACGCCCTCCGCCCAGGTGCTGGCCGCGATGGCCGAACACCAGGAAAGCTTCGCCCAGTTCTCCCTGCGCCAAAGCAAGGCCCACGCCGAATTCTTCCGCGCCGAGCCGTTGCCTGCCCAGGAGCAGACAGCCTTCGAAGCAACCGCCCGGGAATCACTGGTCCAGCAAGCCGAGCTGGAGCAGAACGAGGTGGGGGATTTCGATGTGTTCGTGGGTTCGTATCAGGCGAGCATCCTGGCGATCAGTAACTGATCAAGCATTCCCATGGCCCCGCATGGGAGTGCAGCTTTGTGGCGAGGGGTTTAGCGAAACGTCGCACCGCCCCGCCGGGTTGCGAAGCGACCCCAAAACGGCGGGAAGTGATCTGTCTGACACACCGAAGAAGAGCTTTAGGGCTGCTACGCAGCCCAGCGGGGATAAATCCCCTCGCCACAAAAGCCATGTACAACTCCCATTTCTGCCCCTCGCATAGAATTTTTCGAAAATAAGCTCATTCGAAAAAGTTATTTATTTTCCAATTCTTAGATCATTTAGTCTCCTTCAACGCCGAACATCCGGCGGCCTGTTGAGGAGATTTTCCATGTCTTTGCGTTTCCCCCTTCGCCTTCTCGCGGCCGCCTCCCTGGCCGCAACGAGTCTTTTTGCCCAGGCGGTCGACCTGACCGTCGCTTACCAGACCACCGTCGACCCGGCCAAAGTCGCCCAGGCCGATGGCGTCTATGAAAAAGCCACCCAAGCCAAGATCGACTGGCGCAAGTTCGACAACGGCGCCGATGTCATCAGCGCCATCGCCTCGGGCGACGTGCAGATCGGCTACCTCGGCTCCAGCCCATTGACGGCCGCAATCACCCGCCAGGTCCCGGTGGAAACCTTCCTCATCGCCACCCAGATCGGCGCCGCCGAGGCCTTGGTGGTTCGTGATGGCTCCGGCATTAATTCCCCGCAAGATCTGATCGGCAAGAAGATCGCCGTGCCGTTCGTGTCCACCGGGCACTACAGCCTGCTCGCCGCGTTGAAGCATTGGAACATCGACCCGTCGAAAGTCACCGTGCTCAACCTGGCGCCACCGGCCATCATCGCCGCCTGGAAGCGCGGCGACATCGATGCCACGTACGTCTGGGACCCGGCCCTGGGCGTGGCCAAGGAAAACGGCAAGGTGCTGATCACCTCCGCGGAACTGGCCAAGTTCGGCGCACCAACCTTCGATGCCTGGATCGTGCGCAAGGACTTCGCCCAGAAGCATCCTGAAATTGTCACCGCCTTCGCCAAAGTGACCCTGGACGCCTACGCCCAATACCGCAAGGACCCACAAGCCTGGCTGGCCGATGCGTCCAATGTCGACAAACTGGTGAAGCTCTCCGGCGCCAAGGCCAGTGATATCCCGCTGTTGCTGCAAGGCAACGTCTTTCCCCTGGCGGCCGATCAGGTCGTGAGCCTCGGCACACCGACTACCCAAGCCATCAGCGACACCGCCGCGTTCCTCAAGGAGCAGGGCAAGGTCGACGCCGTACTGCCGGACTACGCGCCTTACGTCAGCGCCAAATACATCACTCACTGATCAAAAAAAGGGAGACAGGCGATGGCCTTGCTACAGCTGGAGCGCATCAGCGCACAGTACCCCGGCGCGGCGGAACCGGTGCTGGCGGATATTTCCCTGACCCTGGGGCCGAAGCAGTTGCTGGTTGCCCTTGGCCCGTCCGGCAGTGGCAAGACATCGCTGTTGAACCTGATTGCCGGGTTCGTCGAGCCCAGCGCCGGGCAGATCACCCTCGACGGTACGCCGGTCAAGGGCCCGAGCGCCGAGCGCGGCGTGGTGTTCCAGGATGATGCGCTGCTGCCCTGGCAGGACGTGCTGGCAAACGTTGGGTTCGGCCTGGAACTGGCCGGGGTCGCCAAGCAAAAGCGTGAGGCTCGCGCCCGGGAAATGCTTGCCCTCGTGGACCTGGCCGGTTTCGAGCAACGCCGCGTCTGGCAGCTCTCCGGCGGCCAGAAGCAACGCGTCGGCCTGGCCCGGGCATTGGCGGCCGACCCGCGTGTGCTGTTGATGGACGAACCCTTCGGTGCGCTGGACGCCTTCACCCGTGAGCAGATGCAGGAACTGTTGCTGCAGGTCTGGCAGCGCACCGCCAAGCCGGTGTTTCTGATCACCCATGACATTGAAGAAGCCGTCTTCCTTGCCACTGACTTGATTCTGCTGGCACCGAACCCGGGGCAGATCGTCGAGCGCCTGAGCCTGGATTTCGGTCAGCGCTACGAGGCAGGGGAGTCGGCGCGGTCGATCAAGTCCGACCCGCGCTTCATCGAAACCCGCGAGCATGTGCTCGCCAAAGTGTTCTCCCAACGCAGCGCCACTCGACCCCAGGAGCGCGCATGAGCAGCTACGAAATTCCAGCCGTGATCCGTGATGCGGCGAACAAGCCCACGGCCAGCGACTTGAGACCCCATCTGAGTACGCGCTGGATCAGTGGCTTGACCTTGATCGCCTTGCTGGCAGCCTGGTGGGCCGTCACCGCCAGCGGTCTGATCGAACCACTGTTCCTGCCCCCGCCGTCGGCCGTGCTGCAAAAAGGCTGGTTGCTGGTGACCCATGGCTACATGGACTCCACTCTCTGGCAACACTTGGCCGCCAGCCTTGAACGCATCGGCCTGGGCCTGTTGTTCGCAGTGCTGACGGCGGTGCCGGTGGGCATCGCCATTGGCGCCAACCGCATCGCGCGCGGCGTGCTCGATCCGTTGATCGAGTTCTACCGGCCGATTCCACCGTTGGCGTACCTGCCGTTGATCGTGATCTGGTGCGGCATCGGCGAGTTGTCGAAGGTGCTGCTGATCTACCTGGCGATCTTCGCCCCAATCGCCATTGCCACCGCCACCGGCGTGCGCACCGTCGACCGGGCCAAGCTGCGCGCGGCCCAATCGCTGGGCGCCACACGGGCACAGTTGATTCGCCATGTGATCGTGCCCAGTGCCCTGCCGGACATCCTCACCGGTATTCGCATTGGCCTGGGCGTAGGTTGGTCGACGTTGGTGGCCGCCGAGCTGATTGCCGCCACCAGCGGCCTGGGGTTCATGGTGCAGTCAGCGGCGCAGTTCCTGGTCACCGATGTGGTGGTGCTGGGGATCCTGGTGATCGCACTGATCGCCTTCGCCATGGAAATGGGCTTGCGCGCCCTGCAACGCAAACTGGTGCCCTGGCACGGCCAGACCCATTGAGACCCAATGACCACGCCGTCCATTCGGCGCCCCACCGCGAGAACACGACAATGAGCCGCCCGATCATTACCCCTTTGAGCATCGCCCTTGGCGCGCAGATCAGCGGGATCGATATTAGCCAGCCACTGAGCTCGGAACATCGTGATGTCATCGAGCAGGCCCTGCTTGAGCATCAGGTGCTGTTCTTTCGCGACCAACCAATCGAGCCGACGCAGCAAGCGCGTTTCGCCGCCTATTTTGGTGACCTGCACATTCACCCGATCTACCCCAACGTGCCGGAGCAGCCTGAAGTATTGGTGCTCGACACCGCCGTCACCGATGTCCGCGACAACGCCGTGTGGCACACCGACGTGACCTTCCTCCCGACGCCCGCCCTGGGCGCGGTGCTCAGCGCCAAACTGCTGCCGACGGTGGGCGGCGATACCTTGTGGGCCAGCGGCATCGCCGCCTACGAAGCCTTGTCGACACCGTTGAAACACTTGCTGGAAGGCCTGACGGCGACTCATGACTTCACCCGTTCCTTTCCATTGGAACGGTTTGGTAACACCGCCGAGGACCTGGAACGCTGGGAACAAGCACGACGGAAAAACCCGCCGCTGTCCCACCCGGTGATCCGCACCCATCCGGTGAGCGGGCGTCGGTCGCTGTTCGTCAATGAAGGCTTCACCACGCGCATCAACGAACTGTCGGAGACCGAAAGCGAGGCGATCCTGAAACTGCTCTTTGCCCACGCCACTCGCCCGGAGTTCACCCTGCGCTGGCGTTGGCAGGTCAACGACGTGGCGTTCTGGGACAACCGCGTCACCCAGCATTTTGCCGTGGACGACTACCGCCCCGCCCGGCGGGTAATGCACCGGGCGACGGTGTTGGGGGATGTGCCGTTTTTCAAGTAAGGCACTGAATCTGAATTGCTCTTGTGGCGAGGGGATTTATCCCCGCTGGGCTGCGAAGCAGCCCTAAACCTGAGCATGCGGTGTATCAGGTTGATCCAGTTGGCTGCTTGGGGGGGGCCGCTTCGCAGCCCAGCGGGGATAAATCCCCTCGCCACAGATCATCTCCAGTCACAGGATTGTATGTTCAGCCGAACATCGCTGATCGGCTGATTCATTACTCCGCCGACGAAGGTTTCTCCCAAAGATTGATCCCGCCTTCCTGGGCAAACCGGTCGATCTCGGCCAGTTCTTCGGCGCTGAAGTTCAGGTTCTGCAAGGCGGCGACGTTCTCGATGATCTGCTCCGGCCGACTGGCGCCGATCAGGGCGCTGGTCACGCGGGGATCGCGCAAGGTCCAGGCCAGCGCCATCTGGGCCAGGCTCTGGCCGCGACGCTGGGCGATCTCATTGAGCGCACGCACGTGGGCGAGGTTCTCCTCTGACAAGTGCGAAGCCTGCAACGAGCCACCGCCCGGACGATTCACCCGCGCGTCGGCCGGAACGCCCTTGAGGTACTTGTCGGTCAGCAGGCCTTGGGCCAGTGGGGTGAAGGCAATCACACCGGTACCCAATTCGTCGGTGGCGTCCAGCAGGTCTTTTTCCACCCAGCGGTTGAGCAGGTTGTAGGCCGGCTGGTGGATCAGCAGCGGGACTTTCCACTCCTTGAGCAGCGCCGCCATTTCCCGGGTCTTCACCCCGGAATACGAGGAAATACCGATGTACAACGCCTTGCCCTGCTGCACCGCAGTGGCCAGCGCACTGGCGGTTTCTTCCAGTGGCGTATCGGGGTCGAAACGGTGGGAATAGAAGATATCCACATAGTCCAGCCCCAGGCGTTGCAGACTCTGGTCGAGGCTGGCCAGCACGTATTTGCGCGAACCACCGCCCTGGCCGTAAGGCCCCGGCCACATGTCCCAACCGGCCTTGCTGGAGATGATCAACTCATCGCGGTACTGCTTGAAATCTTCGCGCAGCAATCGGCCGAAATTGATCTCGGCGCTGCCGTAGGGCGGGCCGTAGTTGTTCGCCAGGTCGAAGTGGTTGATCCCCAGGTCGAACGCCGTGCGCAGCAAGGCGCGCTGGGTGTCGATGGGCGTACTGTCGCCAAAGTTGTGCCACAACCCCAGCGACAACGCCGGCAGCACCAGACCGCTGCGACCGACGCGGCGGTAAGGAATGGACTCGTAGCGGTTTTGCGCAGCGGTGTAGGTCATCGAAAAGGCTCTCTGTTCGGACGGCTGGTGGCAGAAGCTAACATTTCACAGACGCCTCGGTCAGGCTGAAAGTTCGCATATCAGGTGTGGGAGCGGGCTTGCTCGCGAAAGCGGTGTGTCAGTCAGCACAAATTTCGAATTTGCCGACGCATTCGCGAGCAAGCCCGCTCCCACAGGGTTTTGCAGTGCCAGGAAGTCGGAGGGCACACTAACGCGCCTGCGCAAACACCTCCGCCACCCAATCCACGAATACGCGAACCCGTGGCGACATGAGTCGGTTGTGCGGATAAAGCACCGAGACCGGCATGGACGGTGGTGGGGTGGCAGGGAGGACTTCCTGGATCAGGCCCTGCTGGATCTGCTCTTGCATTCGGTAATGCGGGCATTGGATCAGGCCCAGGCCGGCGATGGCCGAGGCGGCATAGATTTCGGCGCCGGACACCGACAACGAGCCCCCGATCGGCACCTCCTTGAGTTCGCCATCGACCATGAACTCAAACGGATAGAGCTTGCCGGTGGTCCGCGAGACGTAATTCACCGCCCTGTGATGTTTCAAGTCATCGAGGCTTGTCGGTACGCCGTGCTGGCGCAGGTAACCGGGACTGGCACAGGTGATTTGCCGAAGGTTGGCGACACGCCGGCCGATCAATGACGAGTCCGTCAGCGCACCGGAGCGCAGCACGCAATCGACGCCCTCGGCAATCAGGTCGACAAACCGATCCGCCTCGCTGATGAACAGTTCTATTTCGGGGTAGCGGGCCATGAATTGTGGTAACGCCGGAATGACGAAATACCTGGCCTGGGTGCCGTGCAGGTCTACTCTCAGTTTGCCTTTGGGCGCCACGCCGCGAAACGCCAGTTCGGCTTCTTCGAGCTCCGCCAGCAATTGCACGCAGCGTGGGTAGTAGGCTTCGCCATCGAGGGTCGGGCGCACCTTGCGAGTGCTGCGCTCCAGCAAACGAACGCCCAGCCAGGCTTCGAATTGATTGAGCGTGTGGGTCAACGTGGCCCGGGGCATGTTCAAGTCTTCAGCGGCCAGGGTGAAGCTGCTGCGCTCGTAGATGCGGACAAACACCCTCATCGCCTTGACTTGGTCCATCTGAGCCCCACGCACTGATTGTTGGAAAAAATTGAACAGTCAAGGCAACTCTCGTGCATTTATCGCCAAGAGTAAACATGTGAATCTGGCCTCAACGGATCCCAACCCCTCAACCTCAAAGGAACCCTCACATGACTGTTCAAAACTCGAAAGTTGCCATCGTGACCGGCGCCTCCCGCGGCATTGGCGCCGAAATCGCCAAGCAACTGGCCAGCGATGGTTTTGCCGTTGTCGTCAATTACGCCAACAGCGCCAGCGAGGCGTCCAGGTTGGTGGTGCAATTGCGCCAGGCTGGCCACCAAGCCATAGCGGTCAAGGCGGACGTATCTTCCGCCGCCGATGTGCGGCGGATGTTCGATGAAACCGAAGCGCAGTTGGGCAAGGTCGATGTGTTGATCAACAACGCTGGCATTCTCCAGGTGATGCCCCTGGCGCAGCACAGCGACGAGCTGTTCGAGCAGACGTTCGCCATCAACACCCGTGGCACCTTCAACACCCTGCGCGAAGCCGCGACCCGGCTGAACGACGGCGGCCGGATCGTGAATTTTTCCAGCAGTACCGTAGGCCTGAACCTACCCGGCTACTCGGTGTACATCGCCAGCAAGGCGGCGGTGGAATCCCTGACCCAGGTGTTTGCCAAGGAACTGCGCGGGCGCCAGATCACGGTGAATGCCGTGGCCCCCGGCCCGGTCGCCACTGAACTGTTCATGCACGGCAAGAGCGAAGAACAGGTGCAGCACTACGCCAAGATGCCGCCCCTGGAACGCCTCGGCCAGCCCCAGGACATTGCCAGCATCATCGCGTTCCTGGTGAGCCCGGCCGCTGGCTGGGTGAATGGGCAGATCCTGCGGGCCAATGGCGGGCTGGTCTGAGGCTTCGTTCTGCGTCGCCAGTCAAACCGCTATCGCGAGCAAGCTCGCTCCCACAAGGAAATCACTAGCCCTGTAGGAGAGAACCACTTAACCCTGTGGGAGCGAGCTCGCTCGTGATGAGGCCGTGAAGATAGAAAAACCAGGACCTCTGTCAGCGCACCAAATGCAGGAACTGCAAATGCCGCTCGTACTGGTCGAGGATGTCGTTGATGACTTGCTCCTTGGTATAGCCCACCAAATCGTAATCCTGGCTGCCTTCACTCAAGTGCACCTCGGCACGGTAGTAGCGTCGGTTGTTGAGCTCCTTCGAGCCCATGCCGCCGCGGGCGAAGGACGGCGTGAAGTAGCCGCGCATCTGCACCTGGTAAATAAACGGATGCTGCTCCCCGTGGCCGATCTCCAGGCTGACGCTGTCGTTGGCCGGGTCAGGCTGGGTCACCACCGTCAGGCCCTTCTCGACGAACACCGCGGTCACTTCTTCAATGGCCGGGCGCACCGTCGTGTCGAGGAAACGGTACACCTCATCACGGGACGGAAAATGCACCGCCTGGCTCAAGCGCTGGCGCCAGCCGCCCGTGCCCCGGCGCGCCCCCGACACCGGCGCCAGGGAATGCAATTGCGCGATCTGCTTCTGGGACTCCAGGTAAAACGCCTTGTGCAGGCCCCACATCATCAACAGCAAAATCAACGAGAACGGCAGGGACGTCAGCACCACCGCCGACTTCAAGGCATCGATGCTGCCGGAGAACAACAACGCACTGGTCACCAGGGCCGTCATCGCGCCCCAGAACACCCGCAGCCATTTCGGCCCGTCCTCATCGGGGTTGCCGCCCTTGGCCGACAACGTCGACAGCACCACCGTGCCCGAGTCGGCAGACGTGACGAAAAACACGAAGCTGATGAACACGGTGACCGCGATGACGGTCTTGCTCCAGGGATAGGTTTCCAGCAGCAGGTAAAGGCTCATCGATGGGTTTTCCAGGGCGGACATGCCCAGGGCGCTCATGCCGTGGTTCAACACTTGGTCGATGGCGCTGTTGCCGAAGATCGACATCCACGCCAGGGTGAAACCCAGGGGGATCAGCAACACGCCAAACACGAATTCACGGATGGTGCGACCACGGGAAATCCGTGCGATGAACAGCCCCACGAACGGCGACCACGCGATCCACCAGGCCCAGTAGAACACCGTCCAGCCGCCCAGCCAGTCGCTGGGTTTGTTGTAGGCGTACAGGTCGAAACTCTTCATCGGCAGCGCGCCGAGGTAATCGCCGATGTTCTGGATCAAGGTGTTGAGCAAATGCTGGGTGGGCCCGGCGAACAGCACGAACAGCAACAATGCACAGGCCAACAGCATGTTGATGTCGGACATGACCCGCACGCCCTTGTCGACACCGGCCACCGCCACGAGGATCGCCGCCCCCATCATTAGCACGATCAGGCCGACCTGAATCCACTGGGTGTGGGCGATGCCGAACAGGTAGTCGAGCCCGGAATTGAGGTGCAGCACACCAAAGCCCATGTCCGCGCCGAGGCCGAACACCGTCGCGATAATGCCGAAGCCGTCCACGGCGTAACCGATGGGGCCGTTTATGCGCTTGCCGATCAACGGGTACAACGCCGAACGCAGGGCCAGCGGCAGATTGTGCCGATAGGCGAAGTACGCCAAGGCCATACCGACGAACGCGAAAACGCCCCAGCCGTGCAGGCCCCAGTGCAAGAACAGGATCTGCATGGCCTGGCGCGCCGCCTCGGCGGTACCGGCCTCGCCCTGGGGCGGTTGCACCATGTGGGTCAGCGGCTCGGAAACGCAGAAGAAAAACAGCGTGATGCTGATGCCGGCGGCGAACAGCATGCCGGCCCAGGACAGATAACTGAATTCGGGCTCGTCGTGGTCGGCACCGAGCTTGATCTTGCCGTAGCCGGACAAGGCGGTGACCACCACGAAGACCAGATACAGCGTCATCGCCAGCATGTAGTACCAGCCGACCGTATTGGCCGCCCAGTTCTGCGCGGCCAGCAACCAGGCGCCGGCTTGCGCGGGCATGGCAATCACCACCAGGCCGAACAGCAGGATAAAGGTCGCGGCGAAGTAAAAGACCGGCGGGTTCATGCGGACCAGGCCGCTGGGTGGCAGGGACGAGGCACTCATGAACGAAGCCCCCCGGGGAGCAAAAGGGTGGCAATGGAATACGGACTCGGCAAAGGCAAGCCTCCTGTTGTGAGCGGGCAGCAAACCGACGGTTTAACTTGAATGAACGTTCAAGTTAAACATGAATAGCCAGCTAAGGACTAATCGCAGGGCTCGACGGTACGTTTCCTACGCGAGCCCGTGGGAGGGTAGACGCTGCCTGGTATGTATTCGTTCAGTGTTCAACAGACACCACACAGCCCCTGTGGGAGCGGGCTTGCTCGCGATGGCGGTAGGTCAGTAAATAAATAGGCCAACTGACCCACCGCTATCGCGAGCAAGCTCGCTCCCACAGGTTTTTCGGCGATCACCCATCATTCGCCACCCCGTTTACACCCCGCCCCATGATTGCCGGTTGCCCCTGAATATCGGCGTGCCTATAGTCCAGACATCGCCTACAACCAGTACGGACTCATGATCAAAGAACAGTTGTCTCGCTTTAACCGTCTCGACCTGCTCGACCATCCGACACCGCTGGAAAAACTCGACCGCCTCTCCACCTGGCTCGGCCGGGACATCTATATCAAGCGCGACGACCTGACGCCCCTGGCCTTGGGCGGCAACAAACTGCGCAAGCTCGAATACCTGGCCGCCGATGCCATCGCTCAGGGTGCCGATACCCTCATCACGGCCGGGGCGATCCAGTCCAACCACGTTCGCCAGACCGCCGCCCTGGCCGCGAAGCTCGGCCTGGGTTGTGTCGCCTTGCTGGAAAACCCCATCGGCACCGAAGACAGCAATTACCTGGGCAACGGCAACCGGCTGTTGCTGGAGCTGTTCGACGCCAAGGTCGAGCTGGTGGACAACCTGGACAACGCCGACGAGCAATTGCAGGCCCTCGCCGCTCGCTTGCGCAGCAATGGGAAAAAACCCTACCTGGTGCCGATTGGCGGCTCGAACGCCTTGGGCGCGCTGGGGTATGTGCGTGCTGGCCTGGAACTGGCCGAGCAGATCAAGGACACCGGGATCGAGTTCGCTGCCGTGGTACTGGCCTCGGGCAGTGCCGGGACCCACAGCGGCCTGGCGCTGGCGTTGAGTGAAAGCCTGCCGGCGCTTGCGGTCATTGGCGTCACGGTTTCCCGCAGCGAGGAGGACCAGTTTCCGAAGGTCCAGGGCCTGGCCGAGCGCACGGCAGCGTTGCTGGACGTCGCCCTTCCAGAAGCGTTCAAGGTGAACCTGTGGGATGAATACTTCGCCCCTCGCTACGGTGAACCGAATGCCGGGACACTGGCGGCGGTCAAGCTGCTGTCCAGCCAGGAAGGCCTGTTGCTCGATCCGGTCTACACGGGCAAGGCCATGGCCGGCCTGCTCGACGGCATTGGCCGCGACCGTTTCGACGAAGGCCCGATCATCTTCCTGCACACCGGCGGCGCACCGGCGTTGTTTGCCTACAGTGCGGCGTTCCAGGCTTAGTGAAGACTTCGGTGGAAGCCTTCTGTGGGAGCGAGCTTGCTCGCGATAGCGGCATGTCAGCTGCATAAATTTCTGCTGATCCACCGCGATCGCGAGCAAGCTCGCTCCCACAAGTTGTCATTCCAAATAAACATATGCGTTTTATTTAATATTATTTTCCAATCTATAAAAGCCAACTTATAGTCTCGCCGCAGGCGCATTTGCCGCGAGACGCCCAGGCTGCTTTAAGGCAGGATGTGGCAATCTTTTCGGATCGCGGCTACGCCTTATCTCAGCCAAAATAACCTCTTCATAAGAAAACACAGGGGCTTGTCATGAATTTTTCCGCATTACGTCGCAACCTGTTGGTGGGTTCGCTGGGCCTGGCATTGAGCGCCGGGCTGCTGGGGCAAGCAGTTGCCGGTGAGCAACTGCAAGCAATCAAGGACAAAGGCGAAATCAAGATCGGCTTGGAAGGTACTTATCCACCGTTCAGCTTCGTTGATGACAGCGGCAAGCTGACCGGCTTCGAAGTGGAATTCTCCGAAGCCCTGGCCAAGGAACTGGGGGTGAAGGTCAAGCTGCAGACGACCCCATGGGCCGGCATCCTCGCGGCGTTGGAATCCAAGCGTCTGGACGCCGTGGTCAACCAGGTGACCATCTCCGAAGAACGTAAGAAAAAGTATGACTTCTCCGAGCCGTACACCATTTCCGGGATTCAAGCGCTGGTACTGACCAAGAAAGCCGACGAGCTGAACATCAAGAAGGCCGCTGACCTGAACGGGAAAAAAGTCGGCGTGGGCCTGGGCACCAACTACGAACAGTGGGTAAAAGCTGAAGTACCGGGCGCCCAAGTCAAAACCTACGATGACGACCCAACCAAGTTCCAGGACCTGCGTGTCGGCCGTATCGATACCATCCTGATCGACCGCCTGGCCGCGCTGGAATACGCCAAGAAAGCCAAGGACACCACCGTCACCAGCGAAGCCTTTTCGCGTCAGGAGTCCGGTATTGCCCTGCGCAAAGGAGAGCCTGAGTTGCTGGCGGCCGTGAACAAGGCCATCGAGAAACTGCGCGCCGACGGTACGCTGAAAAAGCTTTCGGAAAAATACTTCAGCGCTGACGTTACCCAATAATGGAAGCAGCTCTTCAACTCGCACTGGACTCCGCGCCCTTTTTGCTCAAGGGCGCGTATTACACGGTCATCCTCAGCCTGGGCGGCATGTTTTTCGGCCTGCTGCTGGGGTTCGGCCTGGCGCTGATGCGCTTGTCGCGCTTCAAACTGGTGAACTGGATCGCCCGCATCTACGTGTCGTTCTTTCGCGGCACGCCGTTGCTGGTGCAGTTGTTCGTGATCTATTACGGGTTGCCGCAACTGGGCATCGAGCTGGATCCGCTGCCCGCGGCCCTGATCGGTTTCTCGCTGAACATGGCCGCCTATGCGTGTGAAATCCTGCGGGCCGCCATCAGTTCCATCGAGCGCGGCCAGTGGGAAGCGGCGGCGAGTATCGGCATGACCCGCGCCCAGACCCTGCGCCGGGCCATCCTGCCGCAAGCCGCACGTACGGCCCTGCCGCCGTTGGGCAACAGCTTCATTTCCCTGGTCAAGGACACCGCGCTGGCGGCGACCATCCAGGTGCCGGAGCTGTTCCGCCAGGCGCAGCTGATCACCGCACGAACCTTCGAAATCTTCACCATGTACCTTGCCGCCGCGCTGATCTATTGGGTTCTTGCCACCGTGCTCTCGCACCTGCAGAACGTCCTGGAAGCCCGGGTCAATCGGCATGACCAGGAGTCCTGACCCATGATTGTCGTGGAAAAACTGACAAAGCAGTTCAAGGGTCAGGTGGTGCTCAACGGCATCGACCTGAAGATCGAAGAAGGCGAAGTGGTTGCGATCATCGGCCCTAGCGGCTCGGGCAAGACGACGTTCCTGCGCTGCCTGAACTTCCTCGAAGAGCCTTCCAGCGGCCGGATCAAGGTCGGCGACATCGAGATCGATGGCAGCCGCCCGCTGAACCAGCAACAGGGCCTGGTGCGCCGTTTGCGCCAGCAGGTGGGCTTCGTGTTCCAGAACTTCAACCTGTTTCCCCATCGCACCGCGCTGGAGAACGTGATCGAAGGCCCGCTGGTGGTGAAAAAGACTCCACGCGCAGAAGCCGAGGTCCTGGGCCGCAAGCTCTTGGCCAAGGTCGGCCTGTCCGGCAAGGAAGACGCCTACCCACGACGTCTTTCCGGTGGCCAGCAACAGCGCGTGGCGATCGCCCGGGCGTTGGCGATGGAACCGGCGGTGATCCTGTTCGACGAGCCGACCTCGGCCCTCGATCCGGAGCTGGTGGGCGAGGTCCTGGCAACCATTCGCGGCCTGGCCGAAGAAAAACGCACCATGGTCATCGTGACCCACGAAATGGGCTTCGCCCGGGACGTGGCCAACCGTGTGGTGTTTTTCGACAAAGGCGTGATCGTCGAACAAGGCGAAGCCAAGGCTTTGTTTGCAGCCCCCAAGGAAGAACGTACGCGACAGTTCCTCAGCAAGTTTCTCTCTGCCGGACACGACAGCCAGTAAATCAGCGTTATCACTTCCAGGGATGGAAGTTAGGCCGTCGCACAACTAATACGCCATCGCTATTCACTTCACCCGAACGACACAACTTGCAACTTCCGCCCTACTAACTTCTTCAATTGCTCTATATAGACAGCAGTCTGTATAGACCTCTCGTAACATATCCCTGCAGCCCACCCCTTTAAAGCCTAGTTGCCATACACTGTTTCGAGCCCTTGTCGGAAAACCGACAAGCCTAGGAAATTTGCCTGCCCCGCCGCGCATTCTTAACACGCACGCGTAGGATGTTTCTGAAGCCTTTCACAATGAGTTATTAGGCAAGTGCCTCTATTGACACTGAAACTATTGACCCTTTATCTAGTGCCCAACAGGCAACGCACATTATTTGATGTTTGCGCAGTGACTAGACGCAGACAGCCCATAGGGCTGCGCAAATAAAAATATGTCGCGATGATCCATCGCCTTTTGATCTTCCCGAAACGGACTTAGTTTTCAAGCATCAAGGAGAACACCATGACATGTAAGTCGAAGAGTCCTGAACTGGCCGCCCCCACCCTGGCCAATGCCCACCCTACTGGCATCAATATCGCCAACGCCGCTCACTTGGAGGTGATTATTGCGCCTTACCCCGGCATGGACGTGGGCGATCTGATCGAACTGTTCTGGGACAACTGCTACGTCGGCTCGCGCGTGCTGTCGCAGGCCGATGTGTCGGACCCCATCACCCTCCGCGTCCCGGAGAGTTTTATCGTCAACGGTACCTCGCGCATCCATTATCGGGTAATGCAGGTTGGACGCGGGCCGGCGCTATCGGCCAAGCAACAGGTGCAGGTGAAGCTCGATTGTCCCGGCGGCCAACCGTCAGCCCAGAGCGGCGACGAGAACCAGAGCCTGGCGCCGGTGCGCATTCCCGCCACCATCCGGCGCCAAGGGGTGAACCCGAACCAGATCAAGCGCGGCGTACCGCTGACCATCGAGCCCTACCGGAACATGGCCGCCGGCGATGCCGTGACCCTGCGCTGGGGCGATGTGCGCATGGACTTGCCTGCGCTCACCACCAGCGAAGTCGGCCAGCCGATCAATATCTGGGTCCCGCCGCAGATCATCCTGGAGGCGGGAGAAGACCTGCGCCTGGAAGTGACCTACTGCATCCTCGACCGCGTGGGCAACAACTCCCACTGGGCACCGCCACGGACGTTGAAGATCGGTTGCGCCAATCCGTACTTGAGCACGTCACCGAAACCGGCGTTCATGGCCGCCGAAACGCGCCGCCGAGAGCCATGATGCAAACGTTTCGGCGATACACATACTTTTGTGGCGAGGGAGCTTGCTCCCGCTTGGGCTGTGGGAGCAAAGCTTGCTCGCGAAACAGGCGCCTCGATTCTGCAAGACCGCATCCTGTCCATCGCGGGCAAGCCTTGCTCCCACATAGCGGGAGCAAGCTCCCTCGCCACGAAAAGCGGCTTCGCCCCTAAGCGAGCATACGGTCCTCCATTTAAAACCAACCTATATATATTCCTAAAAGTTAGTTCAAAAATAAATTACACACGATTAGGGTATATAAACCGGACCACCGGACATTCTTGATTTTTGCTCGCCGCCTTCATCGCGGCGTTTCTTGAGATGTGAGGTGGGTATGGAACGGAACACAATCACCCCAGTGCAGTATGCCAAGGCACTGCCCGCAGCCACGGAGTGGCTGTAATGTCGGATCTGGCGCAAGCAAAGGTCCAGAGCGACCAGGACATCGCTCCGCTGTTGTTGCCCGCACAGGTGTTGCGCAACGATGCCGAGGCGATCAAAGCCGCCCATGAACTGGCACAAGTCGCCCGTCAGCAAGCGGCGCGTCGTGACCAGCAACGCAAGCTGCCCTGGGCGGAAATCGAGCAATTCACCCGCAGCGGACTGGGCAGCATCGCCATCCCCCGGGCCTACGGCGGCCCGCAGGTTTCGTTCGTCACCCTGGCCGACGTGTTCGCAATCATTTCCGCCGCCGACCCGGCCCTGGGACAGATCCCGCAAAACCAGTTCGGCGTGCTCCAGCTGATTCTCGGTACCGGCACCGAGCGGCAGAAAAAAATCCTCTTGCAGAGCGTGCTCGAAGGCTGGCGCATCGGCAACGCCGGGCCCGAGCGCGGCACCCGCAATACCCTTGAACTCAAGGCGCGGATCACCGCCGACGGTGACGGATTCGTTATCAATGGCCAGAAGTTCTATTCCACTGGCGCGCTGTTTGCCCACTGGGTGGCGGTCAAGGCGCTGAATGACGAGGGCCGGCAAGTACTGGCGTTCGTACGGCGCGGCACCCCTGGCCTGCGGATCGTCGACGATTGGTCAGGCTTCGGCCAGCGCACCACGGCCAGCGGCACCGTGCTGTTGAACAATGTGCGGGTGGATGCCGAGCTGGTCCTGGAGAACTGGCGCATCAACGAAACGCCCGGCGTGCAAGGGGCGATTTCCCAACTGATCCAGGCCGCCATCGATGCCGGCATCGCCCGTGGCGCCATCGACGATGCCATCGCCTTCGTGCGCGAACGGGCCCGGCCCTGGATCGACGCCAAGGTCGAGCGGGCCAGTGATGACCTCTACGTGATCGCCGACATCGGCAAGCTGAAAATCGAGTTGCACGCCGCCGAAGCGTTGCTGCGCAAGGCCGGACAAGTACTGGACCAAGTCAGTGCCGCGCCCATCACAGCGCAATCTTCCGCTCGCGCCTCGATTGCCGTGGCCGAAGCCAAGGCACTCACCACCGAGATCGCCCTGCAGGCCAGCGAAAAACTGTTCGAGCTGGCCGGCAGCCGCGCCACCCTCGCCGAATTCAATCTCGATCGCCACTGGCGCAACGCACGGGTCCACACCCTGCACGATCCGGTGCGCTGGAAGTATCACGCGGTAGGCGCCTACCACCTGAACGGCACCTTGCCGGCCCGGCATTCCTGGATCTGACGACCCGACCTCTGGAGCAGTACATGACGCTTTCCCAACACGTCGCGGTGATCACCAGCGATGAACAAGCCCTGATCGTGGCCAGCGACCTGGCCGATGACTTCAAGCGCGACAGCGCCCTGCGCGACCGCGAGCGCCGCTTGCCGTACCCGGAGCTGGAGGCCTTTTCCCGCTCCGGCCTGTGGGGCATCAGTGTGCCCAAGGCCTACGGCGGAGCCGGGGTGTCCAACGTCACCCTGGCCAAAGTCATTGCGCTGATTGCTCAGGCTGACGGCTCTCTGGGGCAGATCCCACAAAACCACTTCTATGCCTTGGAAGTGCTGCAGGTGAACGGCAGCGAGTCGCAGAAACAACGCCTGTACGCCGAAGTATTGGCCGGCCAGCGTTTTGGCAATGCGTTAGCGGAGCTCGGCACCAAGACCGCCCACGACCGCATCACCCAACTGCGCCGTGACGGCGAGGGCTATCGCATCAACGGCCGCAAGTTCTACGCCACGGGGGCAATCTATGCCCAGCGCATCCCCACATCAGTGGTAGATGAAAACGGCGTGCAACAACTGGCGTTTGTTCCTCGCAACAGCAAAGGCCTGACGGTGATCGACGACTGGAGCGGTTTCGGCCAGCGCACCACGGGCAGCGGTTCGGTGGTGTTCGAAGATGTCTATGTCACCGCCAACGACATCGTGCCCTTCCAGAACGCTTTCGAACGTCCCACTCCGGTGGGGCCGCTGGCGCAGATTCTTCACGCCGCCATCGACACCGGCATCGCCCGCGCCGCCTATGAAGACGCCCTGCATTTTGTTCGCAGCAAAACCCGCCCCTGGATCGACGCCACCAGCGACGTCGCCACCGAAGACCCGCACACCCTCAAGAGTTTCGGTCAACTGAGCATCCGCCTGCATGCCGCCGAAGCCCTGTTGGAACGCGCCGGTGAATTCCTCGACCGGGCCCAGGCCGACACCCAGGCCGACACGGTCGCCGCCGCCTCGATTGCCGTGGCCGAAGCCCGCGCCATCAGCACCGAAATTTCCCTGGCCGCCAGCAGCACGCTGTTCGAACTGGCCGGCAGCCAGGCGACCCTGGCCGAACATGGCCTCGACCGTCACTGGCGCAACGCCCGGGTGCACACCCTGCATGACCCGGTGCGCTGGAAATATCACGCGGTGGGCAACTTCTACCTCAACGATGAAAAACCGCCGCTGCGGGGGACGATCTGATGGCGGCCGGCAAGAAAAAAATTCTCCTCAATGCCTTCAACATGAACTGCATCGGGCACATCAACCATGGCCTGTGGACCCATCCCCAGGACACCTCGACTCAGTTCAACACCCTCGAATACTGGACCGCCCTGGCGCAATTGCTCGAGCGCGGGTTGTTCGACGGGCTGTTCATCGCCGACATCGTCGGGGTCTATGACGTGTACCAACAGTCAGTGGACGTCACGCTCAAGGAGTCGATCCAACTGCCGGTCAATGACCCGCTGTTGTTAGTGTCCGCGATGGCCGCCGTGACCAAAAACCTCGGCTTCGGCCTCACCGCCAACCTGACCTACGAACCGCCCTACCTGTTTGCCCGACGCATGAGCACCCTCGACCACCTGAGTCGCGGCCGGGTCGGCTGGAACATCGTCACCGGCTATCTGGACAGCGCCGCCAAGGCCATGGGCCTGACGGCGCAAGTCGAGCATGACCGCCGCTACGACCAGGCCGATGAATACCTGCAAGTGCTCTACAAATTGTGGGAGGGCAGCTGGGAAAACAACGCGGTCATCAACGACCGCGAGCAACGGATTTATGCCCAGCCGGAGAAAGTGCACAAGGTCCGGCACCAGGGCGAGTTCTATCAGGTCGAGGGCTATCACCTGTGCGAACCGTCGCCCCAACGCACCCCGGTGCTGTTCCAGGCCGGCAGTTCCGAGCGCGGCTTGTTGTTCGCCGGGCGGCATGCCGAGTGCGTGTTCATCAGCGGCCAGAACAAACCGGCGACCAAGGCCCAGGTGGACAAGGTTCGCGCCAGCGCCGTCGAGGCCGGGCGCAACCCTGGGGACATCAAGGTGTTCATGGGCTTGAACGTGATCGTCGGCGAGACCGAAGCGGCCGCCTGGGCCAAGCATGCCGAGTACCTGGGCTACGCCAGCGCCGAGGCCGGGGTGGCGCATTTTTCCGCGTCGACGGGGATCGATTTCTCCCAGTACGAACTGGATGAGCCGATCCAGTACGTCAAGAGCAACGCCATCCAATCGGCCACCAAGACCCTGCAGAACAACGATTGGACCCGGCGCAAATTGCTGGAGCAACACGCCCTGGGCGGTCGCTACATCACCCTGGTCGGATCGCCCGAACAGGTGGCCGATGAGTTGGAATCGTGGATCGCCGAAACCGGCCTCGACGGCTTCAACCTGACCCGTATCGTCACGCCGCAAAGCTACGTGGACTTCATCGACCTGGTGATCCCCGAGTTGCAGCGACGCGGCTCGTACAAGACCGAATACGACAACGGCACCCTGCGCGAAAAGCTGTTTCACGCAGAGGCCCATTTGCCCGAACAACACACCGGCTCGACCTACCGGCACTGACCCTGGGGCTACCGACACTGACCCTGTGGGAACAAGGCACTGTGGGAGCAAAGCTTGCTCGCGATGCGGACACCTCGGTTTTTGAGAGACCGCATCAACTTCATCGCGGGCAAGCCTTGCTCCCACATCGCTCTGTTCACCACAAAAAATATGCACCGCCTCCTAAAATGACTGGAACAACTGACATGACCAAGCACCTCCTCACCCTGCCAGTCAAAGCACTGGCCCTGGCCCTCGGCCTGTTCAGCTCGGCGCTGTTTGCCGCCGACGCACCGTTGAAGATCGGCACCACCGCCGCCTTCGCCATTCCCCTGGAAGCAGCCGTCGAAGAAGCCGGCAAGCAAGGCCTGAAGGTCGAGCTGGTGGAGTTCAGCGACTGGATCGCGCCCAACGTCAGCCTGGCCTCGGGCGATATCGACGTGAACTACTTCCAGCACATCCCGTTCCTGGAAAATGCCAAGGCCGCCGCCGGGTTCGACCTGGTGCCGTTTGCGCCGGGGATCATCAACAACGTCGGTCTCTATTCGAAAAAATACAAAAGCTTCGACGAACTGCCCGAAGGCGCCAGCGTCGCCATTGCCAACGACCCGATCAACAGCGGTCGCGGCCTGCAACTGCTGGCCAAGGCCGGGCTGATCAGCCTCAAGCCGGGCGTCGGCTACAAGGCCACCGAAGATGACATCGTCGTCAACCCGAAAAAACTCAAGATCCTCCAGGTCGAAGCCGTGCAACTGGTGCGCGCTTATGAAGATGCCGACCTGGTACAGGGCTACCCGGCCTACATCCGCTTGGCGAAAACCTTCGATGCCACGTCGGCCTTGCTGTTCGATGGCCTCGACCACAAGGAATACGTGATTCAGTTCGTGATCCAACCCAAGAGCAAGAACGACCCGCGGCTGGCCAAGTTCGTCGATATCTACCAGCACTCGCCCGCCGTGCGCGCCGCCCTGGACAAGGCCCACGGCAAGCTCTACCAAGCCGGTTGGGAAGGCTGACATGAACGCCGTCAACACTCGACTCCGCCATGACGCCCCCGCGCCGCAAAGCGCCGACCAGACCGAACTGCACCCAGAGCTGAACCGCGCCCATGTGCGCTTCATCGGCCTGGGCAAGACCTACAACGGCAGCCAGGGCCCGGTGGCCGCGCTGCAAGGCATCGACCTGGCGATTCAGCGCGGCGAGGTGTTCGGCATCATCGGCCGCAGCGGCGCCGGAAAATCATCACTGATCCGCACCATCAACCGCCTCGAGCAACCCACCAGCGGCCGGGTGTTGATCGACCGGGTGGACATCGGCGAGTTCGATGAAGACCGCCTGGTGGAGCTGCGCCGGCGCATCGGCATGATCTTCCAGCACTTCAACCTGATGTCGGCCAAGACCGTGTGGCAGAACGTTGAACTGCCCCTGAAAGTCGCCGGTGTGCCCAAGGAACAGCGCCAGCGCAAAGTCCGCGAGCTGCTGGAACTGGTGGGCCTGGATGGCAGGCACCAGGCCTATCCGGCGCAGCTTTCCGGCGGGCAGAAGCAACGGGTGGGGATTGCTCGGGCGCTGGTGCATGACCCGCAGATATTGTTGTGCGACGAGGCCACCTCGGCCCTGGATCCGGAGACCACCCAATCGATCCTCGGCCTGCTGCGCGAGATCAACCAGCGGCTGGGCCTGACCATCGTCTTGATCACCCATGAGATGGCGGTGATTCGCGAAGTCTGCGACCGGGTCGTGGTGCTCGAGCAGGGGCGAATCGTCGAGCAAGGACCGGTCTGGGAAGTCTTCGGCAACCCACAACACGAGGTCAGCCGGACGCTGCTGGCACCGTTGCAACACGCCATCCCGGAAGAACTGCAAAGTCGCTTGCAGGTACAGCCGGCGTCGGCGGATGCGGCGACGGTGCTGCGCCTGCAATTCACCGGCATAGAGCGTGAGGAACCGGATCTCGCCGCCTTGTTCAGCGCCCTCGGTGGGCGGGTGCGATTGCTGCACGGCGGCATCGAACGGATTCAGGGCCACGGGCTGGGGCAACTGCTACTGGCCGTGAGCGCCTCGTCGTGGGGCGCCGAGGAACTGCGTCAACGGGCGGGCAATTGGGCGCAACGGGTGGAGGTACTGGGTTATGTGGTTTGATCGGTTGTTGCAGGGGTTCATCGACACGTTCCTGATGGTCGGCGTGTCGTCGTTGATCGCGTTGCTGGCGGGCATACCGCTGGCGGTGATCCTGGTCACCAGCGGCAAGGGCGGGATCTATGAAGCGCCGACCTTGAACCGGGCCCTGGGCGCGTTCGTGAACCTGTTCCGCTCGATACCGTTCCTGATTCTGATGGTGGCGCTGATTCCGTTCACCCGGCTGATCGTCGGCACCACCTATGGCGTGTGGGCCGCGGTCGTACCGCTGACCATCGCCGCCACGCCGTTCTTCGCCCGTATCGCCGAAGTCAGCCTGCGGGAGGTCGACCATGGCCTGATCGAAGCGGCCCAGGCCATGGGTTGCCGACGTTGGCACATTGTCTGGCATGTGCTGCTGCCCGAAGCCCTGCCGGGCATCGTCGGCGGTTTTACCATCACCTTGGTGACCATGATCAACTCCTCGGCCATGGCCGGAGCGATCGGCGCCGGCGGCCTGGGCGACATCGCCTACCGCTATGGCTACCAGCGTTTCGACAGCCAGATCATGCTCACGGTGATCGTGTTACTGGTCGCGTTGGTCGCCGTGATCCAATTGGGGGGTGACCGCCTGGCGCGCGGCCTGAACAAACGCTGACCTATGGGAGCAGTTGCCCTGTGGGAACAGTTGACCTGTGGGAGCAGTTGACCTGTGGGAGCAAAGCTTGCCCGCGATAGCAGTATTCCATCCAACATGGATGCCAACTGGACGACTGCAATCGCGAGCAAGCTTTGCTCCCACAGGCAGATCAGCGGGCTTGCGGTATAGTCGGCTGACACTCCTCACCCAAGCCCCACACCCATGAAACACACCGCCGACGACCTGCACGCCATCACCGCCACGACCCTGAGCCATTACAACGCCGTGGCCGAGAGCTTTCGCGAAGGCACCCGCGACCACGATGTCAGCCAGAACATCGACGCCCTGCTGCGCCACATCCAGGGCCAGGCCCCACTGCACATCCTGGATTTCGGCTGCGGCCCGGGGCGCGACCTGCGCACATTCACGGCCATGGGCCATGTCGCGGTCGGCCTCGACGGTTCAGAGGAATTTGCCCGGATGGCGCGCCAGGACAGCGGTTGTGAAGTGTGGCAACAGGACTTCCTGGAACTCGACCTGCCGGCCGAGCGCTTTGACGGGATTTTCGCCAACGCGGTGCTGTTTCATGTCCCCGTCCAGGAACTGCCGCGGGTGCTCAAGCAACTGCACACCACGCTCAAGCCTGGCGGCGTGCTGTTCAGCTCCAACCCTCGGGGGGAAAACCAGGAAGGCTGGAACGGCCAGCGCTTCGGCGCCTACCACGACCTCGCGGCCTGGCGCACCTTGCTCACGGAAGCGGGCTTTGTAGAGCTGGAACATTACTACCGACCGGCGGGACTGCCGCGAGAGCAGCAGCCTTGGTTGGCGAGTGTCTGGCGTAGACCTGCTTAGGATTTGAGGACGCCATCGCGAGCAAGCTCGCTCCCACATTGGAACTGCGGTGCTCACAGATTATGAGTTCACAACTGATCAAGTGTGGGAGCGAGCTTGCTCGCGATAGCGGTGCAACAATCAATGAAGCTCGATGGTTTGGCCTCATCGCCTGGAAGCTTCACTCCTGTTTTTTCAACCACTTCTGCGACAACTGCTCCAGCCTCCCGTCATCCTTGATACGCGTCAGGGCGTTGTCCAGGCTGGCCTTGAACGCCGGATTGCCCTTCTGGAACGGAATCACCAGGCTCGGCGGCGGGCCGCTCTTTTCTTCCGGCTGGAACGACTGCGCCATGACCAACGGACGCTGCGGCTCCTCCTTGCTCGCCAGCAGTTGCGCATCCGGACGACTATAAGCGGCACTGAGGTCGAAACGTTCGGCCAGTTCCAGGGTCATTGCTATGTGGTTGATGGCGACGTCGTACTTGCCGCTCTCCACACCGGGCAGCAGATCCGCGGCATCGGTGACCACAAAATCGGGGCGTACATCGAGTTCAGCCGCGAGCATTTCACCCAGTTCCACTTCGAAGCCGGTGAGTTTGCCGTCTTCCTTGAAGTTGAAGGGCGCGGTGTTGGCCTCGAGGGCGATGCGCAGTTCGCCA
The DNA here is from genome assembly GCF_057655955.1 of Pseudomonas sp. Soil_N_39. NCBI lineage: Bacteria > Pseudomonadati > Pseudomonadota > Gammaproteobacteria > Pseudomonadales > Pseudomonadaceae > Pseudomonas > Pseudomonas sp. Soil_N_39. The sequence goes on from NZ_JBDGLI010000001.1 coordinate 488,401, forward strand.
CGGTCATTGATGTCGTCGATCAGTTCGGCATGAGCCAGGGGGCTCAAAAGGGGTAGCAGGCAAATCAGGCCAGGCAGAAAGCGCATGGTCACTCCTTTGTATTTATACAAGCGACGCTCATTTCAGGCTCGCTTTGCTATGGTTGTTGCAGGCTTCGACAACGATTGGTCATGAAGTTGTGATGGCCAGGCGGATTTCATGGAAAAACTGGAGAAAAAAATGAAAAGCTTTATGTCTCGTGCCGCGTTGGCCGGTCTGTTATTGGGCGCTTCGATGCTGGCAAGCGCCGCGACACCGGCGCCCAAAGGTGCTGAAGTGTTCATCGTTTCCCCGGAAGACGGCGCCACCGTTGCCCAGGAATTCAAGGTCAAGTTCGGTGTCAAGAATATTGCCCTGGCTCCGGCGGGCGATGTGACCAAGAACACTGGCCATCACCATTTGCTGATCGATGTCGACAAGCTGCCTGCCGCCGGCGCGCCGATTCCAACCGACGCCAACCACGTGCACTTCGGCAAGGCACAAACCGAGACCACCATCAAACTGGCCCCAGGCAAGCACACCTTGCAATTGATTCTGGGCGACACCGGCCACATGCCGTTCGACCCGTCGATCGTGTCCAAGAAAATCACGGTGAATGTGAAATAACGGCACTCACTGAAGAACCGCAAAACCCTGTGGGAGCGGGCTTGCTCGCGAAGGCGGTGTATCAGCCAGAAATACATAGACTGACACACCGCCTTCGCGAGCAAGCCCGCTCCCACAGGTTATGTGTACGACAGAAAAAACGGGAGCCCCTTGCGAGGCTCCCGTTTTTATTCGGCTAGTAGCTCGTTACTGCGCCTTAGAACAACACCCGGCAACGAATCGTGCCATTGATGTGCTGCAGCTTCTCTTGCGCCAGGTCCGAGTATTCGGCGTCGACGTCGATCACGACGTAGCCGACTTTCTCGTTGGTCTGCAGGAACTGACCGGAAATGTTGATGCCGTTTTCGGCGAAGACCTTGTTGATCTCGCTCATCACACCCGGGATGTTCTCGTGGATGTGCAACAGGCGGTGCTTGCCAGGGTGGGCCGGCAGGGCCACTTCCGGGAAGTTCACCGACGACACCGACGTACCGTTGTCGCTGTACTTGACCAGTTTCTCCGCCACTTCCAGGCCGATGTTGGCTTGGGCTTCAGCGGTGGAACCGCCGATGTGCGGGGTCAGGATCACGTTGTCCAGGCCACGCAGCGGGCTTTCGAAGATGTCGTCGTTGGAGCGAGGCTCCACCGGGAACACGTCGATGGCGGCGCCGATCAGGTGCTTGTCCTTGATCGCGTCGGCCAGGGCATCGAGCTTGACCACGGTGCCACGCGCGGCGTTGATCAGAATCCCGCCCTTCTTGATGGCACGGATTTCCTTCTCGCCGATCATCCACTGGGTGGCGGCGGTTTCCGGCACGTGCAGGGTCACGATGTCGGACATGCCCAGCAGCTCGTGCAAGTCGTTGACTTGGGTGGCGTTGCCCAAGGGCAGCTTGGTCACGGTGTCGTAGAAGTACACTTGCATGCCCAGGCCTTCAGCCAGGACCGACAACTGCGTGCCGATCGAGCCGTAGCCGACGATACCCAGCTTCTTGCCACGGATTTCGAAGGAGTTGGCCGCGCTCTTGATCCAGCCGCCACGGTGGCAGGAAGCGTTCTTCTCAGGGATGCCGCGCAGCAACAGGATCGCTTCGGCCAGCACCAGCTCGGCAACGGAACGGGTGTTGGAGTACGGCGCGTTGAACACTGCGATACCGCGCTCGCGCGCCGCGTTGAGGTCAACCTGGTTGGTGCCGATGCAGAAGCAGCCGACCGCCACCAGCTTCTTGGCGTGGTCGAAGATCTCTTCGGTCAGTTGAGTACGGGAGCGAATACCGATGAAGTGAGCATCGGCGATCTTTTCCTTGAGCTGGGCTTCCGGCAGAGAACTGGTGATGTACTCGATGCTGGTGTAGCCCGCCGACTTGAGGACGTCGACAGCCGATTGGTGGACGCCTTCGAGAAGAAGGAACTTGATCTTGCTCTTATCGAGAGAAGTCTTGCTCATCTGCGTAAACCTGTGTCCCGGAGAAAAATGGCAGGGAATCGGACAGCGCATGCTGGCCCGACCGGCGTGACAGCCGTCGCCGCAGAACAGCCGTTGGGCACTACGCTGCGGGGTCGGTATGCTAGCATACGCACCCCGCAAACACTCATTCCTGCGACGTGAAGCGTTCTCAGGATGACCATGAATTGTTCGAGAGTTCTGTCGATGACCCATCCTGCCGTGATAGATGAGCTGAAGACCCTGGTTGAGCCTGGCAAGGTCTTGACCGATGCCGACTCCCTGAACGCTTACGGCAAGGATTGGACCAAACATTTCGCCCCGGCGCCCTCGGCCATTGTCTTTCCCAAGACCACCGAACAGGTCCAGGCCATCGTGCGCTGGGCCAATGCGCACAAGATCGCGCTGGTGCCATCGGGCGGGCGCACCGGGTTGTCCGCCGCCGCTGTGGCCGCCAACGGCGAAGTGGTGGTGTCATTCGACTACATGAACCAGATTCTCGACGTGAACCTCACCGACCGCACTGCCGTGTGCCAGCCGGGCGTGGTCACCGAACAGCTACAGAACAAGGCTGAAGAACATGGCCTGTACTACCCGGTTGACTTCGCTTCGGCCGGTTCCAGCCAGATTGGCGGCAATATCGGCACCAATGCCGGCGGAATCAAGGTCATTCGCTACGGCATGACCCGCAACTGGGTGGCGGGCATGAAGGTCGTCACCGGCAAGGGTGACCTGCTGGAGCTGAACAAGGACCTGATCAAGAACGCCACCGGCTACGACTTGCGGCAGCTGTTCATCGGCGCCGAAGGCACCCTGGGCTTCGTGGTCGAGGCCACCATGCGCTTGGACCGTGCGCCGAAAAACCTCACCGCCATGGTGCTCGGCACCCCGGATTTCGATTCGATCATGCCGGTGCTGCACGCCTTCCAAGGCAAACTGGACCTGACCGCCTTCGAATTCTTCTCCGACAAGGCCCTGGCCAAGGTCCTCGGTCGTGGCGACGTACCGGCACCGTTCGAAACCGACTGCCCGTTCTACGCCCTGCTGGAATTCGAAGCCACCACCGAAGAAGTCGCCAACCAGGCCTTGGAAACCTTCGAGCACTGCGTGGAACAAGGCTGGGTGCTGGACGGCGTGATGAGCCAGAGCGACACTCAGCTGCAAAACCTGTGGAAGCTGCGCGAGTACATCTCAGAAACCATCTCCCACTGGACGCCGTACAAGAACGACATCTCGGTGACCGTCTCCAAGGTTCCAGCTTTCTTGCAGGAAATCGACGCGATCGTCGGCGAACACTACCCGGACTTCGAAATCGTCTGGTTCGGTCACATCGGCGACGGCAACCTGCACCTGAACATCCTCAAGCCGGAAAACCTGAGCAAGGATGAGTTCTTCGCCAAATGCGCCACCGTGAACAAATGGGTCTTCGAAACCGTCGAGAAGTACAACGGCTCGATTTCCGCCGAACACGGCGTGGGCATGACCAAGCGCGACTACCTGACCTATAGTCGCTCGCCCGTGGAAATTGAATACATGAAAGCCGTGAAGGCCGTCTTCGACCCGAACGGCATCATGAACCCGGGCAAGATTTTCGCGATTTGACGCCTAAAACACCTGATGCCCCCCAAAAGCAGGAGTCGGTAATGAGCTATCAGCACCAGTATGTCGACGGTACACGTATTCATTTTCCACTAGGGAAAGTGGTGTGTATTGGCCGTAACTACGCCGAACATGCAAAGGAACTGGACAACCCGGTGCCCACCGAACCTTTGCTGTTCATCAAGCCGGGCAGTTGCGTGGTGCCGCTGGAAGGCGGCTTCAGCATTCCCGCCGACCGTGGCTCGGTGCACTACGAGGCGGAAATCGCCGTGCTGATCGGCAAGCCATTGTCCACCAAGCCCAGCGTTGAAGAAGTACTGGACGCGATCTCCGGCTTCGCCCCAGCCCTGGACCTGACCCTGCGGGACAAACAGGCCGAGCTCAAGGGCAAGGGCCTGCCATGGGAAGTGGCCAAGTCCTTCGACGGCGCGGCGGTGATCGCTCCATTTGTCTCGAAAGATACCTTTGCCGACCTGACCGACATCCCCGTGCGCCTGACCATCAACGGTGAAGTGCGCCAGGACGGCAACAGCAGCCTGATGCTCAACCCCATCGTGCCGATGATCCAATACATGGCCGGTTGCTTCTCGCTGCAGGCCGGCGACGTGATCCTCACCGGCACTCCGGCGGGCGTCGGGCCGCTGAATGCGGGCGATGAACTGGTCCTGGAACTGCCAGGGGCGAGCCGCTTCGAAAGCAGCGTTCGCTAACAGCTACACCTATGCCCCCCTGTGGGAGCGAGCTTGCTCGCGATAGCGGCATGTCAGCCAACCTCAATGTTGGAAGTGATGACCTCATCGCGAGCAAGCTCGCTCCCACAGGTGTATAGGGCGCCTATCCGATCATTTACCGTTTTTTTCACATGCCATCCGGATAATTCCAAGGAATGCGGCATCTGAGCCAGCCACTCCCTAGCCGAACTTTTTCTGGAACGCATTCCCCGATGGCCAAAACCCAAGCACTGCCTGCCACCAAACCTGCCCGCCGCTCGCGCTTCGCCCTGCCCTGGTATGCCTGGTCGCTGCTGGCGGTGGCCGCCGCCTATGGCCTGGCGTTTGCGATGCATTGGGACGACCGTGGCCTGCTTTGGCTCTCGGAACACTTCCAGAGCCCGGCCCAGCGCCAGGAAAGCATTTGGTTGCCGAACTACCGCGCCGTGATCGACGCCAAGCCGCTACCGGGCATGGAGAAGGACGAGGCGTCCGATGTGACCTACAACCCGCAGACCAAGACCCTGTTCGCAGTCATGGGCAAGAAGCCGTTCCTGGCGGAACTGACCCTGCAAGGCGACGTGCTGCGCAAGATGCCCTTGGTGGGTTGGAGCAATCCCGAGGGCGTGGCTTATATGGAGAACGGCCTACTGGCCATCACCGACGAGCGAAGTCACACCCTGACCATCGTCCACGTCGATGCCGATACCCGCGAACTGAACAATGCCGACTTCCCCCACTATGATCTCGGCCCATCCAAGAACCAGAACAAAGGGTTCGAAGGGATCGCCTGGGACCCGCGCAACCAGCAGTTGATACTCGGCGAAGAACGCCCACCGGCACTGTTTACCTGGAAAAGCGACGGCAGCCAACAGCTCAAGGGCGACAAGCAGATCCATGTCAGCAATGAATTGGACCTGCGCAACCTCTCGGCCTTGGCGATCGACCCGCGCACCGGCCATACACTGGTGCTTTCGGCCGACTCCCACCTGCTGCTGGAACTGGACGAAAAGGGCGAGCAGGTCAGCTTCATGACCTTGCTGGGCGGCTTCAACGGCCTGAAAGACACGATCCCTCGCGCCGAAGGCGTCACCATTGATGAGGCCGGCAACCTGTACGTGGTCAGCGAGCCGAACCTGTTCTATCGTTTCGAAAAACAGCGCTGACAGCACTAACTCTGTAGGATAAGTCCTCCTTCGTTGTAGGGTGTGGCACACAGCCATTAAGTTTCAGTTCAGGCAGCCGTGGTATTTCCACCCACCTGTTCTTATCCGAGCCCACCCCAACATGCGTCGACTCGCCCGCCCCAAGCCCTTGATCCTGATACTGCTGACGCTGGTGCTGATCCTCCTGATCGCCGCCGGCCAGCACCTGCGCTTGTTCGAGCGCGCCTGGTTCAACCTCAACACCTATTGGAAACCCACCAGCGAAGAGACCATCGCCCTGGACCAATACCGGGTCACGGTGGAGGCTCAAGTGATCGACGGTCTGGACGATGACGTTTCCGCGCTGACGTTCGATCCGATCCGCAAGAGCCTGTTCACCGTCACCAATAAAAATGCCGAACTGATCGAATTGTCGTTGGACGGCAAGATTTTGCGGCGCATCGCCCTGATCGGTTTTGGCGATCCTGAGGCGGTGGAATTCATCAGCGAAGACACTTACGTCATCACTGACGAGCGCCAGCAGCGCCTGATCAAGATTCACCTGGAAGACGACACCCAATTCCTCGACGCCGCCGACGCCGAGCAGATGACACTTGGCGTGCACATGAGCGGCAACAAGGGGTTCGAAGGACTGGCGTACGACTCGGTGGGCAAACGCCTGTTCGTGGCGAAAGAGCGCGACCCGATGCTGATTTATGAAGTGCATGGCTTTCCCCATCACAATCCGGAAAAGTCCTACGCGGTCCATGTGATCAACAACCCCAAGCGAGATGCCGGGCTGTTCGTGCGCGACCTTTCAAGCCTGCAATACGACGAGCGCAGCGGTCATTTGCTGGCACTGTCCGATGAGTCACGGTTGATTATCGAGCTGGATATCGACGGCCGGCCGTTGAGCACGCTGTCGTTGAGCAAGGGCGGCCAGGGCCTGCAAAAAACCGTGCCCCAGGCCGAAGGCCTCGCCATGGACGACGATGGCAACCTGTACCTGGTGAGCGAGCCGAATCTGTTCTATGTGTTCAAGAAACCGCAGCCTTGATGCACCACAAACCTAATGTGGGAGCGAGCTTGCTCGCGATGGCGGTATGTCAGCCAACATCAGTGTGTCGGATAGACCGCCATCGCGAGCAAGCTCGCTCCCACAGGGTTGGGTGTTGAATCAATAACTGATTGCCCGACCTATTCAGCCCGCAGGGTCTTCACCCCTTCAGCAGTCCCCAGCAACAGCACATCCGCCGGACGGGCAGCGAACAAACCATTAGTGACCACGCCAACGATGGCGTTGATCTGGCTTTCCAGTTCTACCGGGTTGGTGATCTGCAGGTTATGCACGTCCAGGATGATATTGCCGTTGTCGGTCAGCACGCCTTCGCGATACACCGGGTCGCCGCCCAGCTTCACCAGTTGCCGGGCCACGTGGCTGCGGGCCATGGGAATGACTTCCACCGGCAACGGGAAGGCGCCGAGCACGGGCACCAGTTTGCTGGCGTCGGCGATGCAGATGAAGGTCTTGGCCACCGCCGCGACGATCTTCTCGCGGGTCAGGGCCGCGCCGCCGCCCTTGATCAGGTTCAGGTGCTCGTCGCTTTCGTCGGCGCCGTCGATGTAGAACTCCAGGTCGCTGACAGTGTTGAGCTCGTACACCGGGATCCCGTGGCCCTTGAGCCGCGCGGCGGTCGCTTCGGAGCTGGCGACGGCGCCGTCGAACGCGCCCTTGTGTTGCGCCAGCGCATCGATGAAGCAATTGGCCGTGGAGCCGGTGCCGACCCCGACGACGCTCTTGTCATCCAGTTTCGGAAGGATGAGGTCGACGGCGGCCTGGGCCACGGCCTGTTTGAGTTGATCCTGGGTCATGCGGGCTCCGAAGGTGCCGAGAGGGAACGAAAGGCCGGCATTATAGGCGCCGAAAGGGTCCCGGTCATTGCCTGAATAGCACCGATCCAGTGTGGCAAGGGAGCTTGCTCCCGCTCGGCTGCGAAGCAGGCGTGATTGATCTCTCCCGTATATCGATGGGGGACCGCTTCGCGATCCAGCGGGAGCAAGCTCCGTCGCCACAGGGGTTCGGTGCCCTCAAACCACTTAATTCGTGTGGTCGCCCAGCCAAAAGCCGGGTTAGACTCCTTGGCCCTGCCCAACCCGCTCAGTGATGCTTTCCGATGCTTGAACAGTACGTCAAAAAGATCCTCACCTCGCGCGTTTACGACGTTGCCGTAGAAACCCCGCTGCAGACCGCTCGCCAGCTCTCCGAGCGGCTGGGCAACAGCATTTTGCTCAAGCGTGAAGACTTGCAGCCGGTGTTCTCGTTCAAGATTCGCGGGGCCTACAACAAGCTGACCCAGCTCAGCGACGAAGAGCGCGCCCGCGGCGTGGTCACGGCTTCGGCGGGCAACCACGCCCAAGGGCTGGCCCTGGCGGCCAAGGTGTTGGGGGTCAAGGCCACCATCGTGATGCCCAAGACCACCCCGGAAATCAAGGTCGAAGGCGTGCGCTCCCGTGGCGGCAAAGTGGTGCTGCACGGCGACTCGTTCCCCGAAGCCCTGGCCTATTCGCTGAAACTGGTGGACGAAAAGGGCTACGTCTACATCCACCCCTATGACGATCCCCACACCATTGCCGGGCAGGGCACGGTGGCGATGGAGATCCTGCGCCAGCACCCCGGGCGCCTGGATGCGATTTTCGTCCCGGTGGGCGGTGGCGGGCTGATCGCCGGGATCGCGGCCTACGTGAAATACCTGCGCCCGGACATCAAGATCATCGGCGTCGAACCGGACGACTCCAATTGCCTGCAAGCGGCCATGGCCGCGGGCGAGCGCGTGGTGCTGCCGACCGTGGGGCTGTTCGCCGACGGCGTTGCCGTGGCGCAGATCGGCCAGCACACCTTTGATATCTGCAAGCACCACGTGGACGAAGTGATCACCGTCAGCACCGACGAGATCTGCGCCGCCATCAAGGATATCTACGACGATACCCGCTCGATCACCGAACCTGCCGGCGCCTTGGGCGTGGCCGGGATCAAGAAGTACGTCGAGTCACGGGGCATCAGCGGCCAGACCCTGGTGGCCATCGACTCCGGCGCCAACGTCAACTTCGACCGCTTGCGCCACGTCGCCGAGCGCGCCGAGCTGGGCGAAGGCCGCGAAGCCATTATCGCCGTGACCATCCCCGAGAAGCCGGGCAGCTTCAAGGCGTTCTGCGAAGCCGTCGGCAAGCGCCAGATCACCGAATTCAACTATCGCTACAACACCGGCAGCGAAGCGCACATTTTCGTCGGCGTGCAGACCCACCCGGAAAACGACCCGCGCAGCGCGCTGATCGCCAGCCTCACCGAACAAGGCTTCCCGGTGCTGGACCTGACCGACAACGAACTGGCCAAGTTGCACATCCGCCACATGGTCGGCGGGCATGCGGCCCATGTCATCGACGAAGTGGTGCTGCGCTTCGAATTCCCGGAACGCCCGGGCGCGCTGTTCAACTTCCTCAACAAGCTGGGTGGGCGCTGGAACATCTCGATGTTCCACTACCGCAACCATGGCGCGGCGGACGGCCGCGTGGTCGCGGGGCTGCAAGTGCCTCACGATGAACGCCACCTGGTCCCCGCCGCCCTGGAAGAAATCGGCTATCCGTACTGGGATGAAAGCGATAACCCGGCGTATCAGCTGTTCCTGGGATGAACCCCATAGTCGCGCCCCGTGGCGAGGGGATTTATCCCCGTTGGGCTGCGTAGCAGCCCCAAAAAGGCTGAATGAGGTCTGCCTGAAACACCACAGGGCCAGGCTTCAGGGCCGCCTCGCCACAGGGGCTAAGCTGTAGCGCAAGTCATAAGGAAATCGAACGATGGAAACGTTAATCACGCTGAAAATTGCTCACGTCGTCGCCACAGTGTTGCTGTTGGCAGGAGCCCTGGGGCTGGCCATCTGGGTCTGGCGCACGCGCCGCAATGGCGATGCCACGGCGGCCGCGCGCACGCTGCAACGTCCGCGGCTGTTCATCTGGCTGGTGATGATCCTGGCACTGGCGAGCCTGCCCTTCACCGGCTGGTGGATGGTTCATCAAGTCGGCTGGCCGCTGGGCCAGACCTGGCTGCTGGCTTCCAGCGTGCTCTACACCTTGGCGGCGCTGGCGGGGTTCTGGCTGGTGGTGCGGCTGAACAAACTGCGCAAGGCGCCAGCGGTGGGCGCCGGGAAGTTTACGTTTGCCTTGGCGCTGTTCAGTGTTGTCTGCTTTATCGCCATTGCGGGGTTGATGGGGGCCAAGCCGGTTTAAGGCTTGGGACCGCGGCGCTTTCATCGCGAGCAAGCTCGCTCCCACAGGGGATTTGTGTCGATCACGCAACCTCTGTGGGAGCGAGCTTGCTCGCGATGACGATTTCAGCCACGCAACGAAATCACCGGCCAACCACGCCTCTGGGCCTCGGCCCGAAGGTTCGGATCCGGATCCACCGCCACCGGATGCGTCACCACCTCCAGCAACGGCAAGTCGTTCATCGAGTCGCTATAGAAATAGCTGCCGTCGAGGGAATACCCGGTTTCTTCCAGCCAACGGTTCAAGCGAGTCACCTTGCCCTCGCGAAAACACGGAATATCGATGCTGCGCCCGCTGTAGCGCCCGTCGACCATCTCGCACTCGGTGGCAATCAGGGTCTCCACACCCAGGCGCTCGGCAATCGGCGCGGTGACGAAGCGGTTGGTGGCGGTAATGATCACCAGCTTGTCACCGGCGTCACGGTGTTTTGTCAGCAGTTCGATGGCCTGGGGCAATACGATCGGCTCGATGCAGTCGCGCATGTAATCCAAGTGCCACTGGGCCAGCACGTGCATTTCGGTACGGCCGAGGATTTCCAGGCAAAAATTCAGGTACTCGGCGTTGTCGAGCTTGCCGGCCAGGTAATCCTGGTAGAACGCGTCGTTACGCGCTTTATAGGTAACAGCATCCAGGAAACCGCGCTCGCACAGGTAATCGCCCCACGCGTGGTCGCTGTCGCCGCCCAGCAATGTGTTGTCCAAGTCGAATAAAGCCAGCCGCATTGCAGTTACTCGCTGAAAAATCTGAAGAAAGGCGTCCAGAATACGGACTTTTCACAAGAGTGCACATAAGCTAGGGGCGCTCGTTGCTGCTTTCACAACCTTTGTGGAACAATGCGGCGACATGCGTTTGCGAGGTTGTTGCCGTGATCGATCCCGATGGTTTCCGTCCCAATGTGGGGATCATTCTTACGAATGATGCTGGGCAGGTGCTATGGGCTCGCCGTATCAATCAAGACGCCTGGCAGTTTCCCCAGGGTGGGATCAACCCCCAGGAGACGCCGGAAGAGGCCTTGTACCGCGAGTTGAATGAAGAAGTGGGGCTTGAGCGAGAAGATGTCGAAATACTCGCCTGCACCCGAGGCTGGTTGCGCTATCGTTTGCCGCAACGCCTGGTCAGGACGCACAGCCAACCGCTGTGCATCGGCCAGAAGCAGAAATGGTTTCTCCTGCGCCTGATCTCCAACGAGCAGCGGGTGCGGATGGATTTGACCGGTAAACCGGAGTTCGATGGCTGGCGCTGGGTCAGCTATTGGTATCCGTTGGGCCAGGTGGTGACATTCAAGCGCGAAGTGTATCGACGCGCTCTCAAAGAGCTTGCCCCGCGCCTGCTGACGCGCGACTGACGACGGAGTTCGACCCCGAGCCATGCTCAATACGCTGCGCAAGATCGTCCAGGAAGTTAACTCCGCCAAGGATCTCAAGGCGGCGTTGGGGATTATTGTATTGCGCGTCAAAGAGGCCATGGGCAGCCAGGTCTGCTCGGTCTACCTGCTGGACCCCGAGACCAACCGTTTCGTGCTGATGGCCACCGAGGGCTTGAACAAGCGCTCGATCGGCAAGGTCAGCATGGCTCCCAATGAAGGCCTGGTCGGCCTGGTCGGCACGCGCGAAGAACCCCTGAACCTCGAAAACGCCGCGGATCACCCGCGCTACCGCTACTTTGCCGAAACGGGTGAAGAACGCTACGCCTCGTTCCTTGGCGCACCGATCATCCACCACCGCCGCGTCGTCGGCGTGTTGGTCATCCAGCAAAAAGAACGCCGCCAGTTCGACGAAGGTGAAGAAGCCTTCCTCGTGACCATGAGCGCGCAACTGGCGGGGGTGATCGCCCACGCCGAGGCCACCGGCTCGATCAGTGGCCTGGGTCGCCAGGGCAAGGGCATCCAGGAAGCCAAGTTCGTCGGTGTGCCGGGTTCGCCGGGCGCGGCGGTGGGCACGGCGGTGGTCATGTTGCCGCCCGCCGACCTCGATGTGGTGCCGGACAAGACCATCACCGACATCAATGCCGAGCTGGGCTTGTTCAAGACCGCCATCGAAGGCGTGCGGGCTGACATGCGGGCCCTGTCGGCCAAGCTGGCGACGCAGCTGCGCCCCGAAGAGCGCGCGCTGTTCGACGTTTACCTGATGATGCTCGACGATGCCTCCCTGGGCAGCGAAGTGACCACCGTCATCAAGACCGGCCAGTGGGCCCAGGGCGCGCTGCGTCAGGTGGTGACCGACCACGTCAACCGCTTCGAACTGATGGACGACGCCTACCTGCGCGAGCGCGCCTCGGACGTCAAGGACCTCGGCCGCCGCTTGCTGGCGTACTTGCAGCAGGAGCGCCAGCAGACCCTGGTCTACCCCGACAACACCATCCTGGTCAGCGAAGAACTGACCCCGGCCATGCTCGGCGAAGTGCCCGAAGGCAAGCTGGCGGGGCTGGTCTCGGTATTGGGCTCGGGCAACTCTCACGTGGCGATCCTGGCCCGGGCCATGGGCATCCCGACGGTGATGGGCCTGGTGGACCTGCCGTACTCCAAGGTCGACGGCATCCAGATGATCGTCGATGGCTACCACGGCGAGGTCTACACCAACCCCAGCGACGTGCTGCGCAAGCAGTTTGCCGATGTGGTGGAGGAAGAAAAACAACTGTCCCTGGGCCTGGATGCGCTGCGGGACCTGCCGTGCATAACCCTCGACGGCCACCGCATGCCGCTGTGGGTCAACACCGGCCTGCTGGCCGACGTCGCTCGGGCGCAGAAGCGTGGTGCCGAGGGTGTGGGGCTGTACCGCACCGAAGTGCCGTTCATGATCAACCAGCGCTTCCCCAGCGAAAAGGAACAGCTGGCGATCTACCGCGAACAACTGGCCGCGTTCCACCCGCAACCGGTGACCATGCGCAGCCTGGACATCGGCGGCGACAAGTCCCTGTCCTACTTCCCGATCAAGGAAGACAACCCGTTCCTCGGCTGGCGCGGCATCCGCGTGACGCTCGACCACCCGGAAATCTTCCTGGTCCAGGCCCGCGCCATGCTCAAGGCCAGCGAGGGCCTGAACAACCTGCGCATCCTGTTGCCGATGATCTCCGGCACCCATGAACTGGAAGAAGCCCTGCACCTGATCCACCGGGCCTGGGGCGAAGTCCGCGACGAAGGCACCGACGTGCCGATGCCGCCGGTGGGGGTGATGATCGAGATTCCGGCGGCGGTGTACCAGACCAAGGAACTGGCCCGGCAGGTGGACTTCCTGTCGGTGGGTTCCAACGACCTGACCCAGTACCTGCTGGCGGTGGACCGTAACAACCCACGGGTTGCCGATCTGTACGATTACCTGCACCCAGCGGTGCTGCAAGCTTTGCAGAACGTGGTGCGTGATGCCCATGCCGAAGGCAAGCCGGTGAGCATCTGCGGCGAAATGGCCGGCGACCCGGCGGCGGCAGTGCTGTTGATGGCGATGGGGTTCGACAGCCTGTCGATGAACGCCACCAACCTGCCGAAAGTGAAGTGGATGCTGCGCCAGATCAACCTCAGCAAGGCCCAGGAGTTGCTGGCCGAGGTGATGACCATCGACAACCCGCAGGTGATCCACAGCTCCCTGCAACTGGCGCTGAAGAACCTTGGGTTGGCGCGGATGATCAATCCGGCTTCGAACAAGACGCTCTGAACCTGCGGCGCCCCAATCGCGAGCAAGCTCGCTCCCACAGGGGATCTCGGTTGTTCACAAAATATGTGTTCACCGCAGATCCATTGTGGGAGCGAGCTTGCTCGCGATTGGGCCAGACCTGATACCACAAAAGCTAGATCCTGATCTCCACCTCCCCCAAATGCCCCCCATGCGGCCCGAAACTGCGCTCGACCATCTGCCGCGTACCATCGGCATGGACAATCAACGCCGTACTCGCCCGTGTTCCATAAGCCGGGCTGGCAATGAACACACTCGATAGCAGCATCTCGGTCGCCAGGCCCACCCCCGTGTCCGGCAGTTCCGCCACCGGCGCGGGTTGTGGGTCGTTCAGCAGCGCCAACAAGGCCTCAGGCTGCGGATCGTCCAGCACCTCGCCCAGGGCCGCCCGAGCCTTGAGCAATTTGGGCCATGGCGTGTTCAGCCCAGCGTTCGACACACCATAGACCCCTTCGGCCAGCCGCTGGGGCTGGGTATCGCGGGCGTTGTGGTGCCACAGCTCAGTGCCATCGCCGAGCAGCAGGTTGAAGCCACCGTACTCGCCGGCGCGGGGCACGACTTCGCTGAGGTAATCGGCAATCGACAGATTCCCGGTCAGGAACCGCGCCACCAGCTCACCGCGCGACTTGAAGGCCGGCACCTGGCCCGGGTCGCGGATGTTGGTCAACGCGGCAAAGCGGCCCTCGGCGCCGATGCCGAGCCAGGTGCCACCGGCTTCGAGATCGCGCCCGGCATGGACATGGGGCGCGTCAGGCCATTGGGCCAGGGGCAAGGTCGGCCGAGCGTAGAACTCGTCGCGGTTGGCCGCCACGATCAGTGGCTGGGCGTGGTTGGGGCGCCAGGCAAATATGATCAGGCACATCAGGTAGTCCCGTTAGTAATGCCAATCCGCTGAAAGAATAAAGCCAGACAGTTTTTGTGGGAGGCACTGTGTGGGAGCAAAGCTTGCTCGCGAAACAGGCGCCTCGATTTCTGAAAGACCGTAGCGCCGCCATCGCGGGTAAGCCTTGCTCCCACAAAGCGGGGCGACATTTCGCTAAATCCCCTCGCCACAAGGTTTCGTGCCAAATGCTGTGATCACTCTACCCACACATCGCCCCCACATCCATCGCCTTCACTAGAGCCCAAGCCCCTCGATCCGTTACCATGCCGCTCTTATTTCGGGGATGGCGGGGAGAGGCTGGTGGAATTTGTGCTCTATCTGCTACTCGGCGCCTGCGCCGGCGTGCTGGCCGGGTTGTTCGGCGTGGGTGGCGGGATGATCATCGTCCCGGTGCTGGTGTTCAGTTTCACACTGCAGGGTTTCGATCCGCAGGTGTTGACGCACCTGGCCGTCGGCACGTCCCTGGCGTCGATCATCTTCACCTCGGTCAATGCCGTGCGCGAGCATCAGCGCAAAGGCGCGGTGCGCTGGCCGATATTCGCCTGGATGACCGTCGGCATCCTGATCGGTGCCGGTTTCGGCGCCGTCACCGCCGAAGCGATTTCCGGCCCGCACCTGCAAAAGATCATTGGTGTATTCGCCATGATCGTCTCCGTGCAACTGGCCCTGGACTTCAAGCCCAAGGCCAGCCGCACCGTACCGGGCAAGGCCGGGCTGACCGTGGCCGGCACGGTGATCGGCTGGGCCTCGGCGATTTTCGGCATTGGCGGCGGCTCGCTGACCGTGCCATTCCTGACCTGGCGCAGCGTGCCGATGCAGCAAGCGGTCGCGACCTCGTCGGCCTGCGGTTTGCCGATTGCCCTGGCCAGTGCACTCAGTTTCATGATTCTGGGCTGGCACGATCCGCTGCTGCCGGCCCATAGTCTCGGTTTTGTGTATTTGCCGGCGCTGCTGGGCATCGCCTTGACCAGCATGGTCTTCGCCCGTTTCGGCGCGCGGCTGGCCCATCGCCTGTCACCGCGCTTGCTCAAGCGGTTGTTTGCCGCCCTGCTATTCTGCGTGGGCTTGAGTTTTCTGTTCTGACGCAATCCTGGCTTAATCCTGAGGTGGCAGCGTCGCCCGGGTATTTTTGACGTTTACGAGGAATATCAATGCTGCCTTACCCGCAGATCGATCCGGTAGCCCTGGCCATCGGCCCGCTGAAAATCCACTGGTACGGCCTGATGTACCTGATCGGCATCGGCGGCGCCTGGTTGCTGGCGTCGCGCCGGCTCAACCGCTTCGACCCGACCTGGAACAAGGAAAAACTTTCCGACCTGGTGTTCTGGCTGTCCATGGGCGTGATCGTCGGCGGGCGCCTGGGCTATGTGCTGTTCTACGACCTGAGCGCCTATGTCGCCAACCCGACGCTGATCTTCGAAGTCTGGAAGGGCGGCATGTCGTTCCATGGTGGGTTCATCGGCGTGATGCTGGCGGCGTTGTGGTTCGGCAAGCGCAACAACAAGTCGTTTTTCGAGCTGATGGACTTCGTCGCGCCAATGGTGCCGATCGGCCTGGGCGCAGGTCGCATCGGCAATTTCATCAATGCCGAGTTGTGGGGCAAGCCGACCGACGTGCCGTGGGCGATGATTTTCCCGCCGTTCAGCGACCCCGCGCAGTTGCCGCGCCACCCGTCGCAGCTTTATCAGTTCGCCCTCGAAGGCGTGGCACTGTTCCTGATCCTCTGGCTGTTCTCGCGCAAGCCGCGGCCAACCATGGCGGTGTCGGGCATGTTCGCGCTGTTCTATGGCATCTTCCGTTTCATCGTTGAATTCGTCCGCGTCCCGGACGCCCAGCTCGGCTATCTGGCGTGGAACTGGCTGACCATGGGCCAGGTGCTGTGCCTGCCGATGATCATCGGTGGCCTGGCGCTGATCTGGCTGGCCTATCATCGCGCGCCGGCCGCGGCGGCCAAGGTTTAAAATTCGAACCCCGGGGCGCAGGCCCCGGATTCAAGGACACAGGTAACCCATGAAGCAATATCTCGATCTGGTGGCGCACGTCATCAAGAACGGCACCAAGCAAGCCAACCGCACCGGTGTGAACACCATCAGCTTCCCCGGCGCCATGCTGCGCTATGACTTGAAGGATGGTTTCCCGGCCATCACCACCCGCAAGATGGCCTTCAAATCGGCCATCGGCGAGATGTGCGGTTTCCTGCGTGGCGTGAACAACGCCGCCGAATTCCGTGCCCTGGGCTGCAAGGTCTGGGACCAGAACGCCAACGAAAACGCCCAGTGGCTGGCCAACCCGTTCCGCCAGGGCGAAGACGACCTGGGCGAGATCTACGGCGTGCAATGGCGCAAATGGCCGGCCTACAAACAGATCCCCCTGAGCAACCCGGCGGCCATCGAGCAGACGCTGGCCCAGGGTTACCGGCAGATCGCCGAAGGCGAAGAAAACGGCCAGGCCTACGTGGTGCTGTACAAGGCCATCGATCAGGTTCGCCAGTGCGTCGACACCATCATCAAGGACCCGGGCAGCCGGCGCATCCTGTTCCACGGCTGGAACTGCGCCCAGCTCGATGAGATGGCCCTGCCGCCGTGCCATCTGCTCTACCAGTTCCACCCGAATGTCGAGACCAAGGAAATTTCCCTGACCCTCTACATCCGCTCCAACGACCTGGGCCTGGGCACGCCGTTCAACCTCACCGAAGGCGCCGCGCTGCTGAGCCTGATCGGCCGCCTGACCGGCTACACGCCGCGCTGGTTCACCTATTTCATCGGTGATGCCCACGTCTACGAAAACCACTTGGACATGCTCAACGAACAGCTCACCCGCGAGCCGTTCCCGATGCCCAAGCTGGTGATTTCCGAACGTGTGCCGGAGTTCACCAAGACCGGTGTGTACCAGCCCGAGTGGCTGGAGTTGGTAGAGCCGAGCGACTTTTCCCTAGAAGGCTACCAGCACCATGCGCCGATGACCGCGCCGATGGCGGTCTGAGCCACACCACCTCTCCCCTGTGGGAGCGAGCTTGCTCGCGATAGCGTCCTCACATTCAATACTTATGTGACTGACCCACCGCTATCGCGAGCAAGCTCGCTCCCACATTGGATCTGCATGTGCTCCAAGATCGGCTCAATGCCCATGACTACGCCCCACATGCGAATGCTCCACCTCCGCCGCCACCGCCCCGCTCACCTCCAACCGCTGCAAGATCCCGCATTGATCCAAATCCGGCCCTTCGCCACAGCGATGGCGCAGGTCGATCAGTTGCGTCTGCAGGGCCAGCAGGCCATCGATGCGGGCCTTGACGTGCTGGATGTGTTCGTCGATCAGCGCATTGACGCTTTCGCACTGGTCCTGGGGGCTGTCGCGCAGGGCCAGGAGGCTGCGGATTTCTTCCAGGGTCATGTCCAGGGTGCGGCAGTTGCGGATGAACGTCAGCCGCTCGGCATGGGCCTGGGTGTAGACGCGGTAGTTGCCGTCGCTGCGGGCCGGCTCCGGCAGCAGGCCTTCGCGCTCGTAATAGCGGATGGTTTCGACCTGGCAGTCGGTGATTTTCGCCAGTTCTCCGATCTTCATGATGCGGCCTCCCAAATAGGTGCTTGACCCTATAGTGGCTACAGGGTCTTTACTGCGCAACAGGCACTTTTCACGGACGTCACCCGATGAGCGATTCCCTTCACATCCACAAACCCGACCACGGCCATGACCACGGGCATTCCTGCTGCGCCTCGAAAGCGGCGCCGGCGGTGGTCAACCTCGGCAAGACGCCGACGGACGGTACGCGGCTGAGCAGTTTCCGCATCGAAGCCATGGATTGCCCCACCGAACAGACGCTGATCCAGAACAAGCTCGGCAAGCTCGAAGGCGTGCAGCGACTGGAGTTCAACCTGATTAACCGCGTGCTGGGCGTGACCCACGATTTGCCCAGCGACGCGTCGATCATCCAGGCCATCGAGTCCTTAGGCATGCAAGCCGACCCGCTGACTCCGGGCCAGAAATCAGAAACCAACGACCTGCCCGCCCCGGTCAAGCCCTGGTGGCCGTTGGCGCTGTCCGGTGTGACGGCCCTGGGCGCCGAGGTGATCCATTTCACCAATGCCGCGCCAAACTGGGTGGTTGCGCTGGTGGCGTTGGTGTCGATCCTCAGCGGCGGCTTGGGCACGTACAAGAAGGGTTGGATCGCCCTGAAGAACCGCAACCTGAACATCAATGCGCTGATGAGCATCGCCGTGACCGGTGCCGTACTGATCGGCCAATGGCCCGAGGCGGCGATGGTGATGTTCCTGTTCACCGTGGCCGAGCTGATCGAAGCCAAATCCCTCGACCGCGCGCGCAACGCCATCAGCGGCCTGATGCAGATGGCCCCGGAACAGGCCACCGTGCAGCAGGCCGATGGCACCTGGCAGGTCCAAGAGGTCAAGGCCATTGCCCTCGGCGTGCGGGTGCGGCTGCGTCCGGGCGAGCGCGTCGGCCTGGACGGTGAGGTGGTCGCCGGCCGCTCGACCGTCGACCAGGCGCCAATTACCGGCGAAAGCCTGCCGGTGGAAAAAACCATCGGCGACAAGGTGTTCGCCGGCACCATCAACCAGGCCGGTGAACTGGAATATCGGGTGACGGCGGCGGCCGATCACTCGACCCTGGCGCGCATCATCCACGCCGTGGAACAGGCCCAGGGCGCCCGGGCGCCAACCCAGCGCTTCGTCGACCGCTTCTCGACGATCTATACCCCAGCGGTGTTTGCTCTGGCCCTGGCGGTAGCGGTCATTCCGCCGCTGTTCATGGGCGCGCTGTGGTTCGACTGGATCTACCGGGCGCTGGTGCTGCTGGTGGTCGCCTGCCCGTGCGCACTGGTGATTTCCACCCCCGTGACCATCGTCAGCGGCCTTGCCGCCGCAGCGCGCAAAGGTATCCTGGTCAAGGGTGGCGTGTACCTGGAGGGCGGCTACAAGCTCGACTACCTGGCCTTGGACAAGACCGGCACGATCACCCACGGCAAACCGGTGCAAACCGACTACGTGGCCCTGGACCCGACTGTGGAAAGCACCGCTCCGGCCCTGGCCGCCAGCCTCGCCGCCCGTTCCGACCATCCCGTGTCCCGGGCGATTGCCAACGCGGCTGTGGATAAGCAACTGGCCCCGCAGGTTGTGGATAACTTCGAGGCGCTTGCCGGGCGCGGCGTGCGCGGCGACATCGGCGGCCAGACCTATCACTTGGGCAACCACCGCCTGGTGGAAGACCTCGGCCTGTGCTCCCCCGAACTGGAAGAGAAACTCTTCGCCCTGGAAAAACAAGGCAAGTCGGTGGTGCTGCTGCTCGACGCTACAGGCCCCTTGGCGCTGTTTGCCGTGGCCGACACCGTGAAGGACTCCAGCCGCGAAGCCATCCGGCAACTGCATGACCTGGGCATCAAGACCCTGATGCTCACCGGCGACAACGCCCACACCGCCGACGCGATTGCCGCGCAGGTGGGCATGGATCAGGCGCGGGGCGACTTGTTGCCGGAAGACAAGCTGCAAGCCATCGAAGCCTTGTACGCCCAGGGTCACCGCGTCGGCATGGTCGGCGACGGCATCAACGACGCCCCGGCCCTGGCCCGTTCGCAAATCGGTTTCGCCATGGCGGCGGCCGGCACCGACACGGCCATCGAGACCGCCGACGTCGCGCTGATGGACGATGACCTGCGCAAGATCCCAGCGTTCATTCGCCTGTCTCGGCAGACATCCAGCATCCTCAAGCAGAATATTGCCCTGGCGTTGGTGATCAAGGCGATTTTCCTTGGGGTCACCTTCGCCGGGCTTGCCACCATGTGGATGGCGGTGTTTGCCGACATGGGGGTGAGCTTGCTGGTGGTGTTCAATGGGTTGCGGTTGTTGCGCAAGTAAAAGGCCAGGGTAAATTCACCGGCCTCATCGCGAGCAAGCTTTGCTCCCACAGTTGGAGCTTTGTGAATACAGCGTTTTGAACTCACAGCAGATCTGCTGTGGGAGCAAAGCTTGCTCGCGATGGGCTGCACAGCAGCCCCAAAAAACAGGGCGCTTCGCGCCCCTGCGGGGATAAATCCCCTCGCCACAAGGTCACTCGCGCTTGGGCTCGCGGATCTTGTACCAGGCCACATACAGCGCCGGCAGGAACAGCAGCGTCAGCAGGGTGGCGATGATGATCCCGCCGATCATCGCGTAGGCCATCGGCCCCCAGAACACTTCCCGAGCAATCGGAATCATCCCCAGGCTCGCCGCAGCCGCCGTGAGCAGGATCGGCCGGCGCCGGTGTTCGGTGGCCTCCACCACCGCATCCCAGGGCTCGTAGCCGTCACGTTCGTATTCATCGATCTGGGTCACCAGGATCACCGAGTTACGGATGATGATGCCGATCAAGGCGAGGATCCCGAGGATCGCCACAAAGCCCATGGGCGTGCCCGTCGGCACCAGCGCCAGCACCACGCCGATCAACCCAAGCGGCGCGACGCTCGCCACCAGGAACAGTTTCTGCACGCTGTGCAGTTGGATCATCAGGAAGGTCGCCATCAGAAACAGCATCAGCGGCACGACGCTGGCGATCGGCCCTTGGGCCTTGCTGCTCTCTTCCACCGTACCGCCCGTGGCGACCTTGTAGCCCACCGGCAGGCCGGCGGCGAACTTGTCGATGTCCGGTTGCAGTTGCTTGACCAGGTCGGTGGGCTGGATCTCGTCGCGCACCGCAGCCTTGATGGTGATGGTCGGCTTACGGTCACGACGCCATACCAGCGGCTGCTCCAGCTCATAACGCACCGTGGCAAACGCCAGCAGCGGAATCGAAGTGCCGCTCGGCGTGACAATCTGCAGGTTCTGCAGGGTTTCCGGCGACCCGCGCTCGGCATCTTCAGCGCGGCCGACCACGTTGATCAGGTAAATATCGTCGTTGACCTGGGTCACCGGCGAGCCACTGACGATGCTGTTCATCAGCCTGGCCACGTCATCGGAAGACAAGCCCAATTGCCGCGCCTTGTCCTGGGCGATATCGATGCGCAGGACCTTGCCCGGTTCGTTCCAGTCGTAAATGATTTCGCCGATGTGGGAGTTCTTGTCCAGCTCGGTGGCCAGCTCGATGGCGTGCTTGCGCACTTGGTCGACGTCCTTGCCGCTGACCCGGTATTGGATCGGCCGACCCACCGGCGGGCCCATTTCCAGAGCCTGCACGTAGCTGCCAATGCCGACGAAATCCTCGCGCAAACGCTTTTGCAGGCGCTCGGTCAGGGCCGTGCGCGACTCCAGACCCTTGCTGACGATCACCAGTTGCGCGTAGTACGGGTTCTGCAATTGCTGGTCCAGCGGCAGATAGAAGCGAATCGCGCCTTCACCGATGTAGGTGCTCCAGCGCGCGATGTCCGGATCGTCCTTGAGCGTCGCTTCCAGGCGATCGACGGCTTTACGGGTCTCGTCCATCGAGGCGTTTTGCGGCAGGTTTAGGTCCACCAGGATTTCCGGCCGGTCCGACGATGGAAAGAACTGGTTCTGCACGAAGCGCATGCAAAACACCGCCAGCACGAACAGCAACACGGTGATGCCGATGGCCCACCAGCGATTGCGCATCGCCCACAACAGGCCGCCGTTGAACGCCCGGCCGATCCGCCCCGGTTCGGCGCTGTGGGGTTTGATGTTGGTGCTGAGGATGTGCACGCCGATCACCGGGGCAAACAGCACGGCGACGATCCACGACACCAGCATCGCCACGGCGATGACCGCGAACAGGGTGAAGGTGTATTCGCCGGCGGAACTGGCGTTCAGGCCGATGGGCACGAAACCGGCCACGGTCACCAGGGTCCCGGTGAGCATCGGAAACGCCGTCGAGGTATAGGCGAACGTCGCGGCCTGTTCCTTGCTGTCGCCTTTTTCCAGGCGCGTGACCATCATCTCCACGGTGATCATCGCGTCGTCCACCAGCAGGCCGAGGGCGATGATCAACGCGCCGAGGGAAATCCGCTGCATGGTGATGCCGCTGTATTCCATGAACAGGAAGACCATCGCCAGCACCAGCGGAATCGAACAGGCCACCACCAGCCCGGCGCGCACGCCAAGGCTGATGAAGCTGACGACCAGTACAATGATCACCGCCTCGAACAAGGCGCTGGTAAAGCCGCCGACCGCCTCTTCCACCACCTCGGCCTGGTCCGACACCGTGTGCACGCCAACGCCCACCGGCAGGTCGGCGGTCAGTTCGGTCATGCGCGCATGCAGCGCCTTGCCGAAGTCCTGGATGTTGCCGCCCTTTTTCATCGCGATGGCGAGGCCGATGGCCGGCGTACCGTTGAAGCGGAACATCGGTGTGGCGGGGTCGACGTAGCCGCGACGGATGTCGGCGATGTCGGCCAGACGATAGAAGCGGTCATTGAGCCGCAGGTTGACGTTGGCCAGGTCTTTTTCCGACTGGAACTGCCCGGACGTGCGCACGGAAATCCGCTCCGGCCCCGCGTCGATCACCCCGGCCGGCGTCACGGCGTTCTGCGATTGCAGGCTCTGCACCACCTGGCGCTGGTCGATGCCCAGCGCGGCGAGTTTGCGCGTGGAGAAGTTCAGGTACAGCACTTCATCCTGCTCGCCGAGCATCTCCACCTTGCCCAGCCCGGGCACGTCGCGAATCTCGGCGCGCACCTGCTCCACGTAGTCGCGCAGCTGGCGCATCGACAGGCCGTCGCCGGTGAAGGCGTACACCGACCCGTACACGTCACCGAACTCGTCGTTGAAGCCCGGCCCTTGCAGCCCCTGGGGGAAGTCGCCACGGATGTCGTTGATCTTCTTGCGCACCTGGTACCAGATCTCGGGGATCTCTTTGGCCCCAGTGGTATCGAGCAAGTACACGAACACCGTCGACTCTCCCGGACGGGTGTAGCTTTTGACGTAGTCGAGTGAGTCGAGCTCTTCGAGTTTTTTCTCGATGCGGTCGGTGACCTGCCTTAGGGTTTCTTCCTGGGTCGCGCCCGGCCAGCGGGTCTGGATGATCATGGTCTTGATGGTGAACGACGGGTCTTCCTCCCGACCCAGGTTCATGTACGAAAACACGCCCATCAACAGCGCCACGAACATCAGGTACCAGACGAACGACTGATGCCGCAGGGCCCATTCGGATAAGTTGAAAGGCCCTTTCATCGTGCGTCCTCGTCGAGTTTCACTTTCTGCCCCGGCAGGAGACTGTTCACGCCGGCGCTGACCACACGGTCGCCGGCCTTGATGCCGTTGGCCACTAGCACCGAGTTGGCCGAACGTTCGAGAATCCGTACCTCACGGGGTGAGACCGTCTGGCTCTGCGGGTCGATGAGCCAGATGCGCGCCTTGCCGTCGATCTCTTGCAGGGCGCTGAGCGGCAGCTCGATGCGCGGTTCGATGGTCGAGCTCAGGGTCACGCTGATGGCCGTGCCCAGGCGAAAGCCTGGCGGTGTGTCGGTCAGCGTCAGGCGCGCGCGGCGAGTGCGGGTGGCGCTCTGGGCCTGGGGTTCGATCTCGCGCACGATGGCGCTGGTGTGGGTGCTCGGGTCCAATTGCGCGGCGACTTCGAATACCACGTCCGAGGGTAGGCGCTCAACCAGCCCGGCCGGCAGGTCGATCACCGCTTCCTTGATGTCCGGGCGGGCCAGGGTCACCACTTGCTGGCCGGCGGTGACCACCTGCCCGGCTTCGGCATTCCAGGCAGTGACGATTGCGTCGTGGTCGGTGCGCAACTCGCTGTAGTTGAGCTGATCGCGAGCCTGCTCCACCGAGGCCCGGGCCTGTTCGAGGGACGCGCCAGTGGTTTTCAAATCGGTCTGGGCGATGTCCAGTTGCGCCTGGGCCCCGACGCCACGGTCGAACAATTGCTGCTGGCGACGGGCATTGGCCTGGGCATTGATGTACTGCGCCTCGATCCGCGCCAGATCGCCCTGGGCGGCGCGCAACTGGTTCTGTTGATCGGTGGGGTCGAGCGTGGCGAGCAGGTCGCCCTTCTTCACCTCTGCGCCGACATCGACATTGCGACTGGCGATGCGTCCTGGCACGCGGAAACCCACGTTGCTTTCGTAGCGTGCCTGGATATTCCCGGCGAACCGCCCGAGTGCCTGCTGGTCGAGGGCCCGGACCTCAACGGACAACACCGGGCGCACCGGTTCGGGCGGCGCTTCCTCCTTGGAGCAGGCGGCCAGCAACAGACCGGCCGAGACCATCCACAAACGCTTCATGGCTGGGCTCCCGGCGCGGATTTTCCGTAGGTGTTTTCAGCGATCTCGACGCGTACGCCAGGGTGCAGCAACTGCCCGCCTGCGGTGACGATTTTCTCACCGCCCTTGAGGCCATCGCTGATGATGACCTTGCCGGTCAGGTAACGGCCGACCGTCACCGTTTGCAACCGGGCCTTGCCCTCGCCGTCCACCAGCCACACGGCCGGTTCACTGAGGTTTTTGGTCAGGGCCGACCAAGGCAGTTCGAAGGCGGTCTTGCCGGCGGACTTGGCGGTGGCGCTGACCACCGAGCCCAGGCGCATGCCTTCGGGCAAATCATTGAGGGTGACCTTGACCTGCACGGTGCCGGTTTGGGCAGACACCGCAGGGGTGATTTCGCGCACCGTGCCGGTGGTCTTGATGGCGGGGTTGTCCAGCAGACTGATGGTGATCGCCGGGTCCGACGGTGGTTCGCTCAACAGCGATTCGTAGATGTTGAACACCGCGTCGCGCTCGCCATCCCGGGCCAGGCTGAAGATCGGCTCCGTGGCCTGCACCACCTGGCCGACTTCAGCCTGGCGCGCGGTGATGATGCCCGGTGCCTCGGCGACCAGCGCGGTGTAGCTCAGTTGCTCACGGGCGTTGGCCAATTGGGCCTGGGCGGCGGTCAGCGCACTCTGGCTGCTGCGCAGTTGGGCCTGGGCTGCGTCGTATTCGCTCTGGCTGGTGTAGCCCTTGGGCAGGAGTTTCTGCTGGCGCACGAACGCCGCCGCGCTCTGCTTGACCCGCGCCTGCTCGGCGGCCACCTGGGCCTCGGCGGAGTCGACGTTGGTCTGCAGGTCCCGGGGATCGAGCCGGGCCAGCACTTGCCGGGCCGAGACCCGGTCACCGACATCGACCTTGCGCTCGATGATCTTGCCGCCCACACGAAACGACAGGTCAGCCTGCACCCGCGCCTGGACGTCGCCGGTCAGGGTCACCGAGGCCGCGTATTCACTGGGCACGGCTTGCTGCACGAAAACCCGTGGCAGGGCTTTTTCTTCGGGCTTCTTATCACCGCACCCCGTCAACAATGCACACACGCCCAAACCAATAACCCATTTGATTCCGGGACCAGCCATGCAGACTCCTTTGCGTTGTACGGACGTACCAGTGACGATACGACTGTGAGCTTAGAACAGGGTTCACTCAAAGCACAGCAATCAGGCAGACTTGCTCCCCACGCCCATGCAAAGGAAATCTGCATGCTCAAGACACTGGCGGTGGCCAACTACCGATCGATCAATAAATTGGTCATCCCCCTGGGCCGACTGAACCTGATCACCGGCCCCAACGGCAGCGGCAAATCCAATCTGTACCGTGCCCTGCGTCTGCTGGCCGAAACGGCCCAGGGTGGGGTGGTCAATGCCCTGGCCCGTGAAGGTGGGCTGGACTCGACCTTCTGGGCCGGCCCGGAGGAAATCAGCCGCCGCATGCGTAACGGCGAGGTACCGGTCCAGGCGGTTGTGCGCCAGGGCACCAAGCGCCTGCGCCTGGGTTTTGTCGGCGAAGACTTCAGCTATTCCATCGCCTTGGGCTTGCCGGAAACCAGTAGCTCAGCGTTTTCACTGGACCCTGAAATCAAGCGCGAATGCATCTGGGCCGGCCCGGTGTTTCGGCCGGCCAGCCTGCTGGTGGACCGCAAGGGGCCGATGATCCGGGCCCGCGAAGGCCGTTCCTGGGATGTGCTGGCCCAGCACACACCGACCTTCGACAGCCTGTTCGACCAGGTCGGCAGCCTGCGCACGTCGCCGGAGGTCCTGCAGATGCGCGAGTTCATTCGTCGCTGGCGCTTCTATGATCACTTTCGCAGCGACGCCGACGCCCCGGTGCGCCAACCGCAACTGGGCACCCGCACGCCGGTGCTGCACCACGACGGACGCGACCTGGCCGCCGCCCTGCAAACCATCCTTGAAATCGGCGACGACGAAGCCCTGCATGCCGCCATCGGCGACGCATTTCCCGGTGCCCACCTGCACATCGAGAAACTGCAAGGCGGACGTTTCGCCATCGCGTTCCAACAACATGGCCTGCTACGGCCGCTGTCCGCCGCCGAACTGTCGGACGGGACCCTGCGCTATCTGTTGCTGGTGGCCGCCCTGCTCACCCCACGCCCGCCCTCGCTGATGGTGCTCAACGAACCGGAAACCAGCCTGCACCCGGACCTGTTGCCGGCCCTGGCGCGGTTGATCATCCGCGCCTCGGCCAATTGCCAGGTCTGGGTCGTGTCCCATGCCACGCGCTTGATCGCCGCCCTGGAACAGGATGAGCAATGCAATTGCATCGTGCTGGAGAAAGACCTTGGACAGACCGGGATCGTCGGGCAGCGGGCGTTGGATGAACCGGCGTGGCATTGGCCGGATTAATCAGCGCCTGATAACGCGCTTTCGCGAGCAAGCTCGCTCCCACAGTGGCGCGGTGTTGAGTTCACGCTCTCTCACCACAGAATTTGCCGCGAAGGGTAAAGACGACTATTTTTCTTGCGCCGCAGGGAGAGTTTTTTCGCCATCTCCCTCACCATTACAAGGAAGAAAACATGGCTGACGTAAAAGTGCCGCAGCGACTGGAACCGCAGGACATAGTGAAATTGTTGGTGGCGTTGCGCAGGGCGTTGAAGAACGGGGAGGCCTGACAGTGCCTTGTAGCGAGGGGATTTGTCCCCTCGCCACAAGGACAGGTTCGACCAATCCGAAAGTAAACAACCTTACTACCCAAAGGCACAAAAAAACGCCGACGCTGTATCAGCCGTCGGCGTTTGAAACCGTGACAAGGTTTACCGCGCGAATCAGAACGCCGGCAGTACCGCGCCGCTGTATTTCTTCTCGATGAACGCCTTCACTTCAGGGCTGGTCAGGGCCTTGGCCAGTTTCTGGATGGCCGGGCTGTCCTTGTTGTCCGGACGGGCCACCAGGAAGTTGACGTAAGGCGAATCCGAACCTTCGATCACCAAGGCATCCTTGGCCGGGTTAAGACCCGCTTCCAGGGCATAGTTGGTGTTGATCAGGTCCAGGTCAACCTGGTCCAGCACCCGCGGCAGCATGGCCGATTCCAGTTCTTTGAACTTGAAGTTCTTCGGGTTCTTGGCGATGTCTTTCGGCGTTGCCAAAGCGTTTTTCGGGTCTTTCAACTCGATCAGGCCAGCCTTCTGCAACAGGATCAGCGCACGGCCGCTGTTACTGCCTTCATTGGGCAGCGCGATGGTCGCGCCGTCTGGCAGATCAGCCAGTTTTTTGTACTTCTTCGAGTAGCCACCGAACGGTTCGACGTGAACACCGATCACGGTCACCAGATGGGTGCCTTTGCCTTCGTTGAAGTTAGTCAGGTACGGCAGGGTCTGGAAATAGTTGGCGTCCAGACGCTTCTGGTCAACCTGTACGTTGGGTTGGACGTAGTCGGTGAAGACCTTGATTTCCAGGTCCACGCCTTCCTTGGCCAGGGCTGGCTTGATCAGCTCGAGGATTTCAGCGTGGGGCACCGGCGTGGCCGCCACGACCAATTTTTCCGCGGCCTGGGCCAGGCCCGAAGCCAGGGCTGCCGCCAATGCGGTAAACAACAGAACCTTTTTCATGCAGTGTCCTTATCGAGAATCACGGTCGTCATCGACGACGGCTAAATGTGGTGTGCCAGTGAAGTGCTATCGCTGGCGTGATGCGGACAATACCGATATTTTTTATTCCTTAACAATATCTTTTATTCAAGTTCATATTCATTTCACTCATATAGAAAAATCCGCTTTTTGTGGCGAGGGAGCTTGCTCCCGCTGGGCCGCGTAGCGGACCCAAGATTTTTGCGGTCGCTGCGCAACCGAGCGGGAGCAAGCTCCCTCGCCACGGGGGGATATCGGGTCTATAGGGCCTGGTTCAGTCGATTGAGCAGCGCCTTGAGCGCCGTGCGCTCGCCTTGCGTGCCCTGTGCAACGACCTGCGCCACCTGGCGGTCGATCAATTCCAGGGCCGAGGGCTGAGACGGCAAATTCAAATGCTCCGGCAAAATTTCATCCCCCGTGCTCACCAGCAACGCGAAATGAATGACGTTTTCCAACTCGCGGGTGTTGCCCGGCCAACTGTGCTGTTCGAGGGCATGCTGCGCCGCTTCACTGATCAGCGGCACGGCCAGGTTGAGTCGCTGGCTGTAGATGCCCAGAAAGTATTCGGCCAGGGACAGGATATCGCCCACCCGTTTGCGCAGGGCTGGCAGTTCCAGTTGGCCTTCACCCAGGTAGTGATAGAGCCGTTCGTGGAATTTCCCGGCGGCCACCGCTTGCGCCAGGTCGATGCTGGTGGCCGCGACCAGGCGGACATCCACCGGGCTGGGCTGATGGGCACCCACTCGGGTGACTTCGTGGTTTTCCAGCGCAGCCAGCAATTTGATCTGGATCGGCAGCGGCAAATCGCCGATTTCATCCAGGTAAAGGGTGCCGCCGTTGGCCGAACCGAACCAACCGGCCCGACTGCTGGCCGAACCGCTGTAGCTGCCAGCGGCATAACCGAACAGTTCGGCGTCGGCGTAGGTCGGGCTGATGGCGCCGCAGTTGACCGACACAAACAATCCGCCGCGATCGCTTTCGCGATGGATATGCCGGGCCAGCAATTCCTTGCCGCTACCGGTTTCGCCGCGTATCAGCACCGAAATCGCCCGGGGTGCCAGTTGTTCCAGTTCCTGGCGCAACTGCCGTGAACGGGGGTCGACGAACACCAGCGCCTTGGCGCGAATGCTCAGGGGGCTTTTTTCCGCATCGGGAAAGGTCAGCAAGGGCTGACCGAAGGTTTCATGCAAACTCATGGCAGGCTCCCGCCCCAGACCGCCGGGAGACGGGGGGCGCTAAACATTCAGGCGCGACGCAGGGCGTGATGCTCCATGCGGTTTTGCAGACGATAGAGATAAGCGAAACCCTGCTCCCAGCGCTGGTGGCCGGACTTCACGTTTATATGCCCCGCCCCCGCCAGGATGCCGGCCTCGGCCCCCCAGTTGCGCGCCAGTTCCAAGGCACGCGGGGCGCTCACGGCGGCGTCGTTGTCGGAGCTGACCACTTGGCTTGGGAACGGCAACAAATCAGTGGGAATCGGCGCGAAGTTGCGCAGCGCCGGGACGCAGGCGGGTCGCTCGACATCCGCCGGTGCCACCAGCAGCGCCCCACGCACCTGCCGCAGAAACTGCAGCGGCGCGGTGGAGGCCCAATGAGCTACCGTGATGCAACCCAGGCTATGGGCAATCAGGATCACCGGCGTACTGTCGGCGGCCACGGCCTCGGCCAGCGCCGCGACCCAGTCTTCACGTCGGGGCGTCACCCAGTCGGCCTGCTCGACCCGGGCGCTGTTGGGTAGGCTGTTCTGCCAGTGGGTTTGCCAATGATTTTCCGGCGATCCTTGCCAGCCCGGCACAATCAGGTAGCGAATCGATTCGTTGCGCATGGGTTGCTCTCCTGCGTGTCTGTTCCCGGACGAGTATAGGGAGGAGAGCTATATTCTTTAAGGAATAAGAAGCTATTTGTTAATGCTTAAAGCGAATAACAAGATAACCCTGTGGGAGCGAGCTTGCTCGCGATAGCGGACTTTCAGTCAACATTGATGTGACAGACATATCGCTATCGCGAGCAAGCTCGCTCCCACAGGTATTGCGTACGTTCTCACTCGCTACGTCCCTTGCGCAGCAACACATCCAGTTGATCTATCACTTCCGCCCAGTCCGCATCCTCAAGGATTTCCTCGCGCAGCATTTGCCGCTGGCCCTCATTCCAGAAAAACGCATCGGCCAAGTGCAACCTGGGCTTGAGGGGTGAATGCGTCGCAATGAACTGGTCAATGCCAATAGCATCATCGGGCAAGCCCAGTTGCTTGAACAATGCGCGAAGGGTGTGAATCGGCGGTTCCATAGGGGGCTCCTGGACATGAATGAATGGCGGGGTTGTTCCTAGGCAGTCTAGCCCCTCGCCGACCGCCAGACTGATCAAAATTCAATCAACCCCCGACTCGACTAGACTTTGAATAAGCATCCCGACGACTACACGTTGTGGGAGGATCCCGTGAACATTCACTGGTTGACGGTTGCGGTGCTGGCGATCAGCGGGCCTGCGTTCGGCGCCGAGGGCCTCGTGCCGCCGGGCACCGATCCCCTGGGTTTCTGGCTGATTGCCGTGGGCGTGGCCTTGCTGGTCTTCGAGGCGGCCTTGCCCAATTACGGCGTCGCGGGGTTGGGCGGCATTGTCTTGTGTGTGATTGGCGCGGTCATCCTGACCAACGCTGATATACCGGTTCCGCTGATGCTCGGCCTGGGCCTGGTCAGTGCCTTGCTGCTGATCGCCCTGCTGGTCCGTGCGTTGAAAACACGGCCGCGCCAGCCTGTCAGCGGCGATGCCGCGCTGCTGGGCAGAGTCACGGCGGTGACCGCATTGCAGGCCGGTAATAATCATCACGGCTGGGTCCAGTTGGAAGGCGAACGCTGGCAGGTGGCAAGCGCAACGCCGCTGCGGCCTGGGCAAGCGGTGCGGGTCATCGCCCGCAAGGGTTTACTGCTGGAAGTGGCCGCCGCTGACTCCGGAGGGGTATGAGATGGGCATGCAAATCGGTTTTGCGCTGCTGTTGTTGCTGGTGATCGCGCTGGCGGGGGCGACCTTCCGGATCCTGCGCGAGTACGAACGAGCGGTGGTGTTCCAGCTCGGACGGTTCTGGCAGGTCAAGGGGCCGGGGTTGATCCTGCTGATTCCGGTGGTGCAGCAGATGATTCGCGTCGACCTGCGCACCATTGTCCTCGACGTGCCGCCCCAGGACGTGATCACCCGGGACAACGTCTCGGTGAAGGTCAATGCGGTGCTGTATTTCCGCGTGCTCGACCCGCAGAAAGCCATTATCCAGGTGGAAAACTTCCTCATGGCCACCAGCCAACTGGCCCAGACCACGTTGCGCGCGGTCCTCGGCAAGCATGACCTGGACCAACTGCTGGCCGAACGCGAGCAGTTGAACGGCGACATCCAGCAAGTGCTCGACGCCCAGACCGACGCCTGGGGTATCAAGGTGGCAAACGTCGAGATCAAGCACGTAGACCTCAACGAATCCATGATCCGCGCCATCGCCCGCCAAGCCGAGGCCGAACGGGAACGGCGGGCCAAGGTGATCCACGCCGAAGGCGAGCTGCAAGCCTCGGAAAAACTCATGCAGGCCGCCGAAATGCTCGGCCGCCAGCCAGGCGCCATGCAACTGCGCTACATGCAGACGCTGGGGTCGATTGCCGGGGATAAAAGCTCCACCATCGTCTTCCCCCTGCCGATCGAATTGCTCAAGGGGATGGCGGAGTTGTCGCCCAACAAATCTTGATGCGTTGCCCACTGTGGGAGCAAGGCTTGCCCGCGATGGCGGCGATGCGGTCTTTCAGAAATCGAGGCGCCTGTTTCGCGAGCAAGCTTTGCTCCCACAAGGGGAAGTGCGACGCTTCGCTAAATCCCCTCGCCACAGCGCAATGTTTCGAGTGCTTCATAGGGCCCCTGCGCCCAGCGCAGAACCCGCTCACGCAACAACGCAGAAGCCTCCCGGCGCTTGTCCTCGCTGTCGCCAACAAACGCCTGCGCCGGCTGCTTGGCATGCTGCCCCACCGTCGCGAACACTTGCCCGCATTGCTCATCATCGAGCCCGAAAAACGCTGCCAACCTGCCTGTCATCGCCTCGGGCAGTTCGCTGTAGTTGACCGCCACGCCAGACAATGCCTGGCAGTGTTCCAAGCCCGTCGCCAACAACCGCCCCACCCGGCGCGGGATGAAATCTTCCTGGCTGCCAAATGGCAACCCATCGTCCAGGACAGTCGTCCCGATCATCCCCGGCACCATGTGCATGCCGGGACGACGCAGGTGAGAAACGGCGATTTCCAAGGGATCGCGATAGACGAACAACCAGGGCGTGTCGGGAAAACACTCACGCAACAGCGGCAGCTCACCGATGTTCCAGGCGTCGAGCTTGACCACCAGGCGTCGCTCCACGCCTCGGCGGCGCTGCCCATAGGCCGACATCAAGCCCTTGAGTGCCGCAGACCGCTCGGCCGGCGGCAGCTCACAGCGCAGCAGCGCATCCAGGGGCGGTGGTTCCGAGATGACGATATGGTCGTCCAACTGGGCGAGCATCTGGCTGATTAAGGTCGAACCGCAACGGGAGGCATGGAAGATGAATGCACTGGGCCCAAGGCCCGGGCTTTGCCGTTGCCACTGACCGAGTGCGTCCAAGGGCGTCTGGCGGCGGAATGCCTGGTTGAAGGGCCGGCGCAAGGCGTCTTCCACGGAGTCGCCAAAGAACGGCTGTGACAGTCGCGCGTCGCCGAACCAGCACCAGTCGACCCGCCACTGCCCGGCCTCTTGCCATAGGCGGATCGGCAGCCAACCGTGCAGGTTCAGGTCTTCCACTGGGCTCTCCACTGCTGGCGACCGTTGCGCATGGCGGCCCGCAATTCTTCCTGGGTGAAATGAAGCCCTCGTTCGGCCCCCAACGCCAGGGCGGACGCCATGAAAGCGTCGAGGTCGTGCAGGCTCTGCAAGGTGCGGGCGAGGTCAGGATCGCTTTCCACGCGCAGCTGAAAAAGAGCGAAGTCGCTTTGCCTGACGCCCGCGTCGGGTGTGGTGGGCAGCCCATCGGCAATCTGCCGGACCAGCCACGGCCCGGGGCGACAGTCGAGCACCAGGTGAACCCGCGAATGCGCACTTCGGTTAACCACTCGATGGGGCCGCGCCAGGTCGAGAAACCAGCACTCACCGGCCGTCATCGGAATGATTTGTCCATCCAGGAAGAAGTCCACGCCAGGTGGGCTGAGCAGCGGAACGTGCAGGCGCAGATCGGCGTCCGGCCCGCCCAGGTCATAGTCGCGATGCTCGTGGATGCACCCGCCGGGCCCCAGCCGCAGCAGCCGGGCCGAGACGATCTCCAGGGGCCAGTCGCGCAATGCCTCATGCCAACGGCCATCCGCTGACCAAGGTACACGCTGCCGTGGCTGACCGCGCCCGGGCGACAGCTCAGTGACGGCGTCGGTCGCCGAAATCAGCGCCACGCCGCTCCAGTCGCCGCTGTGATAGGCGCTGTTGAAATGCCCCTGCCAGCGCGCGTCTTCAATGGCCGCCAGTGCCTGCAACAGCAGCGGCAGGTTCACCGTCACCGGCAGCCGGGAGAACGCCGGGCGCATCATGGTTGCGCCCGGTTATTGCGTCACCGTGGCAGGCTTCGGCAACGCGATATCGCCCTGGGCCCAGGCCGCTTCGCGGTTGGCCAGCGCCGTGGCAATCGACTGGACTTCGGTCGATTGCACTTCGTTTGGCAGTGGGTCGAGGCCGGCGCTGGCAAAGATCTGCCCGTAGGCGTTGCGCAGGTCGGCGTAGGCCAGGTCCCGGCGCAGATCGGCCTGCAGGGTGTTCAGTTCACCTTGGATCAGGTCCAGCTCGCCGATACCGGCAGCCTGGTGACGGCTGCGCAGTTGACCGACAATCTGCCCGTCGATGTCCGACAGTTGCTGGCTGGTCTTGAACTGGCGCAGTGCTTCGCGGTAGTTCGCGTTGGCGACGTACAGCTGCGCCAGCACGGCAATCGACATCGCCTGGCGCCGCGCTGACGCCACTTCTTCCCCGGCCTTGGCCACGTCGATGGCCGCCGGGGCGGAGATCACGTTGAACAGGTTCCAGGTGACTTTCACGCCATAGTCGGCCCAGCCCTGTTCCACCAGGAACGAGTTGCTGTCGTAATGTCCACCGGCGGAAAACTCCAGCCCCGGCAGCAGGCGCAACATGGCCTTGCGGGTTTCGGCGGCGGTGATGCGGGTCTGGTAATCCTGCTCACGCAGTTCCGGACGGCTGGCCAAGGCTTCCTGTTCGAGACGGGCCAGGTCGACCTTGAGTTCCGGGATGGTGTATTCATCCTGGGTCGCCAGGGTCAGCTCGGTGCCCAAGGGCAAGTTGATCAGGGTCGCCAGTTCGGTCTTGGCCAGGGACAGCGCCCGGCGTTGCTCTTCCAGTTGGCGGGTGGCCTGGATCAGCGAACGCTGGTAACCCAAGGCCTGTACCGGGTCACCGATGCGTTGTTCGCTCATGCTCTGGCTGTTGTCACGCGCCGCCTCGACCCGGGCCATCAGGCTGTCGATCTGCTTGAGCAGGCGCTCGGCGGCCATGGCGCGCCAGTAGGCCGAACGCACGTCCTGGACGATGGTGTTGATCACCTTGCGCCGGCGTTCCTGCACGATCAGGCGCTGGTCCCCGGCCTGCTTGGCGCTAATGTAGCTCACGCCGAAATCGAGCACGTTCCAGACCATGGTCAGGTCCGCCACCTCACGGTCGCGGTCCTGGGAGGTCGACGGCTCCAGGGACTGGGTACCGGTTTCCACACTCTGGCTGCTGGAGGCACTGACGTTGTTGCGGCCCACATAACCGGCGTCCAGGGCCATGCGCGGCAGCATGTCGAAACTGGCCAGGTCCAGCTGACGCTTGGCCAGGGCTTCCTCCATGATCTTCAAGCGGCCTTCGAGGTTGTACTTCACCGCCCGGGCCATGGCCTGGTGCAGGGTCAGTGGGCCGCTCAAGGGCTCCTGATCCTTGTACATGTTCTGCAGATCCGTGCGAGCGCGCTGTTCGCTGACGCTACGCTCGATCGGATCGCTGGTGACCGCACATCCACTGACCACCAACGCCAGCACACTCATACCGAATAACTTCTGACTTCTATTCATTCCCTGGATTGCCCCTGGCTGCCCCAATATTTTTTAGAGTTCAGGCCTGCACTTGGCTGATGCCGACCTGTTGTAAAGCCATTGCCAGGCTATTGACCTGACGCTGCTCCGTGTCCTTGAGTTGTTGCAGTTGCTGGCCCAGAGTTGGTGCGCCGAACAACCCGCGGGCGCCATCGCCGCCCTGCATCGACTGACTGCCAAAAGCGTCCATCGATTCACTTTCGGAGCCGGTGTCGCGGTTGAACAGGCCCGAGACCGTGCTGCTGCCAAACACCCCGCCATCACCACCACCAAAGCCCAGGAAGCCCTGGCCGGAGCCATCGCCAGCAGCGTCGCTGCTGAATACTTGCGCGATATAGCTCGGCGCCAATTCGCCGCGGTTGATGAAAATGTCCCCTATCGGCCGAAGACCACCGCCCACATCTCGCTGTTCAAACAGTGGAGGGAAGCCCAGCGGCGAGCCAAGGTCGCCCGTTGGCGGTGTGAAAACGATCGGCTGCAACGGCACCTCGGACGGCGGGATAACCGTGACCGGGTCCGACGTCAGGAATTCCGGCGGCGGCTTCACATCGTTGGGCACCACGGTGTCGATCGCATAGTTGTTGGACACCGCCACGCTGGCCCCGGCGTTGCCTGTCAGGTCGCTGACGTTGCTGGTGTCCAGGGCGATGAAGTTGCTCGGGTCGGTGAGGTTTACCGTTGGTGTGAACGTGGCCGTCCAGGTCCTGCCGCCATCGCTGGTGGTCAGATTGGTCAGTTCGCCGTTGGTGACGCTGAGGTCCGACAGGTCAAAATCCGTCACCGCTTCGCTGAAGGTGAAGGTCACCTGGGTCGTCTCGCCCACCGTCAGGTTCGGATCGGCAACCACGATGGTTGCCGTCGGCCGGTTGGCGTCGAGTGCGTAGTTGGCGGAAATCGCGATGCCCACTCCAGCGTTGCCGGCCAGGTCCTGCACGGTGCTGGCGTCGAGCAGGATCAGGTTGGTGGCGTCGGTCACGCCCGCAGTTGGCGTCAGGGTCGCCGTCCAGGTCAGGCCGCCGTCACTGCTGGCGAGGTTGGACAACACGCCATTGGCGACACTGAGGTCCGACAAGTCGAAACCGGACACCGCCTCGGTGAAGCTGATGGTCACGGTGGTGCTCTGGCCGATGCCCAGGGAAGTGTCGCCCACGGTGATGGTGGCGCCCGGGCGAACCGTGTCGATCGCGTAGTTGTTGGAGTTCACCACGCCGACGCCACTGTTGCCCGAGGCGTTGACCACGCCACTGGTGTCCAGGCTGATCAGGTTGCTGGTGTCGGTGATGCTGGCCGTCGGGGTGAAGGTGGCCGTCCAGGTAACGCCGCCGTCGGAAGAAGAAACGTTGCTCAGCGTGCCGTTGCTGATGGTCAGATCGCTGTTGTCGAAACCGCTGACCGCTTCCGAGAAGGTAATGGTCACCAGCGAGGTTTCCCCCACCTTGAGTGCGTTATCGGCCACCACGATCGTGGCAGTCGGGACCTGCGTTTCGACCGCGTAATTGGCCGAATCGGTGGTGCCTGTCCCGGTATTGCCGGCCGCGTCGCTGACCCCGGTGTTGTCCAGGGTGATCAGGTTGGTGACATCGGTCACGCCCTGGGTCGGGGTGAAGGTCGCGGTCCAGGTCAGGCCGCCATCGCTGCTGCTGACGGCACTCAGGGTGCCGTTGGCCACGCTCAGGTCAGCGTTGCTGAAGCCGGTCACCGCTTCGCTGAAGGTGATGGTCACCTGGGCGGTTTCACCCGGTTTCAACACCGAATCGCTCAGCACGATGGTGGCGGTCGGACGCTGGCTGTCGACGCTGTAGTTGTTCGAATCGGTGCTGCCGCTACCGGCGTTACCCGCCAGGTCGGCGACGCCGCCGTTGGCGAGGGTGATGACATTGCTGGTGTCGGTGATGCCAGCGGCAGGCGTGAAGGTCGCGGTCCAGGTGATGCCGCCGTCACTGCTGCTCAAGCCGCTGAGGGTGCCGTTGGCGACGGTCAGGTCGGCGGCGGTGAAGCCGGTCACGGCCTCGTTGAAGGTGATGGTCACCAGCGACGTCTCGCCCGCGGCAATGGCCGTGTCGGCGACGACGATGGTTGCCGTTGGGCGCACGGTGTCGATGGCATAGTTGTTCGAATCGGTGCTGCCGACGCCGGCGTTGCCCGAGACGTTGACGACACCGGTATTGTCCAGGGTGATCAGGTTGCTGGTATCGGCAATGCTCGCGCTCGGGGTGAACGTGGCCGTCCAGGTAACGCCGCCGTCGGAGGACGACACGTTGCTCAGCGTGCCGTTGCTGATGGTCAGGTCGCTGTTGTCGAAACCGCTCACTGCTTCATTGAAGGTGATGGTCACCAGGCTGGTTTCACCGATGCTCAGGGCGGTATCGGCCACCACGATGGTCGCCGTTGGCACCTGGGTGTCGATGGCGTAGTTGGCCGAATTGGTCGTGCCGGTGCCGGTATTACCCGCCGCATCGCTGACGCCGGTGTTGTCCAGGACGATCAGGTTGGACGTATCCCGCACGCCGAGGGTCGGCGTGAAGGTCGCCGTCCAGGTCAGGCCGCCATCGCTGCTGCTGACAGCGCTCAGGGTGCCGTTGGCCACGCTCAGGTCAGCGTTGGTGAAACCGGTCACTGCCTCGCTGAAGGTGATGGTCACCAACGAGGTTTCGCCGACACTGAGGCTGGAGTCGGCCATGACGATGGTCGCCGTTGGGCGCACGGTGTCGATGGCATAGTTGTTCGAATCGGTGGCGCCAACGTTGACGTTGCCCGCCAAGTCAACGATGCCACCGCTGTTGAGCGAGATGACATTGCTGGTGTCGCTGATGCCAGCGGTCGGTGTGAAAGTCGCGGTCCAGGTGATGCCGCCGTCGCTGCTGCTCAGCCCCGAGATCACGCCGTTGGCGACCGTCAGGTCGGCACTGGTGAACGCGGTCACGGCCTCGCTGAAGGTGATGGTCACCACCGAAGTTTCGCCGGCGGCAATGGCGGTGTCGGCCACAACGATGGTCGCGGTTGGACGCACGGTGTCGACGACGTAGTTGTTCGAATCGGTGGTGCCGACGCCGGCGTTACCCGAAGCGTTGATCAAGCCGGTGTTGTCCAGGGTGATCACGTTGCTGGTATCGGAAATGCTCGCGCTCGGCGTGAAGGTGGCCGTCCAGGTGACCCCGCCGTCGGTGCTGCTCATGGTACTGAGCGTGCCGTTGCTGACGGTCAGGTCCGCATTGTCGAACCCGCTGACCGCCGAGTTGAAGGTCACGGTGACCAACGAGGTCTCACCGATGCTCAGCGTGGTATCGGCAATCACGATGGTCGCCGTCGGTACGTTGGTATCGACCTGATAGTTGTTGGAATTGGTGGTGCCGGTACCCGTGTTGCCCGCCGCATCGCTGACGCCGGTGTTGTTCAGGGTGATGACGTTGGACGTGTCGGTCACCCCGAGGGCCGGCGTGAACGTGGCCGTCCAGGTGAGGCCGCCATCACTGCTGCTGACCGCACTCAGCGTACCGTTGGCGACACTCAGGTCCGAATTGTCGAAACCTGTCACCGCTTCGGAGAAAGTGATGGTCACCAGCGACGTTTCGCCGACGCTCAGGGCCGTATCGGCGACCACGATGGTGGCGGTCGGGCGCAGGGTGTCGACGACGTAGTTGTTGGAATCGGTGGTACCGCTGCCGGTATTGCCCGCGCCATCCACCACGCCCGTGTTATTGAGCGTGATCAGGTTGGTGGCATCGGAGATACCGGCGCTCGGGGTGAAGGTCGCGGTGTAGGTGATGTTGTCGCTGGTGCTCAGGCCGCTCAGGCTGCCGTTGGCCACGGTCAGGTCGGCCAGGGTGAAGCCGGTCACGGCCTCGCTGAAGGTAATGGTCACCACGGAGGTTTCGCCCACGGCGATGGCCGTATCGGCGACCACGATGGTGGCGGTTGGGCGCGCGGTGTCGATGGCGTAGTTGTTGGAGTCGGTGGTGCCGCTGCCGGCGTTGCCCGCCGCGTCAGTCACGCCGGTGTTATCCAGGGTGATGAGGTTGCTGGTATCGCTGGTGCTGGCACTTGGCGTGAGCGTGCCGGTCCAGGTAATGCCGCCGTCGCTGCTGCTCAGGCCAGTGACCGTGCCGTTGGCGACCGTCAGGTCGGCGGTGGTAAAGCCCGTCACCGCTTCGTTGAAGGTGATGGTCACCAACGAAGTTTCGCCAACGCTCAACGCATTGTCGGCCACGACGATAGTCGCGGTCGGACGCTGGGTGTCGACCGCGTAGTTGTTGGAGCTGGTGGTGCCGCTGCCGGTGTTACCGGCCGCGTCCGTCACACCGGTATTGGCCAGGATGATCAGGTTGGTGGCATCGGTGATGCTGGCGCTCGGGGTGAGCGTCGCGGTCCAGGTGATGCCGCCGTCGCTGCTGCTCAACCCGCTCAAGGAGCCGTTGGCAACGGTCAGGTCCGCCAAGGTGAAGCCCGTGACGGCCTCGCTGAAGGTGATCGTGACCAGGGACGTTTCACCGATGTTCAGCGCGGTATCGGCCACCACGATGGTGGCGGTCGGGCGTAGCGTATCGATCGCGTAGTTGTTCGAGTCGGTGGTACCGGTGCCGGTGTTTCCGGACAAGTCAGCAATACCGGTATTAGCCAGTGTGATCAGGTTGCTGGTGTCGCTGACGCTGGCGCTCGGGGTCAGCGTTCCGGTCCAGGTGATACCGCCGTCGCTGCTGCTCAGCCCGGTGACCGTACCGTTGGCGACCGTCAGGTCGGCGGTGGTGAAACCGCTCACCGCTTCGTTGAAAGTGATGGTCACCAGCGACGTTTCGCCGACTCTCAACGCGGTATCAGCGACCATGATCGTGGCGGTCGGACGCAGGGTGTCGATAGCGTAGTTGTTGGAGTTGGTCGTCCCCACGCCGGCGTTGCCGTTGAGGTCCGCCACGCCGGTGTTATTCAGGACAATGAGATTGGAGGTATCGGTAATCGCCGCATCCGGCGTCAGGGTGGCCGTCCAGGTGATGCCGCCGTCGCTGGAACTCAGGCCGCTGATCGAGCCGTTGGCGACGGTCAGGTCGGCGGCAGTGAAACCGCTCACCGCTTCGCTGAAGGTGATGGTCACCACCGAGGTTTCACCGACCCTGAGGGCGGTGTCGCTGACCACGATGGACGCCGTGGGCGCCACGGTGTCGTTGACGATGTAATTGTTCGAGTCGGTGGTGCCCACGCCGGCATTGCCGGCCAGGTCGGCAACGCCGGTGTTGTTCAGGGTGATGATGTTGGTGGTGTCGGCGATGTTGCTGGCCGCGGTCAACGTACCGGTCCAGGTGATGCCGCCGTCGCCACTGGTCAAGACGCCGATGGTGCCGTTCTGCACCGTCAGGTCCGCCGCGGTGAGACCGGTCACGGCCTCGGAGAAGGTGATGGTCACCAGCGACGTGCCACCGGAGTTCAGGTTGGTGTTGGCCACCACGACAGTCGCGGTCGGCGGTGTCTCGTCCGGCACATAGTTGGTGTTGATGGTGCCGCCGTCACCGTAGACGTTGGCCACCGACGCCGGTGAAACGCCAGCAGTACCCGCACTGGTGCCACCCACGCCGCTGCCACCGACGTTGCCGGCCAGGGCGGCGAAGTTGGCGGCGGTGATCAGGATCGAGCCTTTGTTCCAGATGGCCCCGACACCGACGCCGCCGGCACCGCCCGTGTGGTTGTAGCCACCACCGGCACCACCGCCACCACCGCCGCCACCTGCACCGACGTTGTTGGAAATGACCGAGTTGCCGATGATTCGCAGGGTCGCGCCGGTATCGTTATAGATACCACCGACTGCTCCGCCACCGGCGCCGCCAATATCGTTATAGCCGTCACCACCGCCACCGCCACCGATGGATAGCCCACCGCTGGAGGCCGTGCCGCCCGCGGAGCCAGTGCTGTAGCCCGGATATGCGGAACCGCCAGCCCCGCCGGTGGAGGAACCGCCACGCCCGCCCATGTTGAAGAAGCCACCCCCGGCGCCGCCTTGGCCGGCCGAGCCGTTGGAGCCCGTGGCATTGAGGGTGTCGCCGCCCTTGCCGCCGGTACCGCCAGTGATCGCACCACCGCCGCCACCACCGCCACCGGCGTATTGCGGCGTGACACCACCACCGCCACCACCACCCGAAGCGGCGTTCGCGGTGACGGTGACGTTCCTCAGGGTCAAGGTGCCGGCGTTATAGATCCCGCCCCCCTTTGACACCAGCGCATCGTCGCCGCCATTACCGCCGTTACCCGCCACCATGCCGCGAGTAATCACCAGACCATCGAGGGTAGCGGTGGTGCCGGCCGTCACGTTGATGATCTGGGTGCGATATTGCCCGTCGAGGGTGACATCGGCGACGTTATCGTTGTTGAGATCACCATCGATGGTGACGTTTCTATTGACGTCCAACACCTGGGTCAGCGCGACGGTCATGCTGGTATTGAAGGTGACAATGTCGCCGTTCTGCGCCGAGTCCAGGGCGGCGCGCAAGGAACCGATACCCGAATTGAGGTTGTTGGTAGCGGTCCAGGTAGCCAGGCCCCATTGGTACTCGCTCATGGCAGTGGCCGAGAGCACGTTGGCACTTTCGATGTTGCCGGTGGCGATTTC
The DNA here is from genome assembly GCF_057655955.1 of Pseudomonas sp. Soil_N_39. NCBI lineage: Bacteria > Pseudomonadati > Pseudomonadota > Gammaproteobacteria > Pseudomonadales > Pseudomonadaceae > Pseudomonas > Pseudomonas sp. Soil_N_39. The sequence continues at coordinate 530,276 of NZ_JBDGLI010000001.1, forward strand.
CAGGTCCCAGTCGCCGCCCAGGCCGGTGCGGTCGGTGGACGCCGCCACGTCGCGGCCAGTCAACTGCGCCAATGAATCGACCAGGCTCAGGCCGCGCTCGCCTTCGGCGGTGTAGCAGCCATAGATCAGGATATCGCCGCCGGCGTTCATGTCCTGGCCGATCTGCGCCAGCACTTCACTGCGGGCCTGGACGTTGTCCGCCGACAGGTAGCTGTTGCCCAACCACAGATCGCCGGCGTTACCGTGGGCGATGATCTGCACCGAACTGATGCCCTGGTGGGTGTCCAGGTAATCGGCGATCTGCTGCAAGCCGTCCTTGTTCGCATCCAGTTGCACCACCTGGGTACCAGGCGCCACGCCTTCGAGCAGATTGGCGGAATCCTTGACCCGGGAATCGACAAACACCACGGCCTTGCCCGGCACGGCAGCCTGGGTGGCATCGACTTGGCCCTGGGGCGCATGCGTGTCGGTCGGCTGGTCCGCCGTGGGCGTCTTGGCCGCCTCGGCAGACGGCTGGGCATCCGGTTGCGCGGCATCGGCCACGGTTGCGGCCACCGCGCCGTCGAACAGCATTCGCGGCTCCAGGGACATGATCATTGGCGATGCCAGGGCCTGTGTGCCCTCGGTTACCCGCGATTTGCCTTTGCTCCACCACATGACGATCACCTGGACTCGAACTTTTAAACACGCAAATGAAAAAACCGCGAGTCAGCTGACCGCGGCGTCGGTTTTCATACGAATGACATTGGCGGCGCTTGCGGACCCATCGCGCCAGAACGACAACTCGGCATATTTTTCAAACAGATCCGGCGGCAGCAGGGTCCGCCGGGCTTGCGGCGCGACCTTGGGCTTGACCTTGTGCAAGCCGGCAACGCCCAGGGCCTGGTCGAAGGCCGGGGCGTCATAGGTCAAGTGATTGAAGTCATGTTCGAACCAGGGCTCGCCGATGAATTCGTACACCAGACGCATCACCCGCTCCGGGGCCTGGCTCAACAAATCGTAATCAACGATCAGCAGCGACTCGGCGTTCTCACCGTAATAGGCCTCTTTGAGCGCCGTCCAGGCGAACCCCACCAGGCGGTTGCGCTGGGCCAGGGTTTCACAGCGGCTGTAGACGGTATTGCGCTCATCATCGTCATTGAACAGCTTGGTGTTCTCGAACGGGTTGGCACGATAGAGCCGCTCCAGGCTGTCGAGCACCCAGGCCACGTTGCGCACGCAAGCGATGGTCTTGGCTTGGGGGAACAGGTCCTGCAGGGCAGGCAGGCGCGCGCACCATTGGCGGTTGGTGTCGAAGATGACCGGTTTATCGGCTTTGTCGGCGTAGTAGGAATCGAAGAGGCCGCGCAGCAGGCGGCGACGCAGGTCGGTGTCGATCACCGAGCCGAACTCACTGCCGGCACTGCACTGCTGCAGGACGCTGCTGAACAGCGAACCGACGGGGCTGGTCATGCCGGCATGGAAGCGCGGGTTCTGCAGCAAAATGGCAGAAAGCAGGGTCGAGCCCGAGCGCGGTAAACCGGAGATAAAGTGAAACTGCGGCAATCCATTCACCTTGTTTGTAGTCCTTTTGTACGCAAGCGTAGCCGAGGAAATAATCGGCGACTAGTAGTACTTTGATATCAAATCCATCCAAATCCGTAAAAAAGATGGACGGTATAGGTGCCATGCGAACCTGAATCGATTAAGCCGATTCGCGATATTTTTCCTCCCGTCTCGCTCGGCAAAATCAAAAATCCCGGTCTACGCTCAGCCGTGCGTGACCAGGCCAGGGAATAAAGGAGTCGGGCTGATCGCACTCTTGTCCTTCACGTCCGGGCACTGCAAGACCAATCACCTGAAGGATGAGGAATCTATGGAAGTATTCATCGGCACTATCCAGTCATTCGCCTTTAGCTTTGCACCCAGTAATTGGGCGTTGTGCAACGGGCAGACGCTTTCCCTTTCCCAATACCAGACCCTGTTCGCCCTGATCGGCATAACGTACGGAGGCAATGGCCAGACCACCTTCATGCTGCCCAACCTGCAAGGTCGCCTGCCCTTGGGCCAAGGCAATGGCCTGGGCCTGACCCAGCGTGTCATCGGAGAAATCTCCGGCACCGAAAACGTCACGGCAACGCTCAACAACCTGCCCAACCACACCCACGCCCTCACCGGCATCACCGCCTCGACCACCCTGCAGTTGGCCAACCCGGCCAGCAACCCGGTGAATACGCCGACCGCCACCAACTCGTTCATCGGCACCTCGGGCACCGGGCCGGGCGCGGCGAATATCTATTCCGACCAGATAGGCGCCTCGCCGGTGTCGTTGCAAGGCGTCACCACCACCGTCAACGGCACGGTCTCCCCCACGGGCGGCGGCATGCCGATGGCGATCATGAACCCGTTCCTGGCGATCAACTTCAGCATCGCCCTTCAAGGCTATTTCCCATCCCGCAACTGATGAACCGCCGGAGGGCTGCGGTCCTCCGGCCTTTTGGAGTGTCGACATGCTGCAACAGGTTCATAGCCGCCATTTCCAACCGCTGCTGGGCCAGACCGGCAGCCTGACCCTGCCCGACGGCAGCCGCCTGCCGGTGCGTTTCGAAACCCTTGAAGAAACACCTCGGTCAAAGCTGCCAAACACCGAACGCATGCCCTTCAGCGTGGAATTCAACAGCCTGGAAAGCACCGCGTTCGTGGATGGGCTCTGTGGGTTGGAAGTGCCGGAACTGGGCAAGCTCGAGGGGGTGTTCGTGTCGCGGATACCGCCCATGGGACGGGATCCGGCGCTGGGGTATTTCTACATCGCATTCAACTAAAGACTGATGAGGCCCTTGTGGGAGCGAGCTTGCTCGCGATGGCAATCCTCCATCCACCCGGGAACCTGTGGTCCGGGCTGACGCCATCGCGAGCAAGCTCGCTCCCACAGAGGGATCACTCAGTTGCCTTTCGGATACCAGACCAGCCGCTCCGCCGCCGGGTTGCTTTCCTGCACCTCGAAACCCAGCGCCAGGTAGTGCCGGCGTGCATGGGGGTTGCTGGCCCAGACCACGGTCGCCACCGGGCAACGGATCTGTTGCGCGGCTTTCTGTACCCCTTGCAACACCGCCCGGCCATAGCCCTGCCCTCGGGCCTGGGGGATGAAGGCCAGATACAGCACGCGGATTTCATTGGGCCCGAAATCCGTGCTCAACGCGCCGATCGCGGTGCCGAGTTTTTCCACGACGTAATGCATGGCGTTGGGAAAGTTCTCGCCCAGCCCTTGCTCCTGCACCTGGAACTGCTGGGCAATCACCTGCTGCACTTGCTCGTGCTCGCCGTCGATCCATTGCAGATCCGGCCGTGCCGCCTGGTAAAGGCCCTGCAAGAACGGCCCATCGCTGACCCGCGATGGACGCACCACCAATCCCTCTGCCGCCACTGAATCCATGCTCGCTCCCTAGAACTAGAACCCGCTTTCCCTGACACCCAGCGCCGCCAACCGCCGCCAGGCCGCTCCCAACACCGACTCGCCCTTGCCCTGCAACACCGCCACGCCACGCAGCGGCTGCACCGGGGCGGACATGTCGTCCACTGCACTCAGGCGCACGCCGTATTGGGCCTGCACCGGCTCGGCCCGCTGCTGCGAATCGCGGCGCACCGCAATCGGCCCGTGATGGTCGGACGTCAACGCTTGCTGTTCGACCCAGGCCACGCCGTTGGTGTCGATTTCATTCAACTGCACGGCAATCGACGTGTGCATCGGATCGTCAGCGATGAACCGCCCCGTGGCACCCGGCTCGACCCGCCAAAGCTCGGCTTCGGTGAGGTACCCGCGCAAGCGTGAATCGGTCTGCACCACCCGCGCCAACGCCTGGGTCGGTGACAGCCAGCGACCTACCGACAGTTGCGGCAACAAGTCGCGCACCTGGCCGGCATGGGGCGCACGCAACAACAGCCGTTCACGCTGGGCCATCAGGCCCCGGTACTCGGCCACCGCTTCGGCCAGTTGCTGTTCGATGATGCCGGCATCGGCGGCGGTTTCACTGCGCCCGGCCTGACGGCGCATCTGCAACTGTTGGATCTGGATTTCCCGGCGCACGATGGCCAGGCGCGAGGCCATGTCTGGAGACTCCAGCTCGATCAACACGTCGCCCTGGGCCACGGTCTGGCCGTCGCGCACATTCACCTGCTTGACCCGTGCCGCCACCGGCGCATGCAAGGCACTGGCCCGCCCGGCTTCGAGCATCGCCGGTACTTCCACCGCGCTGCGCCAGGGCAACAGCAACGCCAACAGCAACGCCATCAACACCAGGCCGCTCAGGAGCATCCGCCCACCGTGGGCTTGCTCACGGCGGCTCCACCATTGCCGCCACTCATTCACGATGGGCATAAAAATGAACCACACCAATTCCACCATCATCAGAAAAATGCCCAACACCTTGAAGAACAGGTGATAGACCGCCAGGGCAATCCCGAAAAACAACAGCGCCCGCCACAGCCAGGAGCCGTATCCCCACACCAGCAAACGGCGGCGCATCTTCGGCGACCAGGGTTCCGGTGCCGCCGCGCCATAACCGAACAAGGCTTCGCGCAGGCGCCAGCGGCACAGGGCGAACGCACGCCCCTGAAGGTTATCCACCGCCCAGAAATCGCTGAGCAGGAAATACCCGTCAAAACGCATGAAGGGGTTCAGGTTGATGATCAACGTGGTGATCCAGGTGGCGCTGGCCAGCATGAACGCCGCGGTGCGTGCCGGCCCGTCGGGCAGCAGCGACCAGGCCAGCAGCGCGATGCACGCCAGCAGCAATTCGGCCAGGACTCCACCGGCACCAATCAACAACCGTGCGCGGCGATCGTTGATCCGCCAGGCGTCGCTGACGTCGGTGTAGAACATCGGCAACAGCACCATGAACGCCACGCCCATGCTTTGCACACGACAACCGGCGCGCTTGGCCATGAAGGCATGGCCGAATTCGTGGCACAACTTGGCGAAGAGCAACGCCGCCCCGAACGCCAGCGCACCGCCCAGGCTGAACAGGTGCGGAAACGTCGCGATGAAGCGCTGCCAGTCCCGCGACACCAGGAAGATGCCGAGGCCCAGGGTCAGCGGCAGGCCATAGCGCAGAATCCTGGGGCCGAACCGCGCCAACCAGGGCCAGGCCCGGTTGAGAAAGGCGTCCGGGCGCCACAGCGGAATGCGAAAAAACAGGTATTGATGCAGCAGGATCTGCCACAGGCTCTGGCGCTGTGCGGCGGTCTTGAAGAGGTAACTGTCGCGCTGTTGCGGGTCCATCGCGCTGATCAGATCATGGCCGCGCAAGAAGCCCAGCAGTTGCTCCAGCGATTCACCGTTGAGTGGCAGGCCCGGCTCACGGTTCGCGGCCTGCAGCACCTGTTCCGGATCGCCCAGGGACCAATGCCGCAACATGCGCATCGCCGCCGCGCCAAGCTTGAAATAGCGCCCGCGCACCGGATCGGCCAAGGTCCACTGCGGTGAACCGTCCGGGTCCGGTGCCGCTGGGGACAATTGCAGGTCCGGCCGCAGGCTCGGCAGGTCCATGCTACAGGCCGACGCTCTGGCGCAGCCCGGCCAGGGGCCGACGCAACAAGTACAACGCCAGCGGCGCGCGGTCGCCGAAGACCTTCGCCGTGCCCCGCAGGCCAATGCGCGGCGCCGTGGCATCGAAACGCGCATCCAACCGATACGCCAGTTGCCCGGCGGCGGTAGGCTGCGCTTCATAGGCCGAGCGCTCGAGCCAGGCCAGGTGGCGCTGCAACGGGTCGCTGTCTAGAAACAACGCCACCTGCGCGCCAGGCTCCAAGGCAATCGCGTCGCCCACCGCCAATTCAATGCGCAACTCGGCCTGGTTCGGATCGGCGATTTCCATCAATCGTTCGCCGGTCTGTACCGGCTTGCCGAGCCAGCGCTCGGCGTCGGCGAACACTGCGATGCCGTCCCGCTCGGCGCGTACTTCGCTGCGCTTGAGCAGTTCAAGCGCGTAGTTGCGCTCGGCGCGTTTCTGTTCGACGCGGGCGGCCAGCAAATCGATCTTCGAACTGGATTCAGCGTCGGCAAACGAGCGCTGGGAATTCGCCTTGAGTTCGGCCTCGGCCACGCCCAACGCCCGCTCGGCCACATCGGCCTGGGCCTTGAGGCTGGTGCTTTCGAAACGCAGCAGCAGGTCGCCGTTCTTGACGGCCTGGTTGGGCTTGACCAGGAACTCGGCGATCACCCCATCCAACGGTGCCGCCACCACCTGCCCGCCCAACGGCACCACTTCGGCCGGGGCCAATACGGACTGGCGCACAGGGATCAGCAAGCCCAGCAGCAACACCGCCACCAGGGCGACCTGGCGCTTGCGCGTCCAGCGCAGGCGCCACGGCTTGCGCGGTTGCAGCGCCAGCCAGGCGTGGCTGTAGGTGTCGCCCAATTGCGACAGCAGCACTTGTTCGGGCGGGGTCCATGGCAGGTCGCGGGCCAACCACAACCCGCCGAACACCTGGCTCTGATGATCGATCAGCGGCAGCCAGAACACCTGCCCGGCCGACAGGCTGCGCCAGTCTGCCCGGATGGATTCGCTCACAAGATCGGCGGCAATCACCCGAGCTTGATTCAACAGGCCCTGCTTGAACAGTTGCGCCACCGCCTGCTCGACAAACGCCACGAACGGCGCATTCGGCTCCACGGTACTGACGCCGGTCACGGCCTGGACCTTGCCAGCAATCAACAACGCAGCGTGGCGAAACCCGAACAAGGCCTGGCCGTCGTTGACCAGGCTATAGCTCAATTGCGCCGGCGTACGCGCGGCCCGCGTCTGGCGTTCAAGGTCGAGGAAGCGGGCAAACACCTGCTCGGCGTTACCCGTTATCGGCGCGTTCACTTCGACTCCGAAAAACGCGCCGTGCCGCTCATGCCGGACAACAAGCCAGAGGCATCCGGCACGCTCGCCACCAGCAGCAGGGTCTGGCTACCCTCGTCGATGCGCGCCCCCAGGCGCTTGACCGTCGCTTGCAACGGCTTGCCGGTTTCATCGGGGACGAAGGTAAAGGGCTGGCCGGGCTTGAGCCTGTCCATCCAGCGTGAGGGCACCAGCAGGTGAATCTCCAGGGTGCGGTTGTCGACCACGTCCAGCAACGGCGCGCCGGCCGCCACGCTTTCATAACGCTGGACCTTGCGCGCCACCACCTGCCCGTCGAACGGGGCGATCACGCTGCAGCGCTTGACCTGAACCTGATACACCTGGGACTGCGCCTGGGCTTCGCTGAGCCGCGCCTCGGCCCGCGACACCTCGAAACGCCCAACGGATTTCAACGCCGCCAACTGCCGGTTATGGGCCAGCTCTTCACTGGCACCACGGCTGGCCGCCTGGGCCGCATTGAGCTGGGCCTGATAGGCCGAACAATCGAAACGCGCCAGGGTGTCGCCCTTCTTGAACGACTCGCCCTCACTGAACGGCAACTCGACAATCCGCCCTGCCAACTCACTGGCCAGCACGGCCTGATCCCGCGCCCGAAGCACCCCACGCGCCTCGCTGCCCGAGGCATTGGCCGAGATGTTGCTCTCCAGCAACGGATCGTCGGAAGCCGGCGTTTGCGCCTGAACTCCGCACGTGATGAAGGCCAATCCCACAACCCAACTACTCAAACGCCGCATGACCGTTACTCCCTGACGGATGGGCGGAGTCTACGACAGCGGTGGGGGGCGTCAAGGGAGTAGCGGTGAGAGGTATGAAATCTGCTGGTCATACACGCTCTGTGGCGAGGGGATTTATCCCCGCTGGGCTGCGCAACAGACCCAAATGGCTGAAGACCCGAAGCCCGACACACCGAGTGACTGCTTTCAGGGCTGCTTCGCAACCCAGCGGGGATAAATCCCCTCGCCACAGGTTCTGTGATCGACGGATCATCGCGCAGGCCTACTCCACCAACGTCAACTCACCATCGCAATACACCACCTCACGCCCCAACCAAGCCACATCGACCTGAGGCAATACCGCCGAGGGTTTGCGCAGTTCACGCAATAGCGTCGAGCCGTGGGACAAACGCCCACCCATGCGTGCAATCACCGCCCGGGCGCTTTGATAGTGGGCGTGGCGGCCAGGGTCCAAGGTGTCTTCCAGCAGGATGTCCTCGCCCAAAATGCCTTGGGCCTGACCCGGATAGATCAGGAACCCGCTCGCCTGCTCGGTGCCTTCACGACCGTCCTGCCAGAAACTGCCGTCACGGCTGCGAATGTCCGGGTGCGGCGCGAACCACTGTGCCCGGTCCCCCGTCGGCATGGCGTGGTGCAGGCGAAAGAAAATCCGCATCAGGTTGTCGCGATACCATTCGCGCACTTGCAGGTAGTAACCGCGCAACCCCGGCAGACCGGCGCCATGGGCCAGGCGAATCGCCAACGGCCATTGAGGGAATGCCTGCAACGGCAACTCGGTCGGCGCCGGGCGTGGCGTCGCCGGGTCGGTTTCCCACGGCAGGCGATGAGGGCTGTGTTCAAGGTCGTCATAGGCGGTTGGAGGCCGCCCCAGCAGATCGCCGCCGCTGCTGGCCAACGCGGTCGCGATGCACAGGTTGCCCTGCACCACGAACACATAGAACCGGGTGAACCAGTCAGCCAATTGCTGGCCGCCAGCGCCTTGTGCGGTCAGTTCATGCAGCTCCCTATCGAAGCGTCGCAAACCGTTTTCCAGTGTTAGCAAATGACCCCGCGCAATGCGCTGCATGCGCAGGAACAACGGCAGCGAACGCACCAGGCGCAGGGGCCGCCAAGGTAGATGCGGGGTGGCGCCACCGACCTCACCGGCGTAGCTGCTGGCGCTGATGCCCCAGTCGGCCAATCGCGCGAGAAACAGATCGTTGTTGATGTACGAAGCGCCGCCAAACACCGCCGTGAAAGGCTCGTTATCCTGCAGCACCCGTGAATCCCAACGGGCCATGATCGCCGGAATGCTTGCCGCCGCACGGCGCTGGGCGTACTCCACCAGAACACTGGGTTGCGGCGGCAGGATCTCGGCGATGTTGGCGGCGGTCAGGTGCCGGCGCCAGCCGTAGTCGCTGATCGGCCGGTATTGCAGCAGCCAGAGTTGCGTGCCGTCCCAGGCCCATTCGACGTCGCCGGGCACATAGTGAAAGACCCGCAGTACGCCTTGGAGAAACCGCCACAGCGCCTCGGCGGTCAAGCCATGGGCTGGCTTGAATGCACCGCTGTTCCATGACGCGCCGAGACGGGAAATGATCGCCCGCTCGGGGCTCACCTTGCCATCGGCCAACGACTCCAGATGCCCTTCGACCCACTCCAGTTCGACTGACAGGTGACGCACAAAGGCGATCCCGGACAGCCGTGGCGTGACGAAACGCTGCACCACCACTTCCTCAACACCCGTCGCGCTCAACTCGGCAATGCGCGCCGGTACGTTGCCGGTCGGCTCACGCAGGAACGTGGTACTCAAGCCCGCATTGGCCGCATCGGCCTGATCCTCGCCATAACTGGAGGAACGCACGGCCCAGAGAGCGTCCGGCTGGCTCTTCAGAAAGCTCGGCAAGCGCGGATCATCGCAATCGTTGAGCGACAACGCCGCAGGCACCGGCTGCCCGGCCAGTGCCGCCAGGCGCAAGCGCCCGCCCTTGGTATGCGCAACGAAGCCACGCTCGCCGGACTCCAGCCACGCCGCGAACTCGGCCGGTGCGTCAATCCATGGATAGTGTCCCCAGCCGGGTTTCAGGCTGATGGTCAAATCGGCGCGGGCGAGAATGGCCGACCAGGCCGCCGCCTGCGCGACACCCAACACCTTGTCCTGATCGCCCCACACCAGTTCGACCGGGTCGCTGATCCACTCCAGCAACGGCAACGCGGTGTCGGCACGCACCAGGTCCCAGTGCGGCACAAAGGCGCGGCAGCGGGCATAGCCGGCGCCCATGCGCTGGTACTGCGCGGGCGTCCAGGCCTGGCTGGAAAACTTGTGGGCAAACAACGTTGGTTTGTTCGCCAGCAGCCAATGAATGGTCTTGCGAATCGGCAGCGGCGACATCAATGCCGGCAGTCGCCGCTGCCACAAAAATGCGCCCACCGGCGCCAGCAACACACTGCGGCAAAAGTGCCCCGGCTGACGTTGCAAGGCGTGCAGCACCAGCAAGGCGTTGACCCCGACCGCCATGATCGCGCTGCCCTTGTCCGTGACCGCCAACAACGCCTGGGCATAGGCCGCCAGGTCCTCGCAAGGAGCTTGGGGGTTGTTGCCGAAGCCGGGCAGCTCCAGCGGCACCACGTCATAGTGTTGAAAGTGCGGCAAGGCGTCGTCCCACCAATCGGCGGCGCTGCCGTTGCCAGCCAGCAGGTACATCCGGGGCTTACTCATGGGCGGTCCTCAGGCCAGGTCGCGCAGGGCAGCGTCGAGCGTCGGATAACGGAACGTATAGCCGGCCTCGACCAGACGATTGGGCACCACGCGTTGGCCGTCGAAAAACAGCTGGGCCATCTCACCTGCCAAGGCACGCACCGGCGCGGCAGGAATGTGGAACCACACCGAACGCTTGAGCACCTTGCCGACGCTTTCGGCGAACAGCGCCTGACTGACGGTTTCTGGCGCCACCAGGTTATAGGTGCCGCTCAAGCGTTCGTCATCGAAAGCGCGGGCGACGACGGCAATCACGTCGTCGCGGTGCACCCAACTCATGATTTGCCGACCATCGCCCATCCGCCCGCCGAACCCCAGGCGAAACGGAATCAGCAGCGGCAACAATGCGCCGCCCGGCCCGAACACCACGCCCAGGCGCATCACCAGCTGGCGCACGCCCAGCTCGGTGGCGGGCAACGCCGAGGCTTCCCAGCGCGCGCAGAGTTCGGCCATGAAGCCATCGCCTCGGGTGGCGCTTTCATCGAGGCTTTCGCTGGCATCGCGCACGCCGTAAAAACCGACAGCCGAGGCCTGTATCCACAACGCCGGTTTGTGCCGGGCGTTTTTCAACCAGGCCATCAAGGCCTCGGTGGTGTTGACCCGGCTGGCAATGAGCTGCGCCTGGCGCTTGGGGCTCCAGCGCGGCCCGGCCACTGGCGCGCCCGCCAGGTTGATCAGCACATCGAAGGTTTCCTCATGCCCCAGCTTGCCTAGCGAACGCAGGCAGCGCGCGCGGCCGTCAAACAGATACGCCGCTTTCAACGGGTCACGGGCCAGCACGCTGACCGTGTGCCCGGCGTCGAGCAGTTGATTGACCAGCGTCTCGCCGATAAACCCGGTGCCCCCCGTGACCAGCACACGTTTGTAGGCGCCACCGGCAAACGGGTTGGCGGGCTTGCCCGCGCGCTGCATGCGCAAGGCTGCCAAGCCGTCGCGGATCCCCGAGGCCGTGACGCCGATGGCGAACAAGGTCAGCAGCCAGCCGCGCCAACCCAGGTCGATCCCGCTCAGGCCAGTGGGCAGACTCGCCCACTGCGCCAGTTGCACGCCGTACAGCGCGAAGAAGGCCCCGCCGTTGACCGCCAGCACCGTGTGCATGATGCGTTCGATGGCCGGCAGTTTGCGGCTGCGGTCCTCGACCACAAAGTCCCACAGCGTCAGGCCGATCTCCAAGGCGAACAGCAGCGCGATGACAATCGCCCACGTCCCCTCAAAGGCCAAATGCGCCATGCCGAGGAACAGAATCCCGTAGAAGCACGAGCGCAAGGCATGGATCGACAACTCCAGCCGCGCACTGTGGCGGTAGGGCAAGGCGACGGTGAGTTCGTGGTGATAGAGGGTATCCAGCGCACCAAGGATTGCCTGGGCAATCAACAACGTGATGGCCCAGTCCAGCAGTGAAAAATCAGCCATGGTTTGAATCACTCGACGCGTTGTCAGTCAGGGAGGTATGGCGGTCATGGCGATAGAGCCAGAACAGCGGCGGTAATAAAACGAGCAGGGCGATGCTGTCGAACCACAGGTGTGACCAGACCTGGGCCTGGGCGGAAATCAGCATGTCCTGGGGCGCCCACAGCAGGATGCCGGCGATTATCCAGCCCCAAGGCATGGCGCTTTTCAATCGATTGCCGATATGGACGAGGGCGAGCATGTACAACGCATAGCTCTGCAACGTGGCGCCGAACAAGGCCAGCCACCAGACTTGTTGCGTGCGGGCCGTAGCGGGCACGACATTGGCGCCCCAGAACGCCTGCTCGATGGTGTTCAGATAAGCGTCGAGCAAGCCGGAGTGACCGGCCCAGGTCAGCGTGAGGCCGGCGAGCAGGTGCATCAGGGCCGCCGCGTACAACCAAATGACCAGGGCGTTGCGAAGGGTGCGGTTAGGGGTTGGCATTCCATGTCCTGAAGGCTTGCTTGAGGGCGGCCAGTCTAAAGGAAATGGGAGGGGCTTTACTTGGCTAATGGGCGGGACGGAGATAAATAAAATCCGCCGCCTGGAGCGCATGAAACCGGCACCGAATACCGTTGTGGCGAGGGGATTTATCCCCGCTGGGCTGCGCAGCAGCCCTAAAACCAGCCGCCTCGGTGTGTCAGGTTGTTGGTCTTCAGCCATTTGGGGGCTGCTGCGCAGCCCAGCGGGGATAAATCCCCTCGCCACAGGTTCTGTGTACCGCTTACCTACAGCAGAGTCCTAGGAGATTTCCTTCAAGTTGCGGCGATGTTGGTGAACTTGTCCGCCTTCGGGCCCACCGCTAGTCTGGGTTTGTCACTGAAAAAACGGTGACACGGACGTGCAAGTCCGGGTAAAAATCCAACCTATAATGCCTCCGGCCATTTATGGTGCATTCGTGCCCGTGTTTTATGGCGGCTGTGTTCGGGAGACTCTCGAGGTCTGCCGGGGTTTTGGTGTGGTTACCCGGTCTTGCACACTCGCTCACAGCTGCCACCTTCCATCGCGTGCAAGCGATTCAAAGTGGTTCTCCAATGGAAAACCTACCATGTTCAAACCTACACCTAACCCTCCAGCCTCCTCACCTGACACCAGCGCTGAAACCCCGAACTCCAAAAAACTCGACGAAACCGCCGAGCGCGTTCTCGACTACTACCTCAATCCCAAACCGGCTGATGAAGCCTCGGGCAAAACCCAAACCGCCCAACTCTTCATGGTCGCCCCGGACATCGACACCGAAACCCTGCTGGCCAATGCCTCCGAAGACTTGCTGTCCATCAGCGCCATCGCCGCTGACCTGGCGGATGATGTGGACGGCTCGCGCCGCAGCGTCATCCTGGCGATCAGCCGGATGGCCGACGGGGTGCATTTGTTGGTGGAGCGGGCGATGGATCGGCTGGAGGTTCAAGCGGCGGGCTGACAGGCCTGCGGTGAATTGAAGATTGCCATCGCGAGCAAGCTCGCTCCCACAGGGGGAGGTTGTGTCGAACCCAATATCGAGACACAACACCGCCCCAGTGTGGGAGCGAGCTTGCTCGCGATGACGTCAGCCCAGACAACCCAAAGCCCTGGCAAGGAGTATTACCTAGTCAACGCTGCATCCCCCAACGCTTCACCGTCACCCGCTCCAGGGAATCAAACACCAAATTCTCCACCAACAACCCAATCAAAATCACCACCGCCAACCCGGCAAAGACCTTGTCGGTGTACAGCTCATTACGATTCTGGAAGATGTACCAACCCAAACCGCCCTTGCCGCTGGTGGCGCCGAACACCAGTTCGGCGGCGATCAGAGTGCGCCAGGCGAAGGCCCAGCCGATCTTCAACCCGGCGAGGATCGACGGCAGCGCCGCCGGGATCAGGATGAACAGCACAAAGCGCAGGCCCTTGAGCCCGTAGTTGCGCCCGGCCATGCGCAGCGTTTCCGATACACCGAGAAACCCCGCATACATGTTCAACGCCAGCGCCCACAGCACCGAATGCACCAGCACGAAAATCAGGCTGTTCTGGCCCAGGCCAAACCACAGCAGCGCCAACGGCAACAGGGCGATGGCCGGCAACGGGTTGAACATCGAGGTCAGGGTGCTGAGCAAGTCGCGACCGAATTGCGTCGACACGGCCAGCGTGGTCAGGCCGAACGCCAAAACGATGCCCAGCAGATAGCCCTTGAGCAGCACCACCAAAGAAATCCACACCTTGCCCAGCAGCTCGCCGCTGAGCAAACCGTCATACAACGCGCTGGCGGTCTGCAAGAAGCTCGGCAGCAGCAGGTCGTTGCTCTGGTAACGCGCCACGCCCTCCCACACCAGCGCCAGCAACAACAGGATCAAACTTTTGCGCAGCCAACCCTGTTGCCAGAGGCGCTGGCCCAGGGGCAACTCGCGTTCCAGCGGCACTTGGGTCAGGGGTTGCAGGTCGACTTCGTATTCTTCGCGCGCAGGCGATAACTGGCTCATGGAACGCTCCCCTTAATACGCAATACGGATGTCAGCGAAATCCAGCTCACGCTCGGTCCCCGGCGACGGGCCCTCATCGAACAGCAACCGATGAATCCGCCGCGCCGTGTGCTGGAACCCCACGCCACCGAGGCTTTGCAAATCGTATTGATGGCTGTGGATTTCCGCCCGGACTCGCCCTGGATGCGGCGACAGCAACAGGATGCGATTGCCCACCACCAAGGCTTCTTCGATGGAGTGGGTGACGAACAGCAAGGTGAAACGCACCTCCTCCCAGAGCAGCAGCAATTCTTCCTGCATCTTGCGTCGGGTCAGGGCATCGAGGGCGGCGAAGGGTTCGTCCATCAAGAGGATTTTCGGCTGCATCGCCAACGCCCGGGCAATCGCGACCCGGGCTTTCATGCCACCGGACAACGTGTGGGGGTAGGCATCGGCAAACGCCGCCAGGCCAACTTTGTCGAGATAGTGCAGCGCCCGCTCCTCGGCCTCGCGACGCTTGAGCGTGCCGGACGCCAGCAGCGCGAACATCACGTTCTGCTTCACGGTCTTCCAGGGCGGCAGCTGGTCGAACTCCTGAAACACCACGATCCGATCCGGGCCCGGCGCGTTGACGGTTTGGCCTTGCAAGCGAATCTCGCCTTCGCACGGCGTGATGAAGCCGCCAATCGCCTTGAGCAAGGTGGACTTTCCGCAACCGGACGGGCCGAGCAGCACAAAACGATCCGCCGGGTCGACTTCAAAACTCACTTGGTGGGTGGCCCGTACCACCCGCTGCGGGGTGCGGTATTCCAGGCTGACGTTATCCACCGACAACAATGCCGTGTCGGTGCGGGTAGCGTTGCTGGCCACGTGGCCTTGCAAAAGCGCGTTCATGGCAATCAGCTCCCCTGCAACGGTTTGGCGTCCTGGAAGAAATAATCTTCCCACGACGCCGGCTTGTTCTTGATGGCGCCGACGCGGTAGAGGAATTCGGCCAGCGGGTAGGTGTTTTTCGGGGTGACGGTGAATTCGATCTGCGGGTTGTCGATGATCTTCAGCAAGGTCGCCCGGTCGATCTTGGCCTTGGTCACCCGCAGGTAGGTGTCCGCCGCCGCGCCTTTATCCTTCTGGGCGAACTCGGCCGCTTCGGTCAGCGCCTCGACGAAGGCCTTGTAGGTCTTGGGGTTTTCATCGCGGAATTTCTCGGTGGCGAACAGCACCGTGGGTGAGTTCGGCCCGAGCACGTCATAGGAGTTGAGCACCACATGGACGTTGGGGTTTTGCAGCGCCTGGTCCTGGAACGGCGGGTTGGAAAAGTGCCCGGTCAACTCGGTGCCGCCGGCAATCAACGCCGCCGTGGCGTCCGGGTGCGGAACCGCCAGGGTGTACTTGTCGAGGCGATTGAAATCCTTGTCGCCCCACTGCTTGGCGGCGGCGTATTGCAAGATGCGCGACTGCACCGAAACACCCACCGCCGGCACCGCGATGCGGTCCTGCTCGGTGAAGTCAGCGATGGTCTTGACCTTCGGGTTGTTGCTCAGCAGGTAGTAGGGAAAGTTGCCCAGGGACGCCACGGCCTTGACGTTCTGCTTGCCACGGGTGCGGTCCCAGACCGTCAGCAACGGCCCGACACCGGCCCCGGCAATGTCGATGGAGCCCGACAGCAACGCATCGTTGACCGCCGCGCCGCCGGACAGTTGAGTCCAGTCGACCTTGATGTCGATGCCCTCCTCCTTGCCGTGCTTCTCGATCAATTGCTGGTCGCGGACCACGTTCAGCAACAGGTAAACGATGCCGAACTGCTCGGCGATCCGAATCTCGCCCTCGGCGTGGGCGCTGGCCGGCGCGACCAGACTGCCGGCCAGCAAACTGAAGCCCAGGCCGATGGCGGCGGCCAGCGGTGCAAAAGCAATGCGTGTGGACATGGTGATTCTCCGGGCTCTTTGCGCGCTGCGCAGCCGATCAGAAAGGGGCGTCGCCCTGGATGGTGGTGCGATACAGTTTGCGGCGCAGATGGCTCGGGCAACCGGCGGCCAGGTGGATCAGCGAGCGGTTGTCCCAGAACACCAAATCATGGGGCTGCCATTGATGGCGATAGATGTTCTGGGGCAACACGCTGTGGGCATACAGCTCGGCCAGGATGGCTTTGCTTTCATCCTCCGGCAGGCCAACGATGCGGGTGGTGAACCCTTCGCTGACGAACAACGCCTTGCGCCCGGTTTCCGGGTGGGTGCGCACGATCGGGTGCACCACTTCAGCCACCTGGGCCAGTTGCTCAGGCGTCAACGTCGGGCGCCAGTTGCCTTCGAATTTGGTTTCGCTGTAGCGCGCGGTGTAGGAATGCGCCGCCGAACGGCCTTCCACCGCTTTACGCAGCGTTTCAGGCAGACCGTCCCAGGCCTTGTGCATGTCGGCGAACAGCGTGTCACCGCCTTCGCTCGGCAGCTCTTGGGCGTGAAGCATCGAGCCGAGGCTGGGCAGTTCTTTATAGGACAGGTCGGAATGCCAGAACTTGCCTGCATCACCGAGGCCGATGGATTGGCCGTTTTCGATGATGTTGGAGACGATGAGAATTTCCGGGTGCCCGCTCAGCAGGAATTGCTTGAGCACATGGATCTGCAGCACGCCAAAGCGGCGACTGAAGGCGATCTGTTGTTCAGGGGTGATGCGTTGGTCGCGGAACACCACGACGTGATAGTCCAGGTGTGCGCGATGGATGCGAGCGAAATCCTGGTCGTTGATGGGCCGGGACAGGTCCAGCCCGACGATCTCGGCGCCGACGGCATCGGGGAACGGGCGGATTTCGAACGACTGCGGCGCACTGCTTGCGACGGTTGAATCTGGAGAATAAGAGACGGCTGGCATACATCACTCCCACGCACGCTTCAGGCGCGCATCGATCAAAAACTCACGGCGGTACCGTGTTGGTTTGTGTCGTGCGGCGCGCCGATTGGTCGGCAGGTACGCAGGGGGATGACTTTAAAGGTATAAGAAAATTAATTTAAATATTAAAAATGCATAACTATATGGCAGAACCTGTGGGAGCGAGCTTGCTCGCGATGACGGTGTGTCAGTGATAGATAAAAATCTGACCTGCCGCTATCGCGAGCAAGCTCGCTCCCACAAGGGCTTCGAGAATGGCACGATTGTGGCGAGGGAGCTTGCTCCCGCTTGAGTGCGAAGCGCTCACTGTTTTTTGGGGCCGCTGCGCGCCCCAGCGGGAGCAAGCTCCCTCGCCACAAAAGCGGCAAGCCACGGTCCTGTGTGCCTAGCGCTCGTGCAACGCCTCGGACCGGGCCTTGATGATGGGCTTGAGCAGGTAGCTGAGCACGGTTTTCTTGCCGGTGATGATGTCCACCGACGCCACCATCCCCGGGATGATCAGCAAGGGCTTTTCAGGCGTGCCCAGGTGGCTGCGTTCGGTGCGCAGCTTGATGATGTAGTAGGTGGTTTTCTTGTCTTCATCGGTGATGGTGTCGGCACCGATTTGTTCCAGCTTGGCTTTCATCCCGCCGTAGATGGTGTAGTCGTAGGCGGTGAATTTCACCGTGGCGTCCTGGCCGGGGTGCAGGAAGGCGATGTCCTGGGGCCGGATTTTCGCTTCCACCAGGATGGTGTCGTCCAGCGGCACGATTTCCACCAGGTCGCTGCCGGGCTGAATCACCCCGCCGATGGTGTTCACCAGCAATTTGTTGACGATGCCACGCACCGGCGACGTCACCAGGGTCCGGCTCACCCTATCTTCCAGGGCTTTGCCGGTGGCCTGGGCCTTGTTCAGGTCGGTGCGTGCTTCGTTGAGTTGGGTCAGGGCTTCGCTGCGGAACTTGCCGCGGGTCTCGTCGATCTTGCGCTGCACTTCCTTGATCGCCGATTCGGCGCGAGGGATCGCCAGCGTCGTGGCGTCCAGTTGCCCACGGGTCTCGACCTCGGCGCGCTTGAGCCGCAGCACTTCCACGGGCGATACCGCGCCCTGAGCCACCAACGGCTCGGACATATTGATTTCCTGGCGTTGCAGCGCCAGGCCGGAGCGATACTGCGCCTGCTTGGAGACGAACTCGCGCAGTTCCTGCTGACGCTGGATCAACTGCTCCTGCAAGCCACCGATTTCATCGTGCAACTGCTGGCGGCGGCTGATGTACAGCGACTCTTCGCTGGCGGCCTGGCCCGGCACAGCCTTGAGTACATCGGCCGGGAAGTTCAGCGGGCGGTCATCGACCTCGGCACTCAGGCGCTCGACCCGTAACAACATGGACAGCCGATCAGCCTCGGTCTCGCCGACGTTGGAGACAAACCGCGTGTCATCCAGGCGAATCAGCGACGCGCCGGCGTCGACAATCTGCCCTTCCTTGACGAACAGCTCAGCGACGATGCCGCCTTCCAGGTTCTGGATCTTCTGGATCTTGGACGATGGGATCGCCTTGCCGTCGCCCTTGGTCACTTCGTCGATCTCGGCGAAGTTGGCCCACAGCACCAGAAACACAAAGAAGCCGATGATGCCCCAGATCGTCAACCGCACCACCCGCGGAGCGTCCTCGATCAGGGCTTTGTTGACCTCGGGCAGCGGTTGGCCGTGCAGCGAGTCGGAACCTTTGAAATAGCGGCCCACCGCGCCCTTTAAACCTGACTTAAGCAACACTGATCTGCCCCTTCTTCAACGCTTCCATGACAGCGGCTTTCGGGCCATCGGCGAGGATCTGTCCACGGTCGATCACCAGCAGGCGGTCCACCAGCGACAGCAAGGAGGCCCGGTGCGTCACCAACAGCACGGTCTTGTTTTCCACCACGGCGGCCAGGCGCTGTTTCAGGCGTTCTTCACCGGTGTTGTCCATGGCGCTGGTGGGTTCGTCCAGCAGCAGGATGGGCGGGTTGAGCAACAGCGCGCGGGCCAGGGCGACGTTCTGGCGCTGGCCACCGGACAGGTTCTGCCCGCGCTCGCCGACTTGCAGTTCATAGCCTTGCGGATGCAGGCGGGCGAATTCATGCACACCCGCCAGTTCCGCGGCCTGGAGCACCAGTTCGTCTTCGACGTAACGGGCGCCGGAGGTCAGGTTGTCCCGCAGGGTGCCGGCCAGCAACTGGATGTCCTGGGGCACGTAGCCAATGTTGTAGCGCAGCTCGCTGACGTCGATCTGGCGGATGTCCACGCCGTCCACCAGCAAGGCGCCGTCATCCGGCTGATACAGGCCCACCAGCAATTTGGCCAACGAGCTCTTGCCCGAGCCGCTGCGGCCGATGATGCCGATTTTCTCGCCCGGCTTGATCACCAGGTTGATGTTCTTCAGGGCAGCGTTCTGCTGGTTCGGGTAGGTGAAGTTCAACTGACGGCATTCAACGGCGCCCTGCAATACCTTGCGGCTCAGCGGACGCTCGTCGAAATTGCGCTCCTGGGGCAGTTCCATCATCTGGTCGACCGAGGTCATCGTCACCCGCGCCTGCTGATAGCGGGTCAGCAGGCCCGACAGCGACGCCAACGGGCTGAGGGCGCGGCCGCTGAGCATGTAGCAGGCCACCAGCCCACCCATGCTCAGGTTGCCGGCGATGATCAGGTAAACGCCGAAGACGATCATGATCACCCCGGCCAATTGCTGGATCAACAAGGTGATGTTCATCGCCAGCCCGGACAGCATCTTCACCCGCAGTTCGAGACGGCTGAGGGTGCCGATGGTCTGTTCCCACTGGTATTGACGCTCGCTCTCGGCATTGTTGACCTTCACTGCATCCAGGCCGGCCAGGGTCTC
Organism: Pseudomonas sp. Soil_N_39; assembly: GCF_057655955.1. NCBI lineage: Bacteria > Pseudomonadati > Pseudomonadota > Gammaproteobacteria > Pseudomonadales > Pseudomonadaceae > Pseudomonas > Pseudomonas sp. Soil_N_39. The sequence continues at coordinate 550,254 of NZ_JBDGLI010000001.1, forward strand.
GATCAGGCTGGACTGCCGCTCGGCGCCCAGGGCCATGGTGCGCTCCATTGTCGCTACCAACGGCTTCTGCAAGGCATAGCCGATCAGCAGGGCAATCGGGAACGCCAGCACCGGAATCCACACCAGGTGCCCGCCGATAATCGCGATGACCATGAAGATCAGCAGGGTGAACGGCAAGTCGATCAGGCTGGTGAGGGTCAGCGAGGCGAGGAAGTCCCGCAGGCTCTGGAACTCATGGATGTTCTGGGCAAAGCTGCCGACCCGCGCCGGGCGATACTTCATGGACATGCCGACGATGCGCTCGAACAGCGTCGCCGAAATGATCAGGTCGGTTTTCTTGCCCGCCAGGTCCAGACACAGGCTGCGCAGCATCTTGAGGATCAGGTCGAACACATAGGCGCCAGTGATACCGACAGCCAGCACCCACAGGGTCGATTCGGCCTGGTTCGGCACCACGCGGTCGTAGACGTTCATCACGAACAGGGGCGCGGCCATGGCGATGATGTTGATCAGCAGGCTAGCGGCGATGGCATCGGCGTACAGCCAGCGGGACCGTTTGAGGGTGTCGCGAAACCACGAACGCGCCCGGGGAATGAGCGTGCCGTGGTTAACGTCAAATTTATGCTGCGGTTGGGCGAAGAACACCTTGCCGCTGTAATCATCGGCCAGCAGTTCGCGGCTGATGGTCACCTCACCGCCGTCGCTTTCGCTGAGCAGCAGTCGCGCCTGGTCGTCACCGACCCAGCCCAGCAGCACGGCGCTGCGGCCGTCCTTGAGCAACAACAGCGCCGGCATGGCGATGGTCGGAATCTGCTCGAGCTTGCGTTGCAGCACCCGGCCTTGCAGACCGGCACGGGCCGCCGCGCGCGACAATAATTCGACGCTCAGCCGTTGCTTGGGCAGCGGCAGGCCGGTGGTGAGCATCGCCGCGCTGGCCGGCTTCTGATGCAGCATGCAAAGCGCCAGCAAACCGTCCAGCAACGGGTCGTCGTGCAGCGTGCGCGGGTCATGAACTAGTTCGACTGGACTGACTTCTGATTCCACGCTCGGCACTCTGACTGATTAAAACAGGTTGAAGACTCAATTCATCCCAGGCAACTGGACCTTGGGTTTCACGTCGTTCTGCACAACCGATGCCAACGGCGCGACCACACCCTGGCTTTTCAACAGCTGGCCCATGGTTGCCTTGATCCGGTACTGGGTGAACAGCTGCACATTCTTGATTTCCGCCAGGCGACGGGAGGCGCTGAACAGCTCGTTTTCGCTGTCGAGCAAGTCGAGCAGGGTTCGCTCGCCGAGGCTGAACTGCTTCTGGTAGGCGGTGCGCACGTTGGCGCTGCGATCCACGTATTGCTGGGCTACCGGCACCTGGGCGTTGGCGTTGTTCAAGGCGTTCCAGGCCAGGCCCAGTTCTTCGTTCAACTGGCGCAGCGCGTTGTTACGGATGTCCAGGGCCTGGTTGGACAGGTACGACTTGGATTCCAGGTCGGCCTTGTTGCTGCCACCGGCATACAGGTTGAAACGCATGCGCAGCATGGCCTGCCATTCATTGTTGTGGCCGTTCTGGCCGTCCAGGTCGTTGTCGGCGGTGCGACCCAACTCGGCGTCGAAGCGTGGGTAGAAGCTCGACTTGGCGGCTTCGTACTGTTGCTCGGCGGCGGCGATGTCGGCTTCGGCCGAACGCAGCACCGGGCTGTTTTCCAGCATCTGGGCGCGGGCTTCGGTCAGGTTGGCTGGCAGCAGTGCCAGAAAATCGGCTGGACGCTCCAGTTGATCAGGCAGTTGGCCGACGGCACTGAGGTAGTTGGTCTCGGCATCGGCCAGGTTGGTTTGCTCGGTGATCAGGTTGTTGCGGGCCTGGGCCATGCGCGCTTCGGCCTGGTCCAGGTCGGCGCCGCTGCCCACGCCACGGGAGGTGCGCAGCTTGATCTGGTCGAAGATGCGCTCGTGGCTCTTGAGGTTTTCCTCGGCCAGGCGCACGAACTCGCGACGGGTCAACACGTCCAGATAGACCTGGGCCACCGTCAACCCGGTGCGCTCGGAAGCGTCCAGCAACGAGTAGGCACGGGCATTGACGGTGGCTTGTTGACGCCCGACTTCGCTGGACGTCGCAAAACCGTCAAACACCATTTGCGACAGGCGCAGGCTCGACTCGCTGCGGTTCAGGGTTTCCCAATGGTTATTGCCGCCCGACCGGGTGGTGACGCTGTCGGTGCCTTCACGACCATACCCGGCTGCAAGGTCCACTCTAGGCAGGTAGCCGCCCTTGGCCGCCTTGAGTTGGTAATCCGCCGCGAGACGGCTGTTCACACCGGCCTGGATTTCAGGGTGGACATCCAAAGCCTGCTGCATGGCCTGCGGCAAGGTTTGTGCTTGTACGAAGCTAGCGGCGAGGGCGAAGGGTAAAGCCTTGAGCAGGTGCGAACGCATGGTTGGATTATTCCCAGAACTCTTGTCTTGAATCACAGCGAAACGTGGCGCTGCATCGGATGATGGCAACCGGAATGACCGTATGTCGGAAAGTTCAAAACAGGAGCTGGAACACGCACTGAAAGAACAGGTCGCCGCTTAAATATCAATGTGACATTACGGCGGCGATTGTTTAGGATGGCCGGCAGAAGGTCAATAGTTTGGCACAAACAAAATATTCGGAAAAACGCAGCCAAAATATTGACATCAAAAAGCGTCAAATAACCTTACTTTGTGAACATAAACGTCCAGACCGCTGCTGCCTACAAGCCGCCGGGTCCATGGAAGTCTACTGAGCGTGGCACCCGGAGAGTCTTCAATGAGCAGTGTTATTGCCGTTGTCAAAAGCATTGTTGGTCAGGTTTTCGTCGTATCCCCAGAGGGCATCCGGCGCGTACTCATTGAAGGTGATCGCCTGAACGTAGGCGACCAGTTGGACACCGGCCCTGCCGGCGCCGTCACATTGGAACTGGCCGATGGCCGCACCCTGGACCTGGGGCGCGACACCCAGTGGAGCGCCAATGCCCCGGACTCGTCCACCGACCTGGCCCAAGCCACTGCCCAGGCCGCGCCGTCGGTAGAAGAGCTGCAACAAGCCATCGCCGCTGGCGTCGACCCGACGACCGCCCTGGAAGCCACCGCCGCCGGCGCCACTGCCGCGGGTACGGGTGGTGCCGCCGGTGGCGGTCACAGCTTTGTGGTGCTGGATGCCACCGCCGGCAGCGTCGACCCTACCGTCGGTTTCCCAACCGAAGGCCTCGCGGCGGCGGCCGCCACTGATGACAACATCCTGGGTGGCGATACCACGGATACGACCGCCAACGCCGTGCTCAATGCGACGATGACCCTGAGCGCCACGCCGACCCTGACCGAGGCCGGTGGCGTGCTGGTGTACACCGCGACGGTCACCCAGGCTCCGCAGACCAACCTGACCGTAACCTTGTCCAACGGCGCGGTCATCGTGATCCCGGCGGGTCAGCTGACCGGCAGCGTCAACGTTCCACTCGCACCGAATGACACGGTCTACAACGACCCAAGCCAGATCAGTGTGACCGTCACTGGCACCACCGGCGGTACCGGCATCGCCGTGACCGTACCCACCACGCCGGCCGTGACCCAGATCACCGACACCGTCGACACCACCACCGTCACCCTGAGCGCGGGCAATACCGTCACCGAAGGCGGCCAGATTACCTACACCGCGACACTGACCAACCCGGCTCAGACTCCGGTGACCGTGACCTTGAGCAATGGCTCGGTCATTACCATTGCTGCTGGCCAGACCACGGGCACCGTCAACGTCGATACTCCGGCCAATGACGTCTACAACAATGGCAGCACTGTCAGCACCACCATTACCGGTGCGACGGGTGGCAACTTTGAAAACCTGGTGCCGAGCACTGCGCCTGCGGTCACCACGATTACTGATTCGGCGGATACCACTGGCCTGACTTTGACTGCCAGCAACACCATCACCGAAGGCGGCCAGATTACCTACACCGCCACTCTGACCAACCCGGCCCAGACTCCGGTGACGGTGACCTTGAGCAACGGCTCGGTCATTACCATCGCTGCTGGCCAGACCACTGGCATCGTCAACGTCGATACTCCGGCCAATGACGTCTACAACAATGGCAGCACTGTCAGCACCACCATTACCGGTGCGACGGGTGGCAACTTTGAAAACCTGGTGCCGAGCACTACGCCTGCGGTCACCACGATTACTGATTCGGCGGATACCACTGGCCTGACTTTGACTGCCAGCAACACCATCACCGAAGGCGGCCAGATTACCTACACCGCCACTCTGACCAACCCGGCTCAGACTCCGGTGACCGTGACCTTGAGCAACGGCTCGGTCATCACCATTGCTGCTGGCCAGACGACCGGCACTGTTAACGTCGAGACGCCGGCGAATGACGTCTACAACAACGGCAGTACGGTCAGCACCACCATTACCGGTGCAACAGGTGGCAACTTTGAGAACCTGGTGCCGAGCACTGCACCTGCCGTTACTACGATTACCGATTCGGCCGACACCACCGGCCTGACACTGAGCGCCAGCGAAACCATCACCGAAGGCGGCCAGATCACCTACACCGCGACACTGACCAACCCGGCTCAGACTCCGGTGACCGTGACCTTGAGCAACGGCTCGGTCATCACCATTGCTGCTGGCCAGACGACCGGCACCGTTAACGTCGATACCCCGGCTAATGACGTCTACAACAACGGCAGCACGGTCAGCACCACGATTACCGGTGCAACCGGCGGCAACTTCGAGAACCTGGTGCCGAGCACTGCGCCTGCGGTCACTACGATTACTGATTCGGTAGACACTACCACCGTGACGTTGACCGCCACGCCGACCGTGAATGAAAACGGCACGATCACTTACACTGCCACGCTGACCGATGCCGACGGCAAGCCTGTCACCGCGCAGAATGGTCCTGTAACGGTCACGCTCGATAGCGGCAAAACCATCACCATCGCTGCCGGCGCAAGCTCGGGTGTGCTCGATGTCGCTGTGGGTAACGACGTGTACCAAGGCCCAACCACCGTTACCGAGTCGATTGCCTCGGCATCGGGCGGTAACCTGGAAGCTATCGCCCCAAATACCGCTCCAGTCAGCACCGTGGTCAGCGACGTCAACGACACCACCACCGTGACGTTGACCGCTACGCCGACCGTGAATGAAAACGGCACCATCACTTACACCGCCACCCTGACCGGTGCCGACGGCAAGCCTGTCACTGCGCAGAACGGTCCGGTGACCGTCACGTTGGACAGCGGCAAAACCATCACTATCGCAGCGGGCGCAAGTTCGGGCGTACTGGATGTGGCTGTCGGCAACGACGTGTATCAAGGTCCGACCACCGTCACCGAGTCGATCAAAGATGCATCCGGCGGCAACTTGGAAGCCATTGCTCCAAATACTGCCCCAGTCAGCACCGTGGTTAGCGACGTCAACGACACCACCACGGTGACATTGACCGCCAATCCGACCGTGAATGAAAACGGCACCATCACCTACACCGCGACCTTGACCGGTGCCGATGGCAAACCCGTCACCGCGCAAAACGGCCCGGTGACCGTGACGTTGGAAAGCGGCAAGACCATCACCATCGCCGCGGGTGCAAGCTCGGGCGTGCTCGACGTAGCCGTCGGCAACGACGTGTATCAAGGTCCGACCACCGTCACCGAGTCGATCAAAGATGCATCCGGTGGCAACCTCGAAGCCATCGCGCCGAACACCGCTCCGGTCAGCACAATCGTCAGTGATGTCAACGACACAACCACCGTGACGTTGACCGCTACGCCGACCGTGAATGAAAACGGCACCATCACTTACACCGCCACCCTGACCGGTGC